>DWYU01000038.1 GCA_019118505.1 Candidatus Oscillibacter excrementavium
GTGCGGACGCACTCCGCCGCTGTCCATCCAGGGGGCAGCTGTCCCAAAAAGTGCGTCAAAAAACGCAGCCCGATTTTGTGAATTTTCACATTGACAGTGCTCCGGCCATAGTGATAGACTTCTACCATCGATTCAAACATCGAGGACAATCAGACATCAGCAAAGGCGTTGATGGAGAAAAGTACCGTGGAAGTTCCGGTTCAGTGAGCGGGGGGGCAGTGGGAACCCTGTACAAAGAGTCCGCGGGAAGAACACTCCGTAGCTGCAATCCGAACGCGGGTCTCCGTTAGTAAGTGCGACGAGTTGTGATCGTTATCTCACACGGGCTTGTTAGAGCTTTGAAAGGGGTCCCCGAACAGGGGGCAAATTAGGTGGCACCGCGGATCGCAGCTATTCGTCCTAAAATATTAGGAGGAAGCTGCGTTTTTTTATGATCCGGAGGTGCTTTTATTTATGTGCGCAATCATGGGCTTTTCCAAAAAAACCTACACGAAGGAAGAGCTGCTGCCCTTCTTTGACCGGACCCGTTCCCGGGGGCCGGACATGTCCCGCGTCATCGAGACGCCGTCCGGCTGGCTGTGCTTCCACCGGCTGGCCATCATGGGATTGACAGAGGCGGGCATGCAGCCCTTTGAGCTGGACGGCAACTACGTGGTCTGCAACGGCGAGATCTACGGCTTCCGCCCCCTGAAGCGGCAGCTGGCGGAGAAAGGCTATCAGTTCCAGAGCGGCAGCGACTGCGAGATCCTGCTGCCCCTGTACCAGGAGTACGGTCTGGACATGTTCGCCAAGCTGGACGCGGAGTTTGCCCTCATCATTTACGACGCCCAGAAGGACGACCTCATCGCCGCCCGGGACCCCATCGGCATCCGGCCCCTGTACTACGGCTATGACCGGGACGGCGCCATCGTCTTTGCCAGCGAGCCGAAGAACCTGGTGGGGCTGTGCAAGGAGATCTGCCCCTTCCCGCCGGGCCACTACTACGCGGACGGCAAATTCGTCCGGTACGCGGACCTGACCACAGTGAAAACGTACTCCACCGACGACCTGGAGACCGCCTGCCGCAGCATCCGCAACAAGCTGATCGCCGCCGTGGACAAGCGGCTGGACGCGGACGCCCCCCTGGGCTTCCTGCTCTCCGGCGGGCTGGACTCCTCCCTGGTGTGCGCCATCTCCTCGGTGGTGCTGGGGAAGAAGATCCGCACCTTCGCCATCGGCATGGACACGGACGCCATCGACCTGAAATACGCCCGGGAGGTGGCGGATTTCATCGGCGCCGACCACACGGAGGTCTACATGACCCGGGAGGAGGTCCTGACGGCGCTGCCCATCGTCATCGCCGCCCTGGGCACCTGGGACATCACCACCATCCGGGCCAGCATGGGGATGTACCTGTGCTGCAAGGCCATCCATGAGCGGACGGACGTGCGGGTGCTGCTGACCGGCGAGATCAGCGACGAGCTCTTCGGCTACAAGTACACGGACTTCGCCCCCAGCGCCGAGGCCTTCCAGGCCGAGAGCAAGAAGCGGGTGGATGAGCTCCACATGTACGACGTGCTCCGGGCGGACCGGTGCATCTCCGTCAACTCCCTGGAGGCCCGGGTCCCCTTCGGCGACCTGGACTTCGTGAAATACGTCATGAGCATCGACCCCAAGCTGAAGCTGAACACCTACCACATGGGCAAGTACCTGCTGCGCCACGCCTTTGAGCAGGACCACCTGCTGCCGGACAGCATCCTCTGGCGGCAGAAGGCCGCCTTCTCCGACGCGGTGGGCCACTCCATGGTGGATGACCTGAAGGCCTACGCCGAGGAGAAGTACACGGACGCCGAGTTCGAGACCCTGCGGCAGAAGTACGACTACTGCCCGCCCTTCACCAAGGAGAGCCTGCTGTACCGGGAGATCTTCGAGCAGTACTATCCCGGCCAGGCCCGGATGATCCGGGATTTCTGGATGCCCAACCGCTCCTGGGAGGGCTGCGACGTGGACGATCCCTCCGCCCGGGTCCTCTCCAACTACGGCGACAGCGGCAAATAATCCGCAAACCGGCAGCAGCCTATTGAGTTTCCCACATCTGATGTGATACGATACCATTTGATCAATATAGGAGGATGAAACGCATGAGTACCACCATGAAACTCCCCGAACTGTTCGGCAGCATGGTCTTCAACGAGGAGACCATGAAGGATCGTCTCTCGTCCGCGTCCTACGAGGCGTGGAAGAAATGCGTCACCGACGGCACCGCTCTGGACATCTCCACCGCCAATGAGATCGCAGAGGCCATGAAGCAGTGGGCCGTGGAAAAGGGCGCCACCCACTACACCCACTGGTTCCAGCCCATGACCGGCGTCACCGCCGAGAAGCACGACAGCTTCATCGCCCCGGTGGGCGGCGGCAAGATCATGATGGAGTTCTCCGGCAAGGAGCTGGTCCGGGGCGAGCCCGACGCCTCCTCCTTCCCCTCCGGCGGCCTGCGGGCCACCTTCGAGGCCCGGGGCTACACCGCCTGGGACCCCACCTCCTTCGCCTTCATCAAGGAGGGCTCCCTCTGCATCCCCACCATCTTCTGCTCTTACTCCGGCGAGGCCCTGGACAAGAAGACCCCCCTGCTACGCTCCATGGAGGAGGTCAGCCGCCAGGCCATCCGGATCCTGCGGCTCTTCGGCGACACCGAGACCAAGCGGGTGGTGGCGCAGGTTGGCCCAGAGCAGGAGTATTTCCTGATCGACAAGGCCCAGTACGCCAAGCGGGAGGACCTGCGGATGACCGGCCGCACCCTGTTCGGCGCCAAGCCCCCCAAGGGCCAGGAGCTGGAGGACCACTACTTCGGCGCCATCCGTCCCCGGGTGGCCGCCTACATGAAGGACCTGGACGAGGAGCTGTGGAAGCTGGGCGTGCTCAGCAAGACCAAGCACAACGAGGTGGCCCCCTCCCAGCATGAGATGGCCCCCATCTACACCGACGCCAACTCCGCCTGCGACCAGAACCAGCTGGTAATGGAGATCATGAAGAAGGTGGCGGACCGCCACGGCCTGGTGTGCCTGCTCCATGAGAAGCCCTTCGCCGGCGTCAACGGCTCCGGCAAGCACGACAACTGGTCCCTGTCCACCGACACGGGCAAGAACCTGTTCAAGCCCGGCTCCACCCCCCGGCAGAACGCCCGGTTCCTCCTGTTCCTGGCGGCCTTCGTCAAGGGCGTGGACGACTATCAGGACTTCCTGCGGGCCACGGTGGCCTTCCCCGGCAATGACCACCGCCTGGGCGCCCAGGAGGCGCCGCCCGCCGTGCTGTCCATCTTCCTGGGTGACGAGCTGTCCGCCGTGGTGGACTCCATCATCCACGACACGGACTTCCAGGGCACCGGCAAGCGCACCCTGGAGATCGGCGTGGACGCCCTGCCCGCCATCCGCCAGGACAACACGGACCGCAACCGCACCTCCCCCATGGCCTTCACCGGCAACAAGTTCGAGTTCCGGATGCTGGGCTCCTCCCAGTCCATCTCCGGTCCCAACATCGCCCTGAACACCATCATGGCGGAGGAGCTGAAGCAGTTTGCCGACGCGCTGGAGCCCTCCGCGGACTTCCAGGGGGACCTGCAGAAGCTCATCAAAAAGACCTTTACCGAGCATCAGCGGATCATCTTCAACGGCAACGGCTATGACGAGTCCTGGCTGGAGGAGGCCAAGAAGCGGGGCCTGTACAACCTGGTCTCCACCGCCGACGCCCTGCCCATGTACACCGCGCCGAAGAACATGGACCTGTTCATCAAGCACGGCATCTACACCAAGGAGGAGATCGAGGCCCGGGCGGAGATCCACATTGAGAACTACTCCACCGTCCTGACCATCGAGGCCAAGACCATGGTGGACATGATCCGCCATCAGATCCTGCCCGCCGTCTCCAAGTACGCCGATGATCTGTGCCAGCGGGCCTATCACAAGGACGCCATGGGCGTCTCCCGCCAGTACGAGACCACCACCGCCAAGGAGATCGCCGACCTGACGGACGCCCTGCAGAACGCCTGCTCCAAGATGGAGTCCGACCTGGACGCCATCCCCGCCGACGCCACGGCGGCCATGCGATACTGCCACG
This sequence comes from Candidatus Oscillibacter excrementavium, assembly GCA_019118505.1. GTDB lineage: Bacteria > Bacillota > Clostridia > Oscillospirales > Oscillospiraceae > Oscillibacter > Oscillibacter excrementavium. The sequence goes on from DWYU01000038.1 coordinate 4,093, forward strand.
ACGTGCTGATCCCCGACATGGAGGAGGCCCGGAAGGCCGCCGACCAACTGGAGACCCTCACCGCCTCCGACTACTGGCCCTTCCCGGTCTACAGCGACCTGCTGTTCTACGTGTAAACACACAAAAAGAGGTCCCGGCCTATGGCCG
>DWYU01000039.1 GCA_019118505.1 Candidatus Oscillibacter excrementavium
ATCTTCCTGCTGAGCGACCCAGCCACCCACACCTACCGCTGCGCTTACTGCGAGACGGCCAAGGACAAGAAGTTCTGATCTCTCCATGACGGCGGGCCGTCTCCAGACTGCGCCGGAGGCCGCTGACCTCCGCCTCAGAAGGGACTGGAGCCGCAATTCTGCATTGCAGGAAAGTTTTCCTGCAATGCAGAATTTTTTATGCAATTTTTGTTGCATTCTCCGGGAAAGAGGCGTATACTGCGGCCCGGATCAATACTTGACGGAGGCATCCTTCCCATGGAACACCGCATCTGGAACACCCTTTGCAGCTACGCCGCCGTGGCGGCCCTGGCCTGTCTGATGGGCGTCAGCTATGAGCTGTTCGTCTTTCCCAACGCCTTTGCGCCGGCGGGCATCAACGGCCTGGCTACCATGCTGCAGTATCTGCTGCACATCAACATCGGCTACCTCTCCCTGCTGATCAACCTGCCGCTGATCCTGCTGGCCTGGAAGAAGGTGGACCCGGACTTCGCCCGCAAGACCCTGGCCTTTGTGCTGGTGTTCTCCGCCGTGACGCTGATTCTGGGACAGGTGGATCTCAGCGGCATCGCCTACGACACCGGCTCCTCCGCCATCCTGGGACCTGTGGCCGCAGGCGTCGTCAGCGGCGCGGTGTACGGCTGGGTCATCCGGCGGAACGGCTCTACCGGGGGCACGGACATCGTGGCCGCCTGGGTGCGGAAAAAGCGGCCGGAGGCCAGTCTGGTCTGGCTGATCTTCAGCCTCAACGCCACCGTGGCGGTGCTGTCCTTCTTTGTCTACGGGTACCAGTTCGAGCCGGTGATCCTGTGCCTCATCTACTGCTACCTCAGCTCCAGCATCAGCGACGCTATCTTGAAGGGCGGCAAGTCCGCCATGAAGTTCGAGGTCATCACCCGGGAGCCGGAGGCCCTGTCCCATCAGCTGATGGACCAGCTCCACCATGGCGTCACCGTGCTCCAGGCGGAGGGGATGTACTCCGAGACACCCCGGTACCTGTTGGTCTGCGTGGTGAACCGCCATCAGGTGGTGCGATTCCAGGAGATCCTCTCCCGATTCCCGGACACCTTTGCCTATGTCTCCGGCGTCAACGAGACCCTGGGCAACTTCAAGCACATCGCGTGACAAACACCAAGCGGAGGCCTCACGGCCTCCGCTGGTGCTTTGTCTATTCCGCCGGCCGCTCCAGCCGGTCCAGGGGAAACGGCGGCATGGCCAGGGGCTTCACCGCCAGGCTCATCAGCACGGTGGGGTTGTCGTCCGCCGCCACCCGGTTGGAATGGAGCACACCGCAGACCTTGCAGCGGTGGATAATGGCCCATTCGCCGCCCTTCCGCACCCAGACGGCCACCGGCTCCATGGTGCCGCCGCAGTCGGCGGCCCGGTCGCCGGGCTCGTCGTCCAGGTGGACGCTGGACAGGCAGTTGGGACAGTGGTTCCGGTGCCGGGTGCCGGCATCCTGGGGCCCCACCGGCCAGCCGCAGACCCGGCAGGTGAACACATCGCCGCAGGGGTCCTGCCGGAAGTCCGGGCGGCGGCGCTTTGGTTTTTATGGGATGCGCTGAGACATGATCGATTTCCTCCTTGGTGTTGTCTTTCTGCTCTCAGCATACCCCGTCCCGGGCCGGTCCCGCAACCGCCGGTTCGATTCTGAAAAAAGGAAGCGCCATGCGGATGCCGCATGGCGCTCATCGTCTTATTCATTTCTCAGGCGGGCGATGATCTTCCAGATGCTCTTCGGCGCCAGAAAGTAATCTTCCGCCAGCTGGTCCACAGAGGTCCCCTCCCGATAGCGCCGATAGATCTCCAGATTTCGGGCCAGGGTCTCCGCCTTGCGGCCATTGGCCGCGCCCCAGGGCTTGCGGTTGGTCTCCCGCCGGGGGATGTACAGATACTCCCCGTCGATATACGCCTGGATCTGCTCCAGCAGGTCCGGCGGCAGCACGTCGGCTGCTTTCATATAGCGCATGATGCTCCTCCAAAGCTCTTGTGATTTGGAATGAGCAGAGGCTATATGCCAAATCTCTTTGTTTGACGCGATAGCCCCTGCTATGCGTCAAACGCCGAAACACAATGATTCAGTTGCAACAAAGTTCCCTCATTTCACGCTGGATTTCCAAGGGTGTCCGGGCAGCACCAAACACAGGGACGCCGTCCCCCTTCACAGCCCGGTATCCGGTTTTTCTCACAGAGCCGACATCCACACACCTCACTTGGAAATCACGCTTAGGATACCATCGCCGGCAGCCGCTGTCAAGCCCGCCGCCGGAGATGCGGCAAAAAACAAGCCGCGGAGCAGAGCTCCGCGGCTTTTGGTATCTGTTTGGGGGATTACAGCCCCCGCCACGCCTCGGGACGGAGGCGGCTCAAGTCGTGCTCCGCCGCGTCGATGGTGCGGAGCATGGCCTCCTTGTCCTGGTTCAGCGTGCCCTTCAGCACCAGGTAGTTGCTGGCGTGGTTCATCCGGAACACGCTGCCGGGGCTGTCCAGATGCTCCATCAGCAGCCGGGTCTCTTCCAATACCTGGGGCTGGGTCAGCAGCCGGAAGCTGCCGTCCTTCACCCAGTCGTACAGGGGGGTCTCCGGCTCCACCATCAGCGTCAGCATGCCGATATACTCGGGGTTCATGGCGTTGAAAGCCTCCGCCGTCTCGATGGCATGGCGCTCCAGCAGCTCCGGCCCCCCAAGGCCCGTGATGGCGGTGACGGACAACGCCATGCCGCACCGGCGGACCTTCTGGCCCATCTCCACGATCTCCGCAGACAGGTGACCCTTGTTCATCCGCTTCAGTACGTCGTCACAGCCGGACTCCAGCCCCATGTAGACCATGGTCAGGCCCTTGTCCCGCAGCGTCCGCAGCTCCTCCTCCGTCCGGATACGGATGGAGGAGGGGGATGCGTAGCTGGTGACCCGCTCGCACTCCGGGAACAGCTCCCGAATGGTGTCCAGGATGGTGTAAAGCTCACTAGCTTTTCGGACCAGCGCGTCGCCGTCCGCCAGAAATACCCGCTTCACCTGCCGGTACACGCCCCGGGCGATGCGGAAGTCCTCCAGCACCTCCTCCAGGGGGCGGAGGGCGAAACGCTTCTCCTTGTACATGCTGCAGAAGGCGCAGGTGTTATGGCTGCACCCGTAGGTCACCTGGACGATGAGGCTGTACGCCTCAGAGGGGGGGCGGTAGACGCTTCCGTAGTATCTCATACGCCCAGCTTCTCCAGGGCCGCCAGCTTCAGGCAGACGCACAGCACGGCGATGGCCTGCTCCAGCTCCTCAACAGGCGGCAGGGACGGGGCGATGCGGATGTTGGAATCCTGGGGATCCTTGCCATAAGGATAAGTGGCGCCGGCGCCGGTCATGGTGACGCCCGCCTCCTTGCACAGGGCCAGGGTCCGCTTGGCGGTGCCGGGCATGGCGTACAGGGAGACGAAGTAACCCCCCTTGGGCCGCCGCCAGGAGGCGATCTCCAGCGGGGCGATCTCCCGGTCCAGGGCGTCCACCACGCAGCGGAACTTGGGCCCCATGATGGCGGCGTGCTTCTTCATCAGCTCCAGGGTGTGGGCCTTGTCCTTCAGATACAGCACGTGCCGCTGCTGGTTCACCTTGTCGAAGCTGATGACCTGAACGGTCAGCAGTTTCTCCATATAGGCCATGTTGGCCTCAGAGCAGGCGAAGCAGGAGATGCCGGCGCCGGGCAGCGTCACCTTGGAGGTGGAGGCGAACTCGAACACCATGTCGGCGTTGCCGTATTTGGCGCACTCCGCCAGGATGTCCGGGAACTCCACATAGTCCCCCTCGAACTCATGGATGCAGTAGGCATTGTCCCACATCAGCAGGAAGTCCGGGGCCGCCGGCTTCATGGATGCGATGCGGCGGATGGTCTCCGCGGAGTAGATGATGCCGTCGGGGTTGGAGTACTTGGGCACGTTCCACATGCCCTTGACCGCCGGGTCCTGGATGGCCTTCTCCACCGCGTCCATGTCCGGGCCCTCGTCCGTCATGGGGATGGTGATAAGCTCAAAGCCGAAGGACTCCGTCACCTTGAAGTGGCGGTCATAGCCGGGAGCCGGGCACAGGAACTTCACCACCGGCTCCTTGCACCAGGGCCGCTCACTGTGGAGCAGGCCATGGGTATAAGCCTTGGAGATGGTGTCATACATCAGCTGCAAGCTGGCGTTGCCGCCCACGAACACCTGCTCAGGCTTGCAGCCCAGGATCTCCGCAAACAGCCGCTTGGCGGCGGGCAGGCCGGAGAGCTCGCCGTAGTTGCGCACGTCGATGCCGTCAGACACGTAGTCCTCCAGCTTCTGCATCAGGGAGAAAATGTCGCTGACCAGGTCCAGCTGTGCCTTGCCGGGCTTGCCCCGGGCCATGTTCAGCTTCAGGCCCTTGGCCTTCAGGTCCTCGTATTCCCGGGAGACCTTGGCGTACTCCGCCTTGCGCTCCTCGGCGGACATCTTGGGATAAGCAGTCATTGTAACGCTTCCTTTCTGTTGAAAATCTCTACAAATCCAATTCAGTATATCGTTTTTCTCCCATATTTTCAAGCCTTTTTCTCCCGCGTCTGCAAAAGCGGGCCCCCGCCGGGACGGCGGGGGCCTGCCGGTCTGTCAGCAGCAGCCGCAGCCGGTGCAGCTGTCGGCGCAGGCGATGGTGGGATCGCAGGTGGACATGGTCACGCCATAGCGGACCGGGATGGACACGCACACCTGCTGAGTCAGGGTGACGGTGCACATGGTGCCGTCGGCATTGGTGGCGCAGGTGATTTTGGGGCTACCCTGGCAGGTGACAGTGGGGCTGCCCATGGCCGCGGTGGGCACCAGGATCACCGGGGCCGTCACATCCACGCACTGGGTGCTGACCTTGTTGCAGCCGTTCAGGGGGCAGGACTCCTCGGACTGATATGGTAAAATGGGCTCATGCTCATAGGCTTCATTGATGCGCAAAGGAATTCCCTCGTTTCTTCAAGATGGTACACCGGACGTCTCTTGCCCGGCGTCCACCCCATCCTATGCGCCGCCCGCCTCCGCTGCGCCTGTCAGGCCCTTTGAAATTCCGCCAGGGCCTGCCGAAGGGCCGCCTTGGTCTCCGGCCCGCAGAAGGCGGCGTCCACCGCCGTCTCCTGGCAGCGGAGCAGCGCCGCTCGGCTCATGCGGGCGAACTCCGCCGCCCGGCGCAGTTCCTCCGTCAGCGTCAGCCCTCCCAGGAAAGTGGGGTCGTCCCGGCTCAGGGTCACCGCCGCTCCGGCGTCCAGCAGCTGCCGCAGGGGGTGTTCCTCCGGCCGCCGGTACAGCAGCGTCAGGTTAGAGGTCAGACAGATGTTCAGCGGCACCTGGTCCCGCACCAGCCGGGCCACCAGTTCCGGGTCCTCCGCCGCCCGGACGCCGTGGTCCAGCCGGTCCGCCTCCAGCAGATCCAGGGCGTCCCGGACCCCCTCGGGGCCGCTGCTCTCCCCGGCGTGGACGGTGCAGCCGAACCCCGCCGCCTTTGCCGCCAGAAACGCCGGGCGGAACCGCTCCCCGGTCCGGCCGGCCAGGGCCTCGTTCCCGTCGATGGAGAGGCCTGCCAGTCTGGGCGTCCGGTAGGCCGTCATGGCCTCCACCAGGGCCGCCGCCTCCTCCGCCGTCTGAGTGCGGGAGAGGGACAGGGTAAACCGGCAGTCGGCGCCGCCGGCGGCCTGGCCCCGGTCAAAGCCCTCTGTCACAGCGGCGATGAGCTCCGGCACGGTGAACTGGGGCCAGTGGGTGGGATTCAAAATCAGCTCACTGTAGAGGATGTTCTCCTCCCCGGCGGCCAGGGCCGCGTGCTCCGCCGCCTCCGTCAGCTCCTCCGGCGTGCCCACATAGGAGCAGATCCCGTCCAGAAAGGCCAGGAAGTCGCTCAGGTCCTCGGCAGAGCAGTCGTACAGCCGCTCCGCCGGGCGGGGCAGCGACCGGCCCTGCCGGGCCGCGAACCGGGCCAGCAGTTCTCCGGGCATAGTGGATTCCAGGTGGACATGGAGCTCCACCTTGGGCATCCGGTGCAAAAAATCCGTCAAATCTTCCATCGTCACAGAACTCCCCTCTGTATGCTCTCCCCTGTCCAGGGGGATAAAAAACGCCCCGCAGCCATAGCTGCGGAGCGCGGGTGACTCTCTCACTCCGGCAGAAGCGCCTGTACAGCCTCCGCCAGTGCCTCCCCGTCCCGGATGGTATAGCTCCAGTCCGCGTCCTGATAGACGGCGTACAGGGCATCCGGCAGGGAGAGCACCACCCGCAGGGGCTCCTCGTCTCCCAGGAGATTCACCTCCATGGCATCCGCGGAGGCGTAGCCCGGGAGGCCGCCCCGGGTAATCAGGCCCCGGGAGGCCCCCTCCAGCAGGTCCAGCAGATCGTCCTCGTCCACCTGGGCGGAGACTTCCCGCCCCTGATAGTAAAAGGAGGTGAGCTCATATTCCACATCTTCATCCAGCACCGGCGCGGACAGCGACCGGACCGCCACACCGGCGGCCACCACCAGGACCAGCACGATCAGTGCCACGATGCCTTTCCGCATACCCCCACCTCCCTGTTTTTCCTCTATTATATCCGGCGGAAAACGCCCCGTCAAGCCGGAAAGCGGCGTCCCCGCTGAACGGAGGCACCGGCCTTACGGCCGGCCGTCCGCAGCTGCGCCCGCCGCCGTCAGCGGCCGGCAGGAGCCGCGCTTCACCAGGCTGGGCAGAAGGACCTGATGCACATACCCCTGGGTGCCCCGCTCGATCTTGTCCAGCAGGATCTCCACCGCCTGGAGCGCCATATCCCGCTTGGACTGCTCCACGGTGGTCAGGTCGATCCGGGGCATGGCGGCGGCGGAGATGTTGTCAAACCCCACCAGGCTCAGCTGCTCCGGGATCCGGAGCCCCCGCTCGTCCGCCGCCCGCAGCAGGCCCAGGGCGTTGGAGTCCGTGGAGGCCAGGACCGCCGTGTAGTCCAGGGGCTTTTCGAAGAGCTCCCGGGCCAGCTGGTAGCCCCCCGCCACAGAGGAGCTGGACTGGGCGTTGTCCACGATCCGGGGCGTCAGTCCCATGTCCCGGCAGGCCCGGAGATACCCCTGCGCCCGCAGCTGATGGGTGACGGAGCTCCGCCGCCCGAAATACAAAATCTCCCGGTGGCCCAGGCTGTGCAGATACTCCATGGCCAGATAGGCCCCGCCGGCATTGTCCGTGGTCACGCAGCTGAGGGGCGCATCCCGCAGGTCCTCGCTGAGGAACACCGTGGGCACCTGCTCCGTATAGGGCTGGAGTTCCGCACAGCTCTGGTGCTCCTGGGGGACGATCAGCATGCCATCCACCTGGCGGCCTGCCAGCAGCTTCACCGCCGTCTTCTCCTGCCGCAGATCCGGACCGGAGTTGCACAGCATGATGTTGTAGCCCCTGGCCCGGGCGCTCATCTCCGCATGATAGGCCAGCTCCGCCATAAACGGATTGTCAATGGAGGGCACCACCAGGCCGATGAGCTCCGTCCTCCGCATCACCATGGAGCGGGCCACATAGTTCTTGGTATAGCCCATCTCATCGCACAGGCGCAGCAGCCGCTCCCGGGTGTCCCGGCCGATCTGGGGGCTGCCGGACAGGGCGCGGGAGACCGTGGAATAGGAGACTCCTGCCGCCCGGGCCACATCCTTCAGGGTGACGCTTTTCATCCCATACCGCCTTTCCACCGGCCGAAACCGGTTTCGTGTGCAAACGTTTTCTCATCCGGGCCAATGGGACTGATCTCCCCTTGGCTGTCTGCTATAGAATATCGGATTTCCGGCGGCTTGTCAATCGCGGGCCGCGTCGGAATCAGCCCGATTCCCCCCTCCTCTCCGGCCCGTCCGCCTGTGAGCGCGGGCGCTGAAAACCTCCCTGCGCAAACGTTTTTCTGCCCAGATGCCCATCCTTGTGAAAAAACAAACTCATATTGACTCCATATGGGGAGTTGGAGTAAAATAGAAAAGGGAGAACCATATTTTTTGTGTAAAATATCCATATTTCTTGCGTTTTATTAGGGAATTTGCCAATGTCCTTTGGGCTGTGTTCCGCCCCAGTTCCAGGGCCAGCTATAAAATCCAAATTCTCTTCAAAAATTCCGCAAGATTCTTCTTTCAAAATTGCACGAACTGTGCTATCCTGAGAGCGAAGTGGTTGTTTCGTCATCTCTGTTGACGTACACATAACAATTTTCCGCTTCTTCATCATGGTATCGTTCCCCGGCATCCCCTGCGGCGCTGATCCCCGCAGCGCATCATTTCAAAAAAGGAAAGGAAGACACACCCCATGAACGAGAAAAAATGCAAAGTTCTGGCGGCTGAGATCCGGCTGGAAACGCTGAAGGTCATCCACTCCCGGGGCTTCGGCCACGTGGGCGGGTCCATGGACCTGGCGGACCTGATGGCCGTCCTGTACGGAGAGGTCATGAAGTTTGACCCCAAGAATCCCCGTTGGGAGGACCGGGACTGGCTGGTCCTGTCCAAGGGCCACGCGGGCCCCGTGGCCTACGCCACCTTCGGCCTGATGGGCTACTATCCCATGGAGGAGGCCTACACCCTCAATCAGCCCCACACCAAATTCCCCAGCCACACGGACCGCAAGCTGACCCCCGGCGTGGACCTGACCACCGGCTCCCTGGGCCAGGGCGCCTCCACCGCCACCGGCGCCGCCCTGGGCAACAAGGTGGACGGCCGTGACAACCACGTGTTCTGCGTCATCGGCGACGGCGAGGCCGACGAGGGCGAGGTCTGGGAGGCCTTCCACTTCGCCTATGCCCACAAGCTGGACAACATCATCTACTTCATCGACAACAACGGCTATCAGCTGGACGGCCCCACTGCCGACATCCTGGACCACGGCAACATCGCCAAGAAGGCCGAGGCCTTCGGCCTGTACACCCAGGAGATCGACGGCCACGACGTGAAGGCCATCTACGACGCCATCCAGAACGCCTACGCCAAGAAGGGCGTGCCCAGCTGCATCGTGTTGGACACCTGCAAGGGCAAGGGCGCGACCTTCGCCGAGCCCAAGCACGACCACTCCTCTCAGCCCAATGAAGAGCAGTGGGCCGAGGCGCTGGCCGCCTCTGAAAAGGCTCTGGAAGAAATCAAGAACGCTTGAGGAGGGTGAGAGCAATGAATGTGAAACTGATTGGCAAGCACGAAAAAGATTCCCGGGCCTGCCGGGACGGTCTCGCCCTGACCCTGGACGAAATGATGGGGCAGGACAAGTCCATCTGCTATGTGGACTGCGACCTGATGGGCTGCATCAACACCAAGCGGCTGCGGGAGCACTATCCCGACCGGGCCTTTGAGGCCGGCATCGCCGAGGGCAACGCCGCCGGCGTTTCCGCGGGCCTGGCCGCCACTGGCAAGAAGGTCTTCTTCCACTCCTTCGGCACCTTCTCCTCCCGCCGGTGCTATGACCAGATCTACATGTCCGCCGCCTATGCCGGGCTGACGGTCCATGTGCTGGGCTCCGATGCCGGCGTCACCGCCGCGTTCAACGGCGGCACCCACATGCCCCTGGAGGATGCGGCCATGTACCTGTCCATCCCCGAGACCACGGTGCTGGATGCCGCTGACTACGCCCAGCTGGAGAGCATCACCCGTCAGCTGGTGAACATCACCAAGGGCGTCACCTACACCCGGTTCGTCCGCAAGGGCATCATCAAGGTCTATGATGACGGCTCTCAGTTTGAGATCGGCAAGGGCGTGGTGCTCCATGCCTCCGACAAGGACCAGGCCACCATCATCACCTCCGGCATCATGGTGGACGAGTCCCTGAAGGCCTACGAAGCCCTGCAGGCGGAGGGCATCTCCGTCCGGGTCATCGACATGTTCACCTGGAAACCCCTGGATGAGGAGCTGGTAATCAAGGCCGCCAAGGAGACCGGCGCCATTGTCACCGCCGAGAACCACAACGTCACCTGCGGCCTGGGCTCCGTGGTGGCCAACTGCCTGGCCAAGAACGCTCCCGCCGTGCAGGAGTTTGTGGGCGTGCAGGATCTGTTCGGCCAGGTGGGTCCCCAGGACTTCCTGATGGACGAGTATGGCCTCCGGGCCGCCAACATCGTGGCCGCCGTCAAGAAGGCCATTGCCCGTAAGTAAGTTTGGATACCCGGCGGAGCCCGGTGGGCTCCGCCTGTATCGCCATATATCTTTATGAAAAGGAGACAAGAATCATGGATGCTTTTTCCGCTTCCCTGATGGCAGACAAGCGGGAGATCATTTTCGCTCCCACGGTGTACAAGTTCCAGACCTTCGCCCAGATGGCGGAGGAGTTCAAGCTGAATGAGCGGGACGTGGTGCTGACCAACGAGTTCATCTACACCCCCTTCATGAAGGACCTGGGCCTGAAGTGCCACTATGTGTTCCAGGAGAAGTTCGGCCCCGGCGAGCCCAGCGAGGAAATGATCCAGATCATGTACGACGCCATCCCCTACGACAGCTATGACCGGGTCATCGCCGTGGGCGGCGGCGCCATCATGGACCTGTGCAAGCTCCTGGGCTGCAAGCGCCCCGACACGGTCCACAATCTGTACTTCAAGCGGTTCCCCGTGGTGCATGAGAAGGACGTCATCGCCATCCCCACCACCTGCGGCACCGGCTCCGAGTGCACCAACATCTCCGTGGCCATCGTCAAGGACGAGAAGGACGGCGTGCTGACCGGCGGCGAGACCAAGCTGGGCCTGGTGTCCGACGACATCATCCCCAACAAGGTGTGCCTGATCCCCGAGCTGCTGACCACCCTGCCCTACAAGCCCTTCGCCTGCTCCGCCATCGACGCCCTGGTCCACGCCACCGAGTCCTTCCTGAGCCCCCACCGCAAGACCATGACCAGCGAGCTCTTCAGCGAGAAGGCCATGGACCTGATCCTCAAGGGCTTCAAGCTCATCGACGAGAAGGGCCAGGACGCCCGGTTCGAGTATCTGGACCAGTTCGTCACCGCCTCCTTCTACGCCGGCATCGCCTTCCTGAAGGCCGGCTGCGGCCCGGTCCACGGCATGAGCTTCCCCCTGGGCGGCACCTATCACGTGCCCCACGGCGAGAGCAACTACATGCTGTTCGGCGCCATCCTGGACTACTATGACGAGCACAAGCCCGACGGCGAGATCATGCGCTTCAAGGAGCTGGTGGCCAAGATCCTGGGCTGCGAGGCCAAGAACGCCATCCCCGAGCTGAACGCCCTGCTGCAGCGGAT
>DWYU01000040.1 GCA_019118505.1 Candidatus Oscillibacter excrementavium
GCGCTGGTCACAGCGCCGCAGCCGTGTTGCAGCTTCTCAGCTGAGGACCTCCACCACGCCGGTGGAGCCGTCCACGCGGATCTTGTCGCCGGTCTTGATCAGCTGGGTGGCGCGGCGGGTGCCCACCACGCAGGGGACGCCGAACTCCCGGGCCACCACGGCGGGGTGGGACAGGGCGCCGCCGGTGTCGGTCACCAGGGCGGAGATCTTGGAGAAGGAGACCACCCATGCGGGGTTGGTCATCTTGCACACCAGGATCTCGCCTTCCTTGACGGTGTCCAGCTCGGAGGGATCGGACACCAGATGGGCAATGCCCTCCTGGACGCCGGGGCAGCCGGGGATGCCCTTGAGCACCGTCTTGCTGATCTCAGTCTTCTCGGCCTTCTCCTTCATCTCGGCCTCGAACTTCTGGGGATAGCCCCACAGGGACTTATAGGGCTCCTGATACACCGACCACTCGGTGGCGGTGCCGTACCACTCCTGGGGATGGATCTTGCGGGCGGCCTCCATCTCCTCCCGGCGGGTCTTGACCAGCTCCCGGACGGGATAGTTGGAGGTGGCGGTGCAGCGGATCTCATCGTACTTCAGCATGAAGATGTCCTCGGGATCGTCCAGGATGCCGGCCCGGACCAGGGCCTTGCCGATCTGGATAAAGGCCACCCGCAGCCGGGAGTAGATGCCCTGGTCGATGTAGAAGTGATGGTCCGGCGTGATGGGGGCCATCTTCACGGACAGCTCCAGATAGTGCTTCAGCTGGGCCAGCTGCTCGGGATCGCTGACCTTGGCGTACAGCTCCTGGATGGCCGCCTGCTGGGAGTCCATGCAGGCCTTGTACTCGGCGTTGAAGTCATAGTCGCTGGCCACATAGCCCCGGACCGCCTCATAGGCGGGAGTGGGATCCTCATACCAGGTCTTGTAGATGAACTCGTGGGTGTACATGGCCTTGAAGCCGTACTCCTTGCGGTAGGCGTCCATCATCTCCAGGAACTTCTCGCTGCCGGGGACGCCGGCCACCTTCTCCTTGATGGCGGCGCTGTCCGTGGTGGAGAGGAACAGCTCCTTCAGGGCGGGGACGCGGCAGACCTCTTCCTTCATCTCCCACAGGGCTTTCAGGGAGTCCCAGTTGCGGTCGGCGGGGGAGACGTTGATCTTGCCGATCAGCACATCGTCGGCGCCGGCGGCCTTGGCGGCGTTGGTGAAGTCCGTGGAGGCCTGGAACTGGGCCAGGTTGATGATCCAGTGGATGCGGAAGGCCTCGGACTTCATGTCCAGCATATCCTCCATATGGATCATGATCTCCGGCAGGGACTTGTGCTCAAAGTCGAAGTCCAGGATGGCGGTCTGCATCTGCTGGAGCCGGGGCACATACTCCTTCTTCCAGCGGTCCATGAAGGTGTCCGCGTAGATGGGCATGACCTTGGTGTAGTAGTCGAACATGGGGCCCACCTTGTCGGCGTCCATCTCCGGGGGCACCACGGCGGAGTAGACATAGCCGCCGATCTTCTTGGCGATCCAGGCCTTGCCGATGGGGGCGCCGAACCGCTGATACATATATGTACAGTCAGTGCCCCAGCGGCCGTCGCAGTCCCACCAGCCGCCGATGTCGAAATACAGCGGGGAGATGGGGTTCGGACAGTGCAGGTCGTCGTAGACCCACATCAGGCTCTTCTCGGCCTCGTCCTTCCACTCGATGGGGAAACGGTCGTCGGTAAATTTCGTCGCGAGAACCTTGGAAGTGTCGCTCATGATGATTTCTCCTTCTGTCTTAGACTGTTTTTGAATATGGATCGTGGATAATCGAGAATTGCGTGCCGAAGGGATTTCATAACTGCCTGCCTCGGCGGCAGGGCGGGATTTCGAACTTTTAATCGATTATTTTTGAAGGAACAGTAAAATCAGAATAGAGTTGCAAAAAATGTAATTAAAATTGAATTTTGAATAAAAATGTGATAAAAAAGTTGATTTATTTCGGAAAACATGCTATGCTCCGAAAGCAGAGGACATCCAGGTGTCAGAAAAGCAAAAAAGAAATAATCGATTATTTATCATAGCCCCATTTTAAACAGAAGCGCCAAAAAAGTCAAGTCCAAACTGTCAAATTCTTGTCAAAATACTGAACAAAAAGGGGAGCTGAATTTTATGCAATTGAGAGAAATGACGCCGGAGGTGGACACCCATACCCACACCATCCTGTCCGGCCACGCCTGGTCCACTCTGCGGGAAAACTGCTGTGCTGCAAGGGATCGGGGCATGAAGGGCCTGTGTCTGACAGAGCATGCGCCGGGGATGGAGGGCGGCGCGCCCTCCTTCATTCCCCACAGCCAGCGGATGCTGCCCCGGGAGGTGGAGGGGATCCGGGTCTACCGGGGGATCGAGGCGAATATCCTCGATCATCAGAACCACCTGGACATCCCGGAGGAGTATCTGAAACTGTGCGAATTTGTCATTGCCAGCATCCACTCCCACATGTTCCCGGAGAAGGCGGATCGGGCGGCCAACACGGCCACCTATGTGGAGATCCTGAAAAACCCCTATGTGGACATCATCGGCCATGCGGATGATCCCAGTGTCCCCTGTGATTTCGAGATCATCGTGCAGGAGGCACGGCGCCAGGGGAAGCTGCTGGAGCTGAACAACAACTCCACCACCGCCCACCGGCCCGGGAGCCTGCCCTCTCTGAAGCGGTATATTCTGTGCTGCAAGGCCTACGGCCAACGGGTCTGTGTGGCCAGCGACGCCCATTTTGACACCATGGTGGGCAATGTGGGGCCGATCATGGCCCTGCTGGATGAGCTGGAGTTCCCGCCGCAGCTCATCGTGAACCTGCGGCAGGAGACTTTTGAGGCCTACCTGCGGGAGCGGGAGGACCGCCTGGCCGGCAAATAAAGGAGATGCGCCAAATCCATTGACAAATCCGGAAAAGCGGGATACAATGAAATCGGACAAAATAATCGATTATTAGAAAACGCTAAAATCGATTTTTGATTCTATCTGAGGAATAGGGGGAGGCGGGACAATGCCGGCCGGCCAGAGGAAGAGCACCATGCGGAGGGAGATCCGCACATATATCCAGGATCAGATCGCCCGGGGCGTATACCGCCCGGGAGACCGGATCGTGGAGACCCAGCTGGCCCGGGAGATGAATGTCTCCCAGGCGCCGGTGCGGGAGGCGCTGCTGGAGCTGTCCGCCATGGGCCTGCTGGAGGAGCGCCCCTATTCCGGCACCTTCGTCCGCCGTCTGGCGGCAAGTGACATCGAGGACATCTACAATACCCGGGCCTTTTTGGACGAGTATGCGGCCCGCCAGGCGGCCCGTCTGGCCACACAGGAGCAGCTGGACGCCATGGAGGCGCTGCTGAAGCGGATGGACCAGGCGGAGGACAACGCCTCCTTTGCGGAAATGGACATCGCCTTCCACGGCATGATCGTGGACGCGGCGGGCAGCCCCTCCCTGAAGCGGGCGTGGGAGAATCTGCGCCTGGTGGAGTGGACGGGCGTGTCCGTGGCGGTGACTCAGGAGTCGCTGCCGGAGCTGGCCAGTCAGCACTGGCAGATCTTCCGCACCCTGCGCAGCCATGCGGAGCAGGAGGCGGGCGCCTACATGTTTTTGCATATCAAACACTTTGGAGAGGAACTGAAGCGCTATATGACGGAGACGGAACAGGCGGAGACCGTTCCGGAGGAAAGAGAGGAGAGGAGACTTCCATGATGCAGGAAGGCCGTGACTGGGACCGTCTGGTGATCAACCGGAAGGATACCACAGGAGAAGAGCGGGTCATCGGCCATACACAGATCCGGAAGGGCGGCATCGCCAAGGTCACCGGCACCGCCCAGTATGGCGCGGATGTGGATCTGCCCGGGCAGCTGTATGCCGCAGTGGCCCGCAGCCCCTATCCCCACGCCCGCATTTTGCGGATTGATACGCAGGAGGCCGCCGCGCTGCCCGGTGTCCGGGCGGTGATCACCGGCGCGGACTGCCCAACACTGTTCGGCTCCTTTATCGCGGATCAGCCCATCGTGGCCCGGGAGAAGGTCCGCTACCAGGGGGAGCCGGTGGCCGCCGTGGCGGCCGACACCCAGGAGATCGCCCGGGAGGCCGCGGGACTGATCCGGGTGGAGTATGAGCAGCTGCCGGTGGTCAACGACCTGGAGACCTCCATGAAAAATGAGGTGCTGGTCCATGAGGACTGGAGCCAGTACGACTGCTCCAGCGCCTGCTTCCCGGTCCAGGGCACCAACATCGGGGACCAGTACCACTTGAAAAAGGGAGATGTGGAGGCCGGCTTCGCCCAGGCGGATGAGATCGTGGAGAGCGACTTCACCTGCGGGATGCTGCAGCACACCACCATTGAGACCCACACCGCCACCGCCCAGGCGGACCCCATCTCCGGGGAGATCCACGTCTGGGTGCCCGCCCAGTCCCCCTTCAGCAACCGGGGGCTGATCGCCAAGACCTTCCATGTGCCCATGGAGAAGGTGCGCCTCACCGTCACGGAGATCGGCGGCGGCTTCGGCGGCAAGTACGAGGCCAAGTGCGAGCCCATCGCCGTGGCCCTCTCCCTGAAGGCCAAGGGCCGCCCGGTGAAGCTGACATACGGCCGGGATGAGGAGTTCGCCGCCACTGTGTGCCGCTCCCCGGTCCACATCCACATGAAGACCGGCGTGAAGCGGGACGGCACCCTCACCGCCCAGAAGGTGGACATCCAGTGGGACGCCGGGGCCTACGTCACCACCAATCCCCGGGTGGACTACAACGCGGGCTTTGCCGCCAACGGGCCCTATAAGATCCCCAACGCCCAGGTGGATGCCTACGTGTACATGACCAACAAGACCCTGGGCACCGCCTACCGGGGCTTCGGCGTCACGGAGGTGGCCACCGCCCACGAGCGGCAGATGGACCGGATCGCCGAAAAGCTGGGGATGGACCCCCTGGAGCTGCGGCTGAAAAACGTGCTGCAAAACGGGGACGTGGGCATCACCGGCGAGATCATGCAGACCATGGCGGTGAAGGAGTGCCTGGAGGCCGCAGCGGCCAACATCGGCTGGAAGGACCTGCCGGACCGCTGGGTAGACGAGGCGGGCAATCTCTGCGGCAAGGGCATCGCCTGCTTCAACAAGCTCACCGGCACGCCCTCCACCACCTCGGTCCTGGTGAAGATGAACGAGAACGGCTCGCTGTACATCATGTCCGCCAGCACGGAGATGGGCCAGGGCGTCACCACCACGCTGCCCCAGATCGCGGCGGAGACCCTGGGCATGGACCTGGAGAAGATCTCCGTGGCGCCGGTGGACACCGCCATCACCCCCTACGACAAGACCACCACATCCTCCCGCTCCACCTTCCACTCCGGCAATGCGGTGCTGGAGGCCTGTGAGGACATCAAGGGGCAGCTGTGCCGCCTGGCGGCCATCAAGTTCGGCGTGGCGCCGGAGGATGTGATCTATACCGCCGACGGCTATCTCCAGAGCCGGTCCCAGCCGGAACAGCGCATCCACATCAACGACGTGGGGGCCTCCGGCATCCTCCATGAGCAGCCGCCGGTGGTGGCGGTGGGCCGGTACGGCACCTCCGACATCTTTGATCCCCCGCCGGTGGAGGGCCGCCAGTCCAAGCGGCCCACAGTCATGTGGATGCACGGCGCCCAGGCCGCCATCGTGGCGGTGGATCCCAAGACGGGCCGGGTCCACGTGAAGAAGGTGGGCGCCGCCCACGACGTGGGCAAGGCCATCAACCCCACCGGCTGTCTCCAGCAGATCGAGGGCTCCATCATCATGGGCCTGGGCCATGCGCTGATGGAGGAGATGATCTACGAGGACGGCAAGCTCCGTAACGGCAACATGGTGGACTACAAGGTCCCCACCTTCATGGACTCCGACGTGGAGATGAAGATCACCCTGGTGGAGCAGGCCCATCCGGAGGGGCCCTACGGCGTCAAGGGTATCGGCGAGCCTGGTCTGGCCCCCACAGCGGCGGCCATCGTGAACGCGGTGTGCCACGCCTGCGACGCGGACTTCACCTCCATCCCCATCAAGCCGGAACACATTCTGTTCAGAAAGGAGCGCGGCCATGCTTCCGAAATTTGAGCTCTATATGCCGGATACCCTGGAGGAGGCCTGCCGCCTGAAGGCGGCGGGCGCCGAGGTGGTGGCCGGCGGCACGGATGTATTCGTCAATATGCACGGGGGAAAGGACCGCTCCGGCCAGGTGGTGGACATCAAGAACATCCCCGCCCTGCAGGGCCACACCTTTGACGAGGCGCAGGGCCTGGACCTGGGGGCCCTGACTACCCACCGGGAGATCGAGCTGTGGGATGTGATCAAGCAACGCTATCGGGCCATGTTCGAGGGCTGCTCCCGGGTGGGCTCTGTCCAGATCCGCACCCGGGGGACCCTGGGGGGCAACATCTGCAACGGCGCGCCCTCGGCGGACAGCATCGGCCCCATGCTGGTCCACGACGCCCGGGTGGTGGCGGCCGGTCCCGCCGGAGAGCGGGAGATCCCACTCCACGCCTTCTATCTGGGCCTGAAGAAGCTGGACCTGGGGCCGGACGAGCTCCTGGCCCGCATCCGCATTCCGGCACCGCCCGCCCATGCCGGCAGCTTTTACATCAAGTACACCCGCCGGGACGCCATGGACCTGGCGCTGCTGGGCGTCTCCGCCTATGTGGAGCTGGCGGGCGGCACCCTGAAAACCGTGCGGATCGCCCTGACCACCGCGGCCCCCACCCCCATCCGGGCCTTTGAGACGGAGAAGGCCCTGACGGGCAGACCCGCTGCGGAGGAGACCTTCCTGGCGGCGGGCAAGGCTGTCCTGCAGGAGAGCCATCCCCGGTCCAGCTGGCGGTCCAGCGCCGAATTCCGCCTGGCGCTGCTGGAGGAACTGACGGCCCAGGCTCTGCGGCAGGCCGTGGCTGTGGCAAAGGAGGCGTGAGAGATGCAGCAGATCACCATTCATGTGACGGTCAATGATGAGGCTTACACCCGCACGGTGCCGGTGAACATGACGCTGCTCCAGTTCCTGCGGGAGGAGCTGCACCTGACCGGCACCAAAGAGGGGTGCGACGAAGGGGAGTGCGGCGCCTGCACCGTGCTGGTGGACGGCCATCCCATGAACTCCTGCCTGGTGCTGGCGGCGGAGCTGGACGGTCGGCGCGTTCTGACCGTGGAGGGCCTGGCCCAGGACGGCCGCCTGCATCCCCTGCAGGAGGCGTTCCTGGAGGTGGGGGCCGTCCAGTGCGGCTACTGCACGCCGGGGATGCTCCTCTCCGGCATCGCCCTGCTGGACCTGTACCCCCATCCCACCCGGGAGCAGATCCGCAAGGAGATGGAGGGCAACATCTGCCGGTGCACCGGCTACGCCCGCATCGCGGACGCCATCCAGCTGGCGGCGGAGCGCATCAACGGAAAGGCGTGAGCGCCATGGAGACCGATGTGACGCGGTATTTCTACAAGGGCGGCCTCAACTGCGCGGAATCCACCCTGCGGTGCCTCATCGAGGAGGGCGTCATCGACCTGCCGCCGGAGGCTGTGCGGATGATGACGGGCTTCGGCGGCGGGATGCAGCGGGGGGCCACCTGCGGCGCCGTGATAGCCGCAGTAGCGGCCATCGGCTGGGCCACCGGCCGGACGGAGCCGGGACAGCCCAGAGAACCCTCTGCCGCCGCGGCCCGGGAGTTTCTCCGTCGTTTTGAGGAGACCTTTGGCACCCTCACCTGCCGGGAGCTCCAGGCGGCCTATGTAAAGGAGCACGCCCTGAAATCCGAGGGGATGTACCGCAGCTGCACCGTGTTTGTGGAGAAAGCGGTGGAGCTGGTGCGGGACATCCTGCGTCCGTCTCCGGATCAGTAAAAAACCCGCGGCAGCTACGCTGCCGCGGGTTTTTCCGGTGCCGCTCTTGACAAATTCCTCCAAAATCGATATGTTAAAAGAAATATAACGATAAGACCGAGCACTTCGGCAGGATGAGAAGGGAAACCCATGAAAGAGAGAGCGGCCAAGCGGAAGCCCGCGAAGGAGACCTTGCGGGCCAATATCAAGGATTACATCCAAAAACAGATCGCGTCGGGCGTGTATCGCCCCGGAGACCGGATTGTGGAGACCCAGCTGGCACGGGAGATGAACGTCTCCCAGGCGCCGGTACGGGAGGCCATTCTGGAATTGGTCTCTCTGGGCCTGTTGGAGGAACGGCCCTACTCCGGCCACATGGTGCGGCAGATGGGGCCGGCTGAGATCGAGGACATTTACCAGACCCGCGCGGTGGTGGAGGAGTATGCCGCCCGGTTGGCCGCTGACCGGGCGACCCCGGAACAGCTGGCGGAGATGAAGCGGCTCCTGCAGGAGATGGATGCCAACCGGGATCTGGACCGCTTTGTGCACCAGGATATGGACTTTCACTCCCTGGTGATGGACGCCGCGGGGAGCGCGGCCCTCAAACGGGCCTGGTCCATGCTGCGGATGGCGGAGTGGACCTACCTCGCCGCCGCTGTCACCAGAGCCTCACTGGAGGAGATGATCCAGCAGCACTGGACGATCTTTCACTATTTGGAAACCAGACAGCCCCACAGCGCCGGAGCATACATGTATCTGCACATCAAGGGCTTTGGGGAAGAGGTCGGCCAGCATTTTGCGGAGCAGGAGAACACGCCAAAATAAACCAAAGGGGCCGTTTTGAAAACGGCCCCTTTGCGTTTGTACTGTATTTGTGCTCAATAGCACTTGCGATAGATGGCCTCTTCGCTCTCCAGATCGAAGGGATAGTAGGCGTTGGTCATCAGGCGCTGCTGGTTGGCCTCCACAGACAGGGGGAAGGCCTTGAAGTCCGCCTCGGTGAAGCCGCAGTCCCGCAGGGGCCGCAGGGGCAGGATCCGCTGCAGCAGGGCGTTCAGCTCGGGGATGGCGTTCTTGGCCTCGCAGCCCAGGATCTTGGCCACCAGCTCCTTGAAGCGCATGATCTCGCCGTCGGGCTTGTGCTCGTCATAGTAGTCCAGGATGGC
>DWYU01000041.1 GCA_019118505.1 Candidatus Oscillibacter excrementavium
CCGGTACTCCACCAGCTCCAGCCGCCCCTTGGAGAAGGACTCCAGCTTCATGGCGGCGGGGAAGCGCAGCACACGGGCGATCTCATGGGCGGTGGCCTTCTCCGGATTCACCGCCATGGAAAGGCCCAGCTCACTGCGCATGAAGCGCAGCTGCCTGCCGTACTCCGGGTTGCGGACCCGGGCGATGGTGTGCTGGACCCCCAGCTTCTTTGCCACCAGGCAGGTGAGAATGTTGATCTCGTCGCTGGAGGTGGTGGCGATCAGGAGGTTGGCGTGCTCCACCTCTGCCTCCTTCTGCACATCGTAGCTGGCGCCGTTGCCGCACACGCCCATCACGTCATAGATGTTGATGATGTTCTCCACCAGGTGCGGATTCTGATCGATCACTGTGATCTTGTTCTCGACAGACAGGTGGCGTGTCAGGGCAACGCCCACCTTTCCCGCGCCCACAATGACAATCCTCATGCGGTTTCCCGTCCTTTCTTCCACAGGCACCAGGGCCTAAACGCCCCAGTATAATCCTCCCACATTATAGCGGATACACCGCCAAAAGCAATATATTTTTCGTGAAAACTCCGAAAATGGCGGCAGCTTCTTTTCCGGTGCCGCCGGATGTGGTATGCTGTCCCGTGGGAAATCACGAATATTTTTATATTAAAGGAGAGGATCATCTTGCAATCCCCTGTGAAACTGCGCCTGTATTGCTCCATCTGCGCCCGGAACGACTACTACATGGACCGGATCCGGGCGGCAGCCGACCAGCTGGGTCTGGACTACACCCTGGAAAAGGTCACCGACGACGAGGAGCTGAACCGCCTGGACCTGACCGTCCCCTGTCTGTACGCCTACTGTCCCGGCTGCCGGATTCTGAATGAGCAGGTGCTCAGCGACGAGCCGGAGGCCCGCTGCACCCCCGCGCTGGAGATCAATGGGGAGCTTCGCTTCTGGGGCGTTCCCGCCAGCGACGAGGCCCTGCGGGACGCCCTCTCCGCCCTTTTGCCGGAAACATGACAGGCAGCCCTCCCTTCTATCCAAAATTTTACTTGACAAACCGGCATAAACCGCATAAAATCAACCTGAAATATTTTAGTTAAATTATTTTAATTAAAATTATTTCATCATTTTTCGACATAAGGAGTACCAATATGGAATTCGAGCAAGTACGTGATATCATCGTGGAGACTCTGGGCTGCGACGCCGAGCAGGTCACAATGGACGCCTCCCTGGCTGACGATCTGGGTGCTGATTCCCTGGCTTCTGTGGAGCTGGTGATGGCTCTGGAGGAGGCCACCGGCATCTCCATTGAGGATAGCGCCCTGGCCGAGATGAAGACCGTCGGCGACGTGATGAACTACCTGAACGCCCACAAGCAGTAATCCCAATCCCTGCCCCGCCGGCGGGCTCGCGCCCACCGGCGGGTTCACTTTCCACTGAGAAAGGAATTGCGCCATGACCAACCAAGAGATTTTTGATTTAGTCGCCTGCTTCGACCGCAGCACCGCCCAGACGATGAAGCTGTCCACGCAGGAATTTACCATAGAGCTGACCCGCGGCGGCGTGGCCGCCCCTCAGGCCGCGGCGCCTGCGGCCGCTCCGGCGGCTGCCCCGGCTGCAGTCAGCGCGCCCGCAGCCGCAGGCCCCTCCATCGACGCCCCCCTGGTGGGCACCTTCTACTCCTCCCCCGCTCCGGACGAGGCGCCCTTTGTCTCCCCCGGCGACCGGGTGTCCAAGGGCCAGACCGTCTGCCTCATCGAGGCCATGAAGATGATGAGCGAGGTCCCCGCCCCCTGCGACTGCGTCATTGAGTCCGTGTGCAAATCCAACGGCGAGCTGGTGGCCTTCGGCGAGCCGCTGTTCCGCTATAAGCCATGCTGAAGCGGGTATTGATCGCCAACCGGGGGGAGATCGCCCTGCGGGTTCTGCGGGCCTGCCGGGAGCTGGGCATCGAGACAGTGGCCGTCTACTCCCAGGCGGACGCGGACGCCCTCCACGTCCAGCTGGCGGGCCAGGCGGTGTGCATCGGCCCCGCCAAGGCCGCGGACAGCTATCTCAACCAGAACGCCCTGCTGACGGTGGCCAAGGCCACCGGGTGCGACGGCGTCCATCCCGGATATGGCTTTTTGTCTGAAAATGCCGACTTTGCCGACGCCTGCGCCGCCGCCGGGCTGACCTTCATCGGTCCCTCCGGCGACGCCATCCGCAAGGCCGGCTCCAAATCTGCCGCCCGGGACCTGATGCGCTCCGCCGGCGTCCCGGTGACGCCGGGCTCCGACGGTCCCGTGTCCTCTGTGGAAGAGGCCCTGGCCGCGGCGGAGTCCGTGGGCTATCCCGTGCTGCTGAAGGCGTCCGCCGGCGGCGGCGGGCGGGGCATCCGCCGCTGCGACAAGCCGGAGGACCTCTCCGCCGCCTTCGCGGAGGCGAAAGCGGAGGCCCAGGCCTGCTTCGGCAACGACGAGATGTATCTGGAGAAGCTGGTGCTCCGGCCCCGTCACATCGAGTTCCAGGTGCTGGCGGACCGGTACGGCAACGTCATCCACCTGGGGGACCGGGACTGCTCGGTCCAGCGGCGGAACCAGAAGCTCATTGAAGAGGCCCCCGCCCGGTGCCTGACGCCGGAACTGCGGGAAAGAATGGGCGCCGCCGCTGTGAAGGCGGCCCGTGCCGTGGGCTATGAGAACGCCGGCACGGTGGAGTTCCTGCTGGACCCGGACATGGAGCACTTCTACTTCATGGAGATGAACACCCGGATCCAGGTGGAGCACGGCGTGACGGAGCTGATCACCGGCGTGGATCTGGTGCGCCAGCAGCTGCGGATCGCCTCCGGCCTGACCCTGCGGATCAAGCAGGAGGACGTGAAACTCCAGGGCCACGCCATCGAGTGCCGCATCAATGCCGAGGACCCCACCCAGGGGTTCCGCCCCTGCCCGGGGCGGGTGGATTTCCTCCACTTCCCCGGCGGCCCCGGCGTGCGGGTGGACTCCTGCCTGTACAGCGGCTGCGAGCTGTCCCCCTACTACGACTCCATGGCAGCCAAGATTCTGGCCTACGCCCCCACCCGGATGGAGGCCATCCGGCGGATGCGGCGCTGCCTGGAGGAGTTCACTCTGGAGGGCTTCCCCACCAACGCGGAGCTCTCCTATCAAATCCTGTACCATCCGGAGTTCATCCTGGGAGAGTGCACCACCGCCTTCCTGGACGAGCACCTGTCCGAGCTGCTGGAATTCAGCCGCAAGCTCAATGAAAGCGGGGTGGATGCATGAGCGGCGTCAACGGCATCTTTGCCAAGCGCCGGGCGCGCCTGCTGGCCATGAAGGCCATCCGGGACAACCACATCCCCGGCGACAAGTCCGTCACCTGTCCCAAGTGCGGGCAGGACAGTGACCGCAAGTCCGTGGCCCAGAACCTGTCGGTCTGCCCCAAGTGCGGCTACCACTTCCCCATCGGCGCCTACTACCGGCTCAGCACGATCCTGGACCCCGGCTCCTTCCGGGAGCTGTTTGAAAAACTCGCCCCCGCCGATCCCCTCTCCTTCCCCGGCTACCGGGAGAAGGTGGAGGCCGCCCAGCGGAAAACCGGCCTGCGAGAGGCCGCCGTCACCGCCACCGGCACCATCGGCGGCCGCAAATGCGTGGTGGGCGTGCTGGACAGCCGGTTTTTCATGGGCTCCATGAGCTCCGCCGTGGGTGAGAAGATCACCCTGGCCATCGAATACGCCGCGAAAAACCGCCTGCCCCTGATCCTCTTTGCCGCCAGCGGCGGCGCCCGGATGCAGGAGGGCATCCTCTCCCTGATGCAGATGGCCAAGACCAGCGCGGCCCTGGCCCGCTTCTCGGAAAAGGGACTGCTGTATATCTCCGTGCTGACGGATCCCACCACCGGCGGCGTCACCGCCAGCTTCGCCTCCCTGGGCGACATCATCCTGGCGGAGCCCGGCGCCCTGATCGGCTTTGCCGGTCCCCGGGTCATCCAGCAGACCATCGGCCAGACCCTGCCGGAGGGCTTCCAGCGGGCGGAGTTCCAGGAGGAGCACGGCTTTGTGGACGCGGTGGTGCCCCGGCTGCAGATGCGGGACACCCTGGCCCAGCTGCTGCGGCTCCACGAGAAAGGGGGACGCCCATGAGCGAACCGCTGACCGCCGCGGCGCGGGTGGCCATTGCCCGCCACCCCCAGCGGCCCAATATCACAGACTATATCGAGGCGCTGTTCACCGACTTCTTTGAGCAGAAGGGGGACCGCCTCTGCGGCGAGGACGCCGCGATCCTGGGCGGCGTGGCCCTGTACCACGGCCGCCCTGTCACCGTCATCGGCACCCGGAAGGGCAAGACGCTGGAGGAGAACCTCAAGTGCAACTTCGGCATGCCCAATCCGGAGGGATACCGGAAGGCCCTGCGGCTGATGCGCCAGGCGGAGAAGTTCCACCGCCCCATCCTGACCTTCATCGACACCTCCGGCGCCTATCCCGGCCTGGAGGCGGAGGCCCGGGGCCAGGGCGAGGCCATCGCCCGGAACCTGATGGAGATGAGCCGGCTGACGGTGCCCGTCATCGCCCTCATCACCGGCGAGGGCAACAGCGGCGGCGCCCTGGCGCTGGGTGTTGCCAACCGGGTGCTGATGCTGGAGAACTCCGTGTACGCCATCCTCTCGCCGGAGGGCTTCGCCTCCATCCTGTGGAAGGACTCCCAGCGGCACGAGGAGGCCTGTGAGCTGATGAAGCTGACAGCGCCGGACCTGCTGGAGCTGGGCGTCATTGACGGCATCATCCCCGAGCCGGAGGGCGGCGCCCATCTGGCTCCCGCCGCCCATATGCGGCAGGTGGACCGGTATCTGAGCCGGTATCTGGCGGAGCTCTCCAAGGAGAGCGGCGCCGCATTGGCCGCCGGCCGGTATCAGAAATTCAGGCGCATGGGCGCAGCACCCCAGAAGGAGGAAGCATGAGCGGAATCAAAATCAGAGGCACCGGGCGCTTCGCCCCTGCGAAAATCGTCACCAACGACGATCTGGCCAGGATCGTGGACACCAGCGACGAGTGGATCACCACCCGCACCGGCATCCAGACCCGCCACCACTGCACCACAGAGACCCACACCGACATGTGCGTGGGCGCCGCCCGGCAGGCGCTGGAAAACGCCGGGATCTCTCCGGAGGACATCGGCGCCTGCGTGGTGGCCACCTTCTCCTCCGACTACCTGTCCCCCTCCGCCGCCTGCATGGTGCAGCGGGGGCTGGGACTGCCCCACGACGCGGTGTGCTTTGACCTGAACGCCGCCTGCAGCGGCTTCCTGTTTGCCATCCACACCATGGAGTGCCTGCTGGCCCAGGCCCCCCGGAAGTACGGCCTGGTGATCGGCGCGGAGATGCTCTCCCGGTTCATCAACTGGGAGGACCGGGGTACCTGCGTCCTCTTCGGCGACGGCGCCGGTGCCGTGGTGGTGGAGTGGCGGGAGGACTATCCCTCCATCCACGCGGTGCTGGGCTGCCACGGCGACCCGGACATGCTGGGCGTCACCGGCGCGGAGAAGCCGGAGCCGGCCCGCATCTTCATGCACGGCCAGCCCACCTTCAAGTTCGCCGTCAAGGCGGTGCCCTACTGCATTGACCAGGTGCTGGAAAAGGCCCACATGACCATTGAGGATGTGGACTTTTTCGTGTTCCACCAGGCCAATGCCCGGATCATCGACTTCGCCGCCAAGAAGTACCACATCCCGCCGGAGAAGTACTACAAGAACATCCAGAAATACGGCAACACCTCCGCCGCCAGCATCCCCCTGGTCATCAGCGAGCTCCACGACCTGGGGAAGGTGGGGCCCGGCTCCCGGGTCCTGCTGGTGGGCTTCGGCGGCGGCCTCACCTGGGGCGGCGCTCTGGTGGAGTTCGCCTGACCCCTGCACGTCCAGCAGGCGCTCTGCCGCCTGCCGGAAAGATCCTTCAGTCTGATTTGGGCCGCGCATCGCGGCAAATGGGAGATCGATATGAAAAAACTCAATGAGATCCTGGGAACCAAGTACCCCTTCATCCAGGGCGGCATGGCCAACATCGCCACCGGCGAGTTCGCCGCCGCCTGCTCCAATGCCGGGGCCCTGGGCATGATCGCCACCGGCGGCTGGGACGGCGACCGTCTCCGCCAGGAGATCCGCCGGGCCAAGGAGCTGACGGACAAGCCCTTCGGCGTCAACCTGATGCTGATGAGCCCCTATGCCGACGACATCGCCCAGATCATTCTGGAGGAGGATGTGAAGGTGGTCACCACCGGCGCCGGCAACCCCGGCAAATACATTCCCTCCTGGAAGGAGAAGGGCATCAAGGTCATCCCCGTGGTGGCCGCGGCCATCCTGGCCAAGCGGCTGGAGCGCTACGGCGTGGACGCCATCATCGCCGAGGGCACGGAGTCCGGCGGCCATGTGGGCGAGATGACCACCATGGCCCTGGTGCCCCAGGTCATCGACGCGGTCAGCGTCCCCGTGGTGGCTGCCGGCGGCATCGCGGACGGCCGGCAGGCCGCCGCCGCCTTCGCCCTGGGCGCCTGCGGCATCCAGGTGGGCACCTGCCTGCTGGCCAGTGTCGAGTGCCCCATCCATGACAACTACAAGCAGGCCATCCTGAAGGCCAAGGACACCGACACGGTGGTCACCGGCCGGTCCATCGGCGGCCCGGTACGGATCCTGAAGAACAAGATGGCCCGGGAGTACCTGGCCCTGGAGAAGCGGGGCGCCACTCTGGACGAGCTGGAGCACCTGACCCTGGGCGGCCTGCGCCGGGCCGTGCTGGAGGGCGATGTGGAGACCGGCAGCGTCATGAGCGGCCAGGTGGCCGGTATGCTCCACGAGATCCGGCCCGTGGCCGAGATCTTCCGGGATCTGTATGAGAGCGGCATCGCCCGGGCCAAGGCCACCGCTGCGGAATGGAGCGACGGAGAATGAAGCTGGGCTTTTTGTACGCCGGCCAGGGCAGCCAGCACGCCGGCATGGGCGCTGACCTGTATGCGCAGTATCCCGCCTTCCGCGCTGTCATGGACTGTGCGGAGGTGGACTTCGACCTGAAGAAGGTCTGCTTTGAGGACCCGGACGGCCTCATCAACCAGACCCGCTACACCCAGCCCTGCATGGTGGCCTTTGCCGCCGGCATGACGGCGGTGCTGCGGGAGAAGGGCATCACCCCCGCCGTGGCGGCGGGCCTGTCCCTTGGCGAGTACTCCGCCCTCCACGCCGCCGGCGTGTTCGACGCCGCCACCGCTGTGAAGCTGGTGGCCTTCCGGGGCAAGGCCATGGAAGAGGCCGCCGCCGGCCGGGAGAGCGCCATGATGGCGGTGCTGAATCTGGACCGGGCGCCCCTCCAGGAATGCTGCGACGCGGCCTCTGACCTGGGGTGCGTGGTGATCGCCAACTACAACTGCCCCGGCCAGCTGGTCATCGGCGGTGAGAAGGCCGCCGTGGAGAAGGCCGCCGCCCTGGCCAAGGAGAAAGGCGCCCGCCGGTGCCTGCCCCTGAAGGTCAGCGGCCCCTTCCACACCCCCCTGATGGCCCCCGCCGGGGACGCCCTGCGGGAGTATTTCCGGGGCGTGGAGTTCGCGGAGCCCCAGATCCCCGTGATCTTCAACTGCCTGGGAGACGTGAAGGACGACTCCGCCACCATCCAGGATCTGCTGGTGAAGCAGGTCCAGAGCAGCGTATTCATGGAGGACTCCATCCGGAAGATGGCGGACATGGGTGTGGACGCCATTGTGGAGATCGGCCCCGGCAAGGCCCTCAGCGGCTTTGTGAAAAAGACCGTCCCCGGTCTGCCGGTCTGCGCGGTGGAGACGGTGGCGGATGTGGAGAATCTGCCGGCCACACTGGAACAACTGATGAAGGAGAACGCATGATGAATTTTGCTGGAAAGACCGCTGTGGTCACCGGCGGCAGCCGGGGCATCGGCCGGGCCATCTGTGAGGAGCTGGCCCGGGGCGGCGCCAATGTGGTGCTGTGCTACGCCGGCCGGGCGGAGGCCGCACAGGAGACGGTGGCCGCCTGCGAGGCCCTGGGGGCCAAGGCGCTGGCCGTGCAGTGCAACGTGGCGGACGAGGCCCAGGTGAAGGCCCTGATGGACGCCGCGGTCAAGGAATTCGGCCGGATCGACATTCTGGTGAACAACGCCGGCGTCACCCGGGACGGCCTTCTGATGATGATGAAGGAGGCCGACTTCGACGCGGTGATCGACACCAACCTGAAGGGTACGTTCCTGTGCATGAAGGCCGTGTCCCGGATCATGATGAAGCAGCGGTACGGCCGGATCGTGAACCTCTCCAGCGTGGTGGGACTCCGGGGCAACGCCGGCCAGGTGAACTACGCCGCCAGCAAGGCCGGCGTGGTGGGCATGACCAAGTCCCTGGCCAAGGAGCTGGCCTCCCGGGGCGTGACGGTCAACGCCGTGGCCCCCGGCTTCATCGAGACGGACATGACCGCTGCCATGCCCCAGGCAGCCAAGGACGCCATGCTGCCCACCATTCCCATGCAGCGGCTGGGAGCGCCGGAGGACGTGGCAAGGGCCGTGGCCTTCCTGGCCAGCGACGAGGCCGCCTATGTCACCGGACAGGTCCTCTGCGTCGACGGCGGCATGGCGATGTGAGACCTTCCAGGGGGAGCAGGCTCCCCCTGGAGGACCCCCACTTGGCTCCACCGTTGCGGCAGTGCGATTCCCGGCCCTGTTCGGGTCGCCAATCGCGCCGCTGCCTCGAAACGACCTCGCTTTCTCCGCCACTGGCGGCGCTTCGGTCGTTTCCCAGTGACATCGGTCCCTGGGGACGCCGCCCAAGGCGGCTGGGTCAAAGTATTTTCGGCAGGCGCAGGAGGTGAATTGCCCCGCAGGGGCAAGAGAGGCCGCCCTGGGGCGTGTCCTGCCGAAAATGATTGAAATTCTTTCGTTCGCCAGGGGCGAACGAACTGGGGAAACCAAAGGTTTCCCCTAGCCCCCTTCCTTTTGCGGGGGCCTCTGGGAACACCTTCTCTGGATGTTCTCAACACTATCTACAGGAGGTACACTATGGAACGACGGCGAGTCGTCATTACCGGCCTGGGGGCCGTGACCCCCATTGGCCTTACCGCAAAGGAGAGCTGGCAGGCCGCGAAAGACGGCGTCTGCGGCATCGCTCCCATCACCCAGTTTGATCCCACCGGCATGAAGGTCCATCTGGCCGCGGAGGTCAAGGGCTTTGAGCCGGAAAACTACATGGGCAAGCCCGAGGCCAAGCGGATGGCCCGCTTCACTCAGCTGGCCGTGGTCTCCGCCCAGGAGGCTATGGCGGACGCTGGCTTCACCCTGGACGAGGCGGAGGCGGATCGCTGCGGCGTCATCGTCTCCAGCGGCATCGGCGGACTGTTTCTCACAGAGGCGGAGCACGACAAGGGCAAGGAAAAGGGCTGGGACCGGGTCTCCCCCTTCTACATTCCCATGGGGATCTGCAACATGGCCGCCGGCCAGATCGCCATTCACACCGGCTTCCGGGGCATGTGCTCCTGCCCGGTGACCGCCTGTACCGGCGGCACCAACGCCGTGGGCGACGCCTTCCACTATATCCGGGACGGCTATGCCGACGTGATGCTCTGCGGCGGCGCGGAGTCCGCCGTGACCCCCCTGGCCATCGGCGCCTTTACCTCCATGCGGGCCCTGACCCAGAACCCCGATCCCAACCGGGCTTCCATCCCCTTTGACGCGGAGCGCAGCGGCTTCGTGCTGGGCGAGGGCGCGGCTGTCCTCCTGCTGGAAGAGCTGGGGCACGCCCAGGCCCGGGGAGCCCAGATCTACGCGGAGGTGGTGGGCTACGGCGCCACCTGCGACGCCTACCACATGACCGCGCCCCGGCCGGACGGCAGCGGCGGTGCCAAGGCCATGGAGATGGCCCTGGCTGACGGCGGTGTGAAGCCTGACGAGGTGGACTATATCAACGCCCACGGCACCTCCACCCCCCTGAACGACGCCAGCGAAACCACCGCTGTCAAGGCGGTGTTCGGCGACCATGCCTATCAGCTGGCCATCAGCTCTACCAAGTCCATGACCGGCCATATGCTGGGCGCCGCCGGCGCGGTGGAGGCCCTGTTCTGCGCCAAGACGCTGCAGGAGGGCTATCTCCCCGCCACCATCAACTATCAGGTGCCGGACCCCGCCTGCGACCTGGACGTGGTTCCCAATCAGGGCCGCAGCGCCGATGTGCGGTATGCCCTGTCCAACTCTCTGGGCTTCGGCGGCCACAACGGCAGCCTGCTGTTCAAGAAGTGGGAGGCGTAACATCATGGCAAACGAATTGAATTCCAATCAGATCGCCCAGATCCTGCCCCACCGGTTCCCCTTCGCCCTGGTGGACCGGATCACCGACTATGAGCCGGGCCAGTGGGCCAAGGGCCGCAAGTGCGTCAGCGTCAACGAGCAGTTCTTCTGCGGCCACTTTCCCCAGGAGCACGTCATGCCCGGCGTGCTGATCCTGGAGGCCATGGCCCAGGTGGGCGCGGTGGCCATTCTCTCCCTGCCGGAGAACCAGGGCAAGATCGCCCTGTTCGGCGGTGTGAAGAACGCCCGCTTCCGGCGGAAGGTCATCCCTGGCGACGTGCTGGAGATGGAGTGCACCCTCACCAAGCGCCGGGGCCCGGTGGGCATCGGCGAGTGCAAGGCCACTGTCAACGGTGAGCTGGCCTGTACGGCGGAGCTGACCTTTGCTATCGGTGCGGAGTGACCGCTCTCCCGCCCGTGCGGAACCTCTGTGAAAAAGAGGGCTTGAGACGATGCTGAAAGATGCTTTTTTTGCTGTGTATACCAAGTTCAAGCTGCATTTTTACCAGGAGATCTTCAGCCGCTTTCAGGATCGGGAGGCCAGTCTGACCACGGTGGAGACCTTTTGCATGGAGGCCATTCAGGCCCTGGGCAGCCCCACGGTCAACGAGTTTGCCACCTTCATGCGGATCTCGCCCCCCAATGCGGCCTACAAGGTCAACAGCCTGATCAAAAAGGGCTACATCCGCAAGGTCCAGTCCCCGGATGACCGGCGGGAGTATCACCTGGAGATCACCCAGAAATACATCGACTACTACAACATCAGCACCGCCTATATGACGGCGGTGATGGACCGGATCGCCCAGCGGTTCACCCCTGCGGAGTGCGCCAAGCTGGAGGAGATGCTCACCATCGTCAGCCGGGAGCTGATGAGCGAGGTGGACATTCCGGAGTCCCTCCCCGATCTGAACCCATGAAACAGGGCACAGGCCGTCGGCCTGTGCCCTGTTTTTTCTAAAACAGCCCCTCGGGGATCCGGATGTCCGTCCTGGGGACCTTGTCCCAGTCAAACTCCGCCAGCAGCTCCTCCCCGGTCCGCGGCTCCGCCGAGGGGTGGAAGCCGGCCAGAAAGGCCAGCTTTCCCAGGATCTCCGGCGCGGTGTACCGCTGGCCCAGGGTATCCAGTCCGGCGTCGGCGTTCCGCTTGCTGAGTCGGCGGC
Source organism: Candidatus Oscillibacter excrementavium (assembly GCA_019118505.1). Taxonomy (GTDB): domain Bacteria; phylum Bacillota; class Clostridia; order Oscillospirales; family Oscillospiraceae; genus Oscillibacter; species Oscillibacter excrementavium. Next base: position 11,457 of record DWYU01000041.1, read on the forward strand.
CCCGGCTGTCCAGCAGCAGGGGGAAGTGATAGAAGGCCGGCGGCTGGAGCCCCAGCAGCCGGTATAGCAGCAGCTGCCGGGGCGTGGAGGCCAGCAGATCCGCGCCCCGCACCACCTCTGTGACACCCATGGCGGCGTCGTCCACCACCACTGCCAGCTGATAGGCGAACATCCCGTCGGAGCGCCGCAGGAGAAAGTCCCCGCAGTCCCGGGGCAGATCCTCCCCATACGTCCCCATGTGGCCGTCTGTAAAGGTGATCTCCTCCTCCGGTACCCGCAGACGCAGGGCCGGCGGCCGCCCGGTGCGCCGGGCTCTCTCCGCCGCCTCCTCCGGGGACAGCCGGCGGCAGGTGCCGGGGTAGATGACCTGGCCGTCCTCCCGGTGTGGCGCGCTGGCGGCGTGGAGCTCCGCCCGGGTGCAGAAGCAGGGATAGACCAGCCCCTGGGCCTCCAGGCGCTCCAGGGCCGCCTGATACAGCCCGGTCCGGCGGCTCTGCTCGTAGGGGCCGCTGGGGCCGCCCACGCCCGGTCCCTCGTCCCAGTCCAGGCCCAGCCAGTGGATGTCCCGGCACATCTGCTCCCCGTAGCGGGCGGGACAGCGGGCTGTGTCCAGGTCCTCGATCCGCAGGATCACCCGGCCGCCCTTCTGCCGGGCGCTGAGCCAGGCCAGCAGGCAGCACAAGATATTTCCCAGATGGATGCGGCCGCTGGGTGATGGCGCAAATCTGCCCATGGTCTCCATACGCTGCGTCTCCTCTCTCTTATGGTCTCCCCCATTATACCGGGAACCTTGGATTCCCGCAAGGCATCTCCTCCGCCGGAGAGCGGAAAAAAGGCCGCTGCTTACGCAGCGGCCTCTTTTATGTGGTTTCTCAGTTCTTGATGTGGATGGCGCGCTTCTGAACGTTCAGGGCGCACTCCCGCACAGACTCGGAAACCGTGGGATGAGAGTGGATGGTGCTGATCAGCTCGTCCACCGTGGCCTCCAGCCGCAGGGCCAGAGCGCCCTCGGCGATCAGGTCCGTGGCACGGGGCCCGATGATGTGCATGCCCAGCACTTCCTCGTACTTGGCGTCGGCGATGATCTTCACCAGGCCCTCGCCGCCGTTGATGATCAGGGACTTGCCGTTGGCCACCAGCGGGAACTTGCCCACCTTGTAGTCGATGCCCTTGGCCTTGCACTGCTCCTCGGTCAGGCCGACGGAAGCAGCCTCCGGCTCCATGTAGACGCAGGTGGGATTGGTCTTCTCGTCGTAGTGGGCCTCCACGCCGCAGATGTTCTCGGCGGCCACCTCGCCCATGGCGGAGGCGGTGTGGGCCAGCTGGGCGTAACCCATGACGCAGTCGCCGATGGCGTACACGCCGGGCACGCTGGTCTCCATCTTGTCGTTGACGATGATGCGGCCGCGGTCGTTGTTCAGGCCGGCAGCCTCCAGGTTCAGGCTGGCGGTGTTGGCGCGGCGGCCGATGGCCACCAGGACCTTCTCCGCCTCAAAGCTGACGGTCTCGCCGGCCTTGTTCTTGCAGACCACCTTGGCGCCCACGGGAGAGGCTTCCACGGCCTGCACCGGGCACTCCAGGTTGAACTCCATGCCCATCTTCTTCATGTGGGCCACGCCGATCTTGGTCAGGTCGCCGTCCAGCATGGGCAGCATATGGTCCAGGGCCTCCACCACGGTGATCTTGGTGCCGAAGGCCGCGTAGGCGCAGGCCAGCTCCAGGCCGATGACGCCGCCGCCGATGACCACCATGCTCTTGGGCAGCTTCTCCAGGCTCAGGGCGCCGGTGGAGTCGATGCAGTTGGGGTTCTCCTTCAGGCCGGGGATGGGGGGCTGGGAATTGACGGAGCCGGTGGCCACGATGATGGCGTCGGCGGTCATCTCCTCCACGGAGCCGTCGGTCTTCTTCACAGAAAGGGTCTTGGGGCCGGTGAAGCTGGCCTCGCCGTCCACGCGGGTCACCTTGTTCTGCTTCAGCAGGCCGGCCACACCCTGGGTCAGCTGCTTGCTGATGGCGTTCTTGTGGGCGATCACCTGGGGGAAGTCCACTTCCACGCCGGAGACCTTCACACCGATGTCAGCGCCCTGGTCCTTGATCTCGGACACCAGCTCGGCGCTGTGCAGCAGGCACTTGGTGGGGATGCAGCCGATGTTCAGGCAGGTGCCGCCGATGTGCTCGCGCTCCACCAGGGTCACCTTGGCGCCCAGCTGGGACGCCCGGATGGCAGCCACATAGCCGCCGGGGCCGCCGCCGATGACGATGATGGTCTTCTGACCGGCGGCCGCAGGAGCCGCGGCAGGGGCGGCAGCCGCAGGCGCGGCAGCAGCGGGGGCTGCGGGAGCCGCAGCAGGAGCGGCAGCGCCGGCGGCATCGGGAACCGCCTCGCCGGCGGCGCCGATCCAGCCGATGACGCTCTTGCAGGGGGCGGTCTCGCCCTCCGGCAGCAGGATCTTCAGCAGGACGCCATCCTCCTCGGCCTCCACGTCGTTGGTCAGCTTATCCGTTGCAACGGAGAACAGGATATCGCCCTTTTTGACGGTATCGCCCTCCTTGAATTTCCACTCTTCAATGGTGCCCTCGGTCATGGTCAGACCCAGCTTGGGCATCAGCACTTCTGTTGCCATAATTATCTGTCCCTCTTTCATGAACTTACCCAAAAACCATATTCAAATATGGCCTTGAGTTGTTTGGATCGTCAAATTTTGGACAATTATCCCTCAAAGGGAACCCGGCGCAGGCCGGGTTCCCTTCAAGCGGTTTTCTTCTGGTCTCAGACCAGGAGCATGTAGGGGTTCTCCAGCAGTTCCGCGACCCGCTTGAGGAACTTGGAGGCCATCACGCCGTCGATCACACGGTGGTCGGCAGTCAGGCTCAGGTTCATCATGGTCCGGATCACGATCTCGCCGTTGCGCACCACAGGAGTATCCACCATGTCGCACACGCCCAGGATCGCCAGCTCAGGCTGGTTGATGATGGGAGAGAAGCTGGTGATGCCATAGGGCCCAAGGCTGGAGATGGTGAAGGTGCCGCCGGTCATGTCCTCCATGCCCAGCTTGCCGTTGCGGGTGGCCTCGATCAGGGCCTCGGTCTCCTTGGCGATCTGGGCCAGGGACTTCTCCTCGCAGTTCTTCACGTTGGGCACGATCAGGCCGTCGCCCTTGGCAACCGCCAGACCCATGTTCACGTGCTTGTGACGGGTCAGCATGTTGTCGGCGAAGCTGGCGTTGATGTCGGGGAATTCGGTCAGGGCTTTGGCCACCACCTTCATCAGGATGTGGTTGTAGGTCAGCTTGATCCCCTGCTCCTTCAGGCCGTCCTTCAGCTTGGCCCGCAGCTCCTTCATGGCAGTGGCCTCCACCGGACGGGTGTAGGTGACCCGCGGAGAGGTGTGCCAGGAGTTGGTCATGTTGGCGGCGATGCTGCGGCGCAGCGGATTCACCTTCACAGGCTTCTCGTCGTTGCTCTCGGCAGCGGCCTCAGCGGCAGGCGCGGCAGCGCCCACGCCGGCGGCGGCCAGCACGTCGGCCTTCATCACGCGGCCGTTGACGTCCAGCTTGCTGACGTCCACACCCAGCTCGGCGGCCAGCTTGGCGGCCATGGGGCTGGTCTTGGGGCCGGCCACAAAGCTCTCCACGTCCTTGGCCACCACGGTCCCGTTGGGGCCGGTGCCGGGGATCAGGGAGATGTCATAGCCCTTCTCCTTCGCCAGCTTCTTGGCGAAGGGGGTCGCCAGCACATACGCGCCGGCGGGACGGTCCGCATGGGCCGTGGGGGCAGCGGCAACAGGCGCCGCGGCCGGGGCAGCAGCGGGAGCGGCAGCAGGTGCCGCAGCGGCCACGGGCGCAGCAGCGCCGTCACCGCCGGGGATCGCCTCGCCCGGCTGGCCGATCCAGCCGATCACGCTCTTGCAAGGGGCGGTCTCGCCCTCCGGCAGCAGGATCTTCAGCAGAGTGCCGTCTTCCTCGGCCTCCACGTCGTTGGTCAGCTTATCCGTTGCAACAGAGAACAGAATGTCGCCTTTCTTGACGGCGTCGCCCTCTTTGAACTTCCACTCTTCAATGGTGCCCTCGGTCATCGTCAGGCCGAGCTTGGGCATCAATACTTCAGTTGCCATTCTCGAAACGCTCCTTCCTGACAGGCATTAAAACATGCCCTTGATGCCCTTTACCAGGTCCTCCGGAACCACTTTCACCATCTTCTCCAGGGTGGGAGCGAAGGGGATCGGGCAGAAGGGAGCGCCGTACCGCAGGATGGGAGCATCCAGGTACTCCATGGCCTCCTCCGCCACGGTGGCGGAAATCTCTGCGCCGAAGCCGCTCTGCTTCACAGCCTCGTGGACGATGCACAGACGATGGGTCTTCTTCACGCTGTTCAGCACAGCCTCCTTATCCCAGGGGGACAGGGTGATCAGGTCGATGACCTCGGCATCAATGCCGTCCTTGGCCAGCAGATCCGCGGCGCCGCGGGCATTCTTCATGCCGATGGAGTAAGAGACGATGGTGACGTCCTTGCCCTCTTTCACAATCTTGGCCTTGCCCAGGGTGTAGGGCTCCTCATCGCCCAGCTCGGGAACTTCGCCTTTCTCCTTGTACAGGATCTTGTTCTCGAAGTACAGCACGGGGTCGTCGGACTCGATGGCGGCGATCAGCACCATCTTGGCGTCATAGGGGTTGGAGGGAGCGACAACCTTGATGCCGGGGATGTGGGGGAACCAGGCCTCCACGCACTGGGAGTGCTGGGCAGCGCCGCCGCCGGCGGAGCCGTCGGGAGCACGCAGGCACAGGGGCACCTTGGCCTGGCCGCCGAACATGTAGCGAACCTTCGCCATCTGGTTGAAGATCTCGTCCATGGGCACGCCGATGAAGTCAGCGAAGTGCATATCCACCACGGGACGGGCACCGGCCAGAGCCGCGCCTACGCCGCCGCCGATGATGAAGGTCTCGGAAATGGGGGTATCAATGATCCGGCCGGGGAACTGCTGGGGCAGGCCCTTGAACTGGCCGAAGATACCGCCCTGACGGGCCAGGTCCTCGCCCATCGCGAATACGGTGGGGTCTTTTGCCATTGTCTCGGCCATAGCCTCTTGAGTGGCCTGAGAAAAAGTGATCTTACGCATCGTAATTGTCCTCCTTCGCCTTAGTCATCCACGTAGACGTACTTCATGTACTCGGAAGCATCGGGATACTCGCTCTGCATGGCGAACTCCTTGGCGTCCTTGATCTTCTGCTCGCACTTGGCATCGATGGCGTCGCACTCCTCGGCGGTCATCAGCTTCAGCTTGGCGGCCTTGGCGCGGAACATCTTCAGAGGATCGGTGTCGTGGAAGATCTTCTGGGTCTCGGCGTGGTCACGATACAGCTCGGGGTCGCCCACGAAGTGGCCCTCGATCCGGTAGGTCTTGGCCTCGATGAAGGTGGGGCCTTCACCGGCGCGGGCGCGGGCAACAGCCTCCTTGGCAGCCTCATACACAGCGAACACGTCCTGGCCGTCCACAACGACGCCGGGCACATGGTAGCCGGCCGCGCGGTCAGAGATGTTCTCCACGTTGCAGGTGGTGCGGTAAGGCGTGGTGGAAGCCCAGCAGTTCATCTCGTTGACGAAGATCACGGGCAGCTTCCAGGCGGAGGCCACGTTCATGGCCTCATGGAAGGTGCCGCGGTTGGAAGCACCGTCACCAAAGAACACCACGGAGACCTTGTCGTTCTTCAGGATCATCTTATTGGCCAGCGCAGCGCCGGTGGCCAGGTTGTAGCCGCCGCCCACGACGCCGTTGGCGCCCAGCATACCCACAGAGAAGTCCGCGATGTGCATGGAGCCGCCGCGGCCCTGGCACAGGCCGGTCTTCTTGCCGAAGATCTCAGCCATCATCCGGTTCACGTCGGCGCCCTTGGCCACGCAGTGGCCATGGCCGCGGTGGGTGGACTCGATCATGTCGTCCTTCCGCAGAGCAGAGCAGACGCCCGTGGCGATGGCTTCCTCACCGATGTACAGGTGCACGAAACCGGGGATCTCACCGTTCAGGAAGTCGTGCTTCACGCTCTCCTCAAACTTGCGGATCGTGCACATCGTCTCGTAGAAGTGCTCTGCCAGTTCCTTGGTGTACTTTGCTGCTTTTGTTGCTGCCATAGGAAAAAACTCCCTTCTGCCGGCTCACCTGCCGGCACTTTTTGAATTTGCTGTGGATATGCGTTGGGCGAAATCGTCAAAAATTTCACCTATATTTTACCAAAAGGACGTGGCAACAGTTTCCTGCAGCCACGTCCTTTCAGCTAACGCAACTTACGAAACCCTTGAACCGTTATTGGACGGAAACGCAAACTGCCTCGTTGATCACTCAGCCTGAGTGACGCTGGTGAAGGCCTCGATCAGCTCGGGGGTCAGCTCGTCGGCGAACTCGTCGTACACGGGAGCAGAAGCCTCGGCGAACTCGGCGGCAGCGTCGGCGCTCAGCTCGCTGACTTCCACGCCGGCATCAGCCCACTTGTCCATGATCTCCTGATCCTGGCCGCGGTTCAGCTCACGCTCGTAGGTGCAAGCCTCCTGGCCGGCCTCGTCCACGATGGCCTGCAGCTCGGGAGACAGAGAGTTGTACAGATCAGCGTTCATGCAGAAGAACAGGCAGTCATAGGCGCCGGTCCAATAGGTCAGATAGTTCTGGACCTCCTGGATGGAAGCGGCATCAGCGGTGGGCAGGGGGTTCTCCTGGCCATCATAGGTGCCGGTCTGCAGAGCGGTGAACACCTCGGACCAGTTGGCGTTGGTGTAGTCAGCGCCCCACAGCTGATAGGCGCGGTTCAGCACCTGGGAGCCGGCGACACGGATCTTCAGGCCGTTCATATCAGCCAGGGACTGAATGGGGCGCTTGCTGTTGGTGATGTGACGGAAGCCGTTCTCAGCGATGCCCAGCAGGTGGACATTGTACTCGTTCTCCAGGATCTCGCCCAGAGCCTCGCCGCCAGCGCCGTCCAGAGCGGCGTCAGCCTCTTCCACGCTGTCAAACAGGAAGGGCAGGGAGACCACGTTGAACCGCTGGTCGAAGGAGGACCAGATCAGGTTGGAGTGCATGGAGATCTCGGTGGTGCCGTCCATCAGGGCCTGGATGCCGTCAGTCTGGCTGCCGGCAGTCAGCTGGTCAGCGGGATAGTACTGAACCGTGATGGCGCCGCCGGTCTTCTCACCGACGATACGAGCGAACTCCTTAGCGCCGTCCACCCAGGGAGAGGTCTCCGTGGCGGAGCAGGCGAACTTCCAGGTCATGGGCTCAAAGCCGGACTCGGAATCACCGCCGGACGTGGCGGTGTCGCTGCTGTCGTTGCCGCCGCCGCAGGCCACCAGGGCCAGCGCCATGGTCAACGCCAGAAGCAGTGCAAGAAACTTTTTCATGGTTTTGCCTCCTTAAAATAGTACGTATCTGAAACCACACATGGTGGTCACAGCAGGATCAGGTGCCGCTTACTTGCCGAACAGCAGCACGGTGGAGAACCAGGGGATGTAGGTGACCAGCAGCAGCGTGATCACGCAGGCCACGATCTGGGGCCACACAGCCTTGGACATGGAGACGATGGTGACCTTGGTCTTGTCCCGCAGGCCCTGCAGCTTCTCGGACACGCCGATGGCAACGAACAGGTTGACGCCCACGGGAGGAGTCACCTGACCGATGGCCAGGTTCACAGTGGAGATCACGCCGAAGTGGACGGGATCGATGCCCAGCTGGGTGGCCACGGGATACATGATGGGGATGAAGATGTACATGGCGGAGTTGGCGTCCACGAAGCAGCCGGCGATCAGGAAGATCACATTGACGATCAGCAGGAAGATGTACTTGTTGCCTGCGATCTGCAGCAGCAGCGCCTGGGCGGCCTGGGCAATGCCGAACACGGTGCACACATAGGAGAACAGGGTGGCAGCGCCGATGATCAGCATGATGCCGCCGGTGGTCTTGCCGGAGTCCACCAGGATGTCGATCAGGTCCTTCATCTTGACCTCGCGGTAGATGAACACGCCGACGATCAGGCCGTAGACCACGGACACGGCAGCGGCCTCAGTGGGCGTAAAGATACCGCCGTAGATACCGCCGATGATGATGACGGGCATCAGGAAGCCCCAGAAGGCAGCGCAGAAGGACTTCCAGCGCTCGCCCCAGGAGGACTTGGTCTTGGAGGCCTGAATGCCCTTCTTGCGGCACTCGATCATGACGATGATCACCAGAGCCAGGCCCATCATGATGCCGGGGATCCAGCCGCCCATGAACATATCGCCCACGGAGACGCCGGTGATGGAGGCGTACACCACGAATGCGATGGAGGGCGGGATGACGATGGCGATGGAGGAAGCGCTGGCCATCAGAGAAGATGCGAAAGGTGCGGAGAAGCCGCCGCGGTTGATCATGGCGGGGATCAGGATGATGCCCAGGGCCGCCACGGTGGCTGGGCCGGAACCGGAGATGGCGCCGAAGAAGCAGGCCACGATGACCGCCACGATGGCAATGCCGCCGCGCCGATGGCCCACACAGGCATCCGCGAAAGCGACCAAGCGGCTGGAGATGCCGGCCTTTGCCATGATGTTACCGGAAAGCACGAAGAACGGAATGGCCAGCAGCAGGAACTTGGCCATGCCGCCGTACACGTTCGTCGGGACCACCGTCAGCGCGGAGCCACTGTACAGCAGGGCGAAAATAGAGGACATGCCCAGGCTGACGGCGATGGGGATATTCAGCAGCAGCATCACAAAGAAGCTGCCGAACAGAATCAGGTTAATCATACGCTCTCTTTTCCTCCCTCTGTCTCAGCGGGCTGCACACACGCGGCGTTGTTGCTCAGCACATCCACCAGATACTCGATCACATGGAGCACCAGGAAGATGGAGCCGATGGGCAGCAGGATGGTGAACACCCACTCGGGCCAGCCCAGGGAGAAGGTCTCCTTGCCGGTGCTGATCTGGTCGGCCACCTTGGCGAAGCCAGTGTAGATCAGGATGGCGTAGAAGATCAGGTTCACAACCGTATCGATCACAGTCAGGATCTTTTTGCCCCCGATTCCCACGTTGTCGAAAATCAGAGACAGCGTGATCATGCTTCCCTCTCTGGTGCACAGAGCGCAGCCCAACATGATCATCAGGATGAACACGTTGATGACGAACTCCTCAGACCAGGAGAAAGAGGCGTGGAAAACGAACCGGGAGAGCACGTTGGCAAACGTGATCACGGTAACCACGACGGTAATCACGCAGAGGACGAACTCCTCAATTTTGGTGATTCCGTTCATGATCGTCTTGTAGGTTTTCATTCGATCAATCCCTTCAGTTAATGTGGCCACCATCTTAACGGAATATTTATACGTCTCCTGCGCATGAATAGTTGCCTGTCTCTCATGCCGTATGAATAAACCGCCATTGTATGGCCTGTTAGCCAGAAACACTATATTAAATTTCTGTTAACGGAGACAAGTATACCACTTTGCCTTTCCAAGTGCAATCAGCAAACGAAAATTCGTTATTATGACCATTAGTTCGTAATTTAACAAACTTGTTTTTGTGCATTCTGCAAAAATTTGGCAGTTTTCACAGAAATTCAAACTTTTTTTGTGATACCTGCTGATTTTCGAAAATTTTCATGGTATAATCATGCTGTCCTCCAAGTTCCATCTTTTCTTGCGCAAATCTTGCGCAAGTATATATCCCGCATTTTCTTTTTGAAATTTTATGCCGATTTTCCCCTCTCCCCGCAAGGGAATCACCTATACACACAAGGAGCTCTGCCATGTCCCGCTGTCAAATCACCCTCAGTGTCAATGCCGGGGTCGCCCTGCACCTCGGCCAGCACCGCGTCTGGTCCGACGCGCTGCACGACCGCCGCGTCGTCGGCTTCTCCACCGTGACCCCCCAGCTCTGGAGCATCCTCCAGGCCCATCCGGACTTTGCCCGGCCGGAGATCCTGTTCTACACCCACTGTCATCCGGACCACTATTCCCGCGCCCTGACGGAGCAGGTGGTGGCCCGGAACCCGGCGGCCATCCTGGTGCTGCCGGAGCAGGAGTTTGATAGCCAGGTCCGCCTGGCGGGTCCCGGCAGTCATCTGACCATCGGGGATCTGCGGATGGACTTCTTCCAGCTAACCCATGAGGGCCCCCAGTACCGGGAGGTCCCCCACTACGGCTGCATCCTGGAGTCCGGCGGCTTCCGGGTCCTGATCGCCGGCGACTGCGCCGTGGCGGACCCGCGGCTGACCGACTTCATCGGCGGCCGGCAGATCGATCTGGCGCTGCTGAACTTCCCCTGGGTGACTCTGCGGAAGGGCCGCCATTTCATCGAGGAGGCCATCCGCCCCCACCACCTGTTCGTCTACCACCTCCCCTTCCAGCAGAACGACCGCTGGGGCTATCGGGAGGCCGCCCGCAAGGGCGCGGCCCAGGTGGAAGGGGTGCCGGACGTCCGGGTCCTGCTGGAGCCCTTCCAGCGGGAGATCATCGCCTGACCCGCCGGCTTGGTGAAAGGGTCTTTCCACCAAGCCGCTTTCGTTTTTCAGAACTCCGAAAAGTTCTGAAAAACAGTTGATCAAAAGCGAAAGACACCCTTCCTGGGTTTCTTTCGCAGCGATCTTCCTTCCCGTTCTCCCGGATTTCCGGGTTCGTTGACAGTCTGTGAGGGGGACGTGCTGTGCACGTC
>DWYU01000007.1 GCA_019118505.1 Candidatus Oscillibacter excrementavium
CCCGCCCTTTTTACAGCGTGTGCCACAGATACCACCCCAGGCAGCCCAGGCACAGCGCGCCGGTGAAAAGGCCCATCCCCAGAGAGAACCGGTCCCGGTCCGCCCGGTACCGGGCAAAGTCCCCCACAGAGCAGAACACGAACAGCACCGCCGCCACATCCCCGAACGCCTGATGGGTGAAGGTCTGGTAAATCATCAGCAGGAGGGACAGGCCGCACAGGGCGTAAAAGCCCGCGTCATCTCCACGGCGGTTGACCTCATTCCGGCCCTCGTCCACGCCCTCCTGACGGTATTTCTCCAGAATCACATCCCGCTCCATAGCCAGTTTCCTTTCTTCATCTCACGCAAAATCTCACTCAAAGTAAAATAAGTCCTCGAACTTCTTATCCAGGGCAATGCACAATATCAGCGCCAGCTTGGCGGTGGGGTTGAACTGCCCGGTCTCGATGGAGCTGATGGTGTTTCGGGACACGCCCACCAGCTCCGCCAGCTGGGTCTGGGACAGCCCCTTCTCCGCCCGGGCCACCTTCAACCGGTTTTTCAGAATCAGCTGATCGTCCACGGCGCTCACCTCGCCAGGAACAGGATCAGGTTGAAGAGGAACACCAGTCCGCAGCCGGCGGCCAGCAGCGCAGCCCCCCGCCGCCGGGTCCTCCAGTACAGATGCAGCTCCATGCCCGCCAGATACAAGAACACGATGGCCGCATAGTCATAGGCATCCTGCCTGTTCACCAGCCGCACAATGGTGAGGATGACGCACAGCAGCGCCATCAGGATGCCGCCGATGCCGAAGGACAGCCCCAGCACCTGCTGCTCCCGCTCGTCCATACCGATCTTCCCCGCCTGGGCTTTTTCCAAAATCTCCTCCCGGTCCATGATGCCGTCTCCTCTCAGGTCATTTGAAAGAATTTTACCAGATTCCAGGCCAAAAGCGCAAGGGAGAGCAGCAGCGTTACGAGATCAAACGTATTCTTGCGCTGAGTCAGCCGGTAGAGCCGGTTGGCCACGCAGGCCGTCCAGAACATGCACATCACATCCTCGTCCGGCAGGCCGTGGGCCCGCTTCCAGAAAAGCAGAATCAGCCCCATCAGCAGCGCGAAGAGCAGGCTGAAGGACTCCCCCTCCACGCGGATGGTCCGCTCCCGCTCGTCGCCCTTCCGGTTCTCCTGCCGGCTGCGGGAGAGGATCTCCTCCCGGCTCAATTTCTCTTCCATCGTTCCATGCTCCTTTCGACGATTTTAAAAGACAGTGCCCGCCAGGGCCAGGGCGGCCCGCAGCAGCCCCAGGGGACCGCTCCAGGGAAAGGCGGTCATGATGTCCCGCAGGGCCGTCCAGTCCGGCGGAGAAGAAGGCGCCAGGTGGAACAGTGCGTCGGCCAGGGCCAGAGCCGTGATCCCAACCAATGCAGTTTCCGCACGGCGCGCGGAACTTTGGGTATTCACCGCAGCACCTCCAGCACATAGCAGGCCAGGAAGCACACGGACGACACCGCCGCCAGCACTGTGGTGGCGAGGAACGCCCGCCGCCGGGAGGTCCAGTACTTCCCCCAGGCCTCCAGGGAGATGTAGCACCAGAACAGCGCATGAATGCTGTAAGAGGACCGTCCCGTGATGAGGTTAAACACCACCAGCAGAAGATACAGGCTGCAAAAGCCCGCTACGCCCCACCGGCGGCCCCTGTTCTCCAGTAAGGTATTCCCCTCGTCCTCTTTCTCCGCGCGGCTGCGCCGCAAAATCTCGTCCCGATCCACCCGAACTCCTCCTCACCCAGTTTACTTGTTGTTTTACCAAGTTTTCTTTGCGAATAAAGAGTACCACATACCAAGTAAACTTGTCAAGCGGAAGATGAAAAAAGCTGCCCGGAATTCTCCGGGCAGCTTTTTTGGGGAAAGCGATTCGATTTACCGGCCGGCCTTGTTGTCCGCCTCGATCAGCAGCTTCAGGGCCTCCACGGACACCTTCACAGAGGAGGACGTGTCCTCGCTCATCTTCTGGTCCAGGCCGGCGGCCTCCCGCTCCTGGTTCCACACCACATGGAAGCAGGAGCCGCACCGGCAGCCCAGGGCCGCCGCCACCACGAACAGGGCCGCGGACTCCATCTCGCTGGCCAGGACGCCCAGCCGCTTCCAGGACTCCCACTTCTGCTGGAGCTCATAGTACACGGGGGAGGCGGCGGGGTCATGCTGGCCGTAGAAGCTGTCCTTGCACTGGACGATGCCGGTGTGCAGGGGGAATCCCAGCTTCTTGGTGGCCTCCACCAGGGCATTGGTCACCTGGAAATCCGCCACCGCCGGGAACTCGATGGGGGCATACTCCCGGCTGGTGTGCTCAAACCGGATAGCGCCGGTGGCCACCACCACATCGCCGGACTGGACGTCCAGGGCGATGCCGCCGCAGGTGCCGGTGCGGATGAACGTGTCGGCGCCGCACTTGTGGAGCTCCTCCATGGCGATGGAGGCGGAGGGGCCGCCGATGCCGGTGGAGCAGGCGGTGACCTTCTCCCCCAGCAGGGTGCCGGTCCAGACGTTGAACTCCCGGTTGTAGGCGATCTGCTTGGCGTCATCAAACAGGGCGGCGATGGCCGGGACCCGGCCCGGATCGCCGGGCAGGATGCAGTAGCGGCCGATGTCCCCTTGGGTACAGGCAATATGGAACTGTTTTGCAAGCTCTTGCATAAAATCACCTCATTGTGAAATTTCCAAAATAGGTCTCTGTGGTGGAACCAGTATATCAAACTCCGCCGGTTTCCGCAACTGGGGATTCCGCTTCCGCCAGCCGTTTCAGTGCCGGACCGGTGAGGCGGTAGACGGTCCAGTCCTCCATGGCCTCCGCCCCCAGGGACCTGTAAAAGCCGATGCTGGGCGTGTTCCAGTCCAGGCACCACCATTCCAGCCGGCCGCAGCCCCGCTCCGCGGCGATGGCCGCCAGCCGGCGGAACAGGGCCTTGCCATATCCCTTCCCCCGGTGCTCCGGCCGGACGTACAGGTCCTCCAGATACAGCCCCGCCCGGCCCAGGAAGGTGGAGAAGTTGTGGAAGAACAGGGCAAAGCCCACCTCCGTTCCGTCCTCCAGAGCAAAGAGGACCTCGGCGTGGTGCTTCTCAAACAGCTGATCCCGGAGGGTGGCCTCGTCGGCCTCCACCTGGTCCAGCATGCGCTCATAGTCCGCCAGCTCCCGGATGAATTGCAGGATCAGCGGTGTATCGCTCTCTTCCGCAAATCGAAAAGTCAATGCCATGGTGTCCTCCTTACTTCAGCGTCACCACGGTGACGCCGCTCTCGCCGCACCCCACGGGGCTTGCCCCGTGGGGACCCCGCATTTCTTCTGAGCGGCCAGGCAAAGCCCGCCCGCTCCAAGGTCCCGCTCCGCGGGACGCTTGACGCCGCACCGCGGCGATAGGCGAGGGCTCACTTCAGCGTCACCACGGTGACGCCGCTCTCGCCCTCACCGTAGACCCCCAGGCGGAAGCTCTTCACCGCCTTGTTCCGGCGGAGGATGTCGTGGACCGCCTTCCGCAGGGCGCCGGTGCCCTTGCCGTGGATGATGGTCACCTCGTCCAGCTTGCCCATGACGGCGGCGGAGATGAAGTTGTCCACCACGCTCTCCGCCTCCAGGGTCTCCATCCCCCGGATGTCCAGCTCCCGGGCGGCAGAGGCCCGCAGGGCCCGGTCGGCGTTCTGGCGGATGGTGACAGCAGGCGTCTTTTTCCGGGCAGCCCGCTCGTCGTCCTCGATGAGCCGCACCTCGTCGGCCTTGGCCTTCATCTTCAGAATGCCGGCCTTTAACTGTAATGTGCCGTCCTTGCCCACGGATACCACCTCCGCCGGCTGGCGAACGCCGGGGAACTCCACCAGGTCCCCGGCCCGGATGGGCCGGCTGGGCTTGGGGATGGGCTCCTGCCGGGCATCCCGCTTGGAAACGGCCTCCTCCGCCTCGTTCAGCTGGCGGCGGAGGGCCGCCCGGGCCTCGTTCTCGTTCAGGGCCCGGTCTGCCTTGGCCTGGGCCTTCCGCATGTCGGACAGCTCCTGGAACACCTGGTCCGCCGCGGCCCGGGCGTCTCGGAGAATCCGCTTGGCCTCCGCCTCGCCCCGGCTCCGGGCGTTGTCCTTGGCCCGCTCCATCTGGTCCCGGAACTCCCGGGCACGTCTGGCGTCCTCCTCCCGCTGGCGCAGCAAGCGGTCCGCTTCCTGCTCCCGCTTCTCCAAAGCCTGGCGCTTCTCCTCCAGCTGGGTGAGGATGTCCTCGAACCGGACGCTCTCGCCGCTCATCTGCTCCTGGGCGGCGGCGATGACGTCCTCCGGCAGTCCCAGCCGCCGGGAGATGGCGAAAGCGTTGGACTTGCCGGGAATGCCGATCAGCAGCCGGTAGGTGGGTGCCAGTGTCTCCACATCGAACTCGCAGGAGGCGTTCTCTACCCCCGCCGTGGTCATGGCGAAGGTCTTTAATTCCGCGTAGTGGGTGGTGGCGGCCACCCTGGCCCCCAGCCGCCGCACGTGCTGGATGACGGCGATGGCCAGGGCCGCGCCCTCCACCGGGTCGGTGCCGGCTCCCAGCTCGTCGAACAGCACCAGGCTGCGGCGGTCCGCCTCCTTCAAAATCTCCACGATGTTCACCATGTGGGCGGAAAAGGTGGAGAGGCTCTGCTCGATGCTCTGCTCGTCGCCGATGTCCGCCAGCACCCGCTGATAGACAGACACGGCGCTGCGGTCCGCCGCCGGGATATGGAGGCCGCACTGGGTCATCAGGGTCAGCAGGCCCAGGGTCTTGAGGGTCACGGTCTTGCCGCCGGTGTTGGGGCCGGTGATCACCAGGGTGTCAAAGGTCTCCCCCAGCTCGATGTCGATGGGCACCGCCGTCTTGGGGTCCAGCAGGGGGTGCCGGGCCTTGCGGAGGTGGATAGCCCCGTCCCGGCGGATCTCCGGCCGGACGGCGTTCATCTTGTAGCTCAGCTGGCCCCGGGCGAAGATCAGGTCCAGGTGGACCAGGGTGTCGTAGTCCCACTGGATGTCCTCCCGGTGGGCGGCGGCCTCGGCGGAGAACTCCGCCAGGATCCGGTCGATCTCCTTCTGCTCCTTGGCCTGGAGCTCGATATATTCGTTGTTGGCCTGGACCACGCCCATGGGCTCCACGAACAGCGTGGCGCCGGTGGAGGAGATGTCGTGGACCAGACCCGGCAGGTCGCCCTTGTGCTCCGCCTTCACCGGCACCACAAAGCGGCCGTCCCGCTGGGTGATGATGGTCTCCTGTAAGATCTTCCCGTAGCTGGGAGAGGAGATGATCCGCTGTAAGATCTGCCGGCTCTTGGCCTGGGCCGCCCGCATATGGCGGCGGATGTCCGCCAGCTCCGTGGAGGCCGCGTCGGCGATGGTGTCCTCGTCCGGGATGGCCCGCTTGATCTTCTCCTCCAAAAAGCGGTTGCCGTGGAGGGAGAGGAACAGCGGATCGATGGCGGTCTTTTCCGCCGCCTCGTCGTTGAAGTACTCCTTGGCCCGGCGGGCGGCGGTCAGCAGATCCGCGATGGTCAGCAGCTCCCGGGTGTTCAGGGCGCCGCCCCGGTCCGCCCGGTCCAGGGCCTCCGCCACCGGCTTCACGCCGGAAAAGGACGGGCTGCCCCGCAGGCCGATGAGGTTCCGGGCCGCGTCGGTCTGGTCCAGCAGCCGCAGCACCTCCTCCGGCTCCGGCTCCGGCCGGATGCGCAGGGCCCGCTGCTTGGCCTCGGCGCTGACCGCCTGCTCGCTCAGCAGCTCCAGCACCCGGGGCAGCTCCAGGGTGCGGAGGGATTTGTCAAATAGGTCACTCATGGTTCGGTTCTCCTGTCAAGGGTTTTCGCTTGAGGGTCATTCATACGCATAGGGATTCTTCTCTTCCAGCAGCCAAGGCAGGGTGTAGTTGAACTGCATCTGGAAGCAGGGCTTTGGGAAATCCTCCGGCAGTAGATCACAGGCGTTTTTGAATCCCACGGAGAACCCCTCCACCAGCTCATACCACCCCGCCGGGAACTCCGCATAGTCCCCCGGCTGGGAGGAGCCCTCCAGGACCCTTCCCACCAGATGGTACCAGCAGTCACCAATGACGGTGGACTCCGTGCCGTTATAATAGCATAGCTCATTCACCTTTTCCGGGTCCAGGCCCAGCTGGGCAAAGAAGTCTTTCACCGGCTGGGGCAGGAGCTTCACCGCCTGGGCAAAATTCCGGCACCCGGCGCAGGTGCAGATGATCCAGGGCTCGTTGTGGGCCGCGTAATAGGCCCGTGTGGCCTCTACATCCACCTCCAGCCGGTAGGGGCCAAAGACAAATTCCGTCATGATTCGCTCCGTTTCGTATAAACACTCCGAAATTATACAAAATATAATCGGGATTTGATGGATCTGCAAGGGGCGATGCCCGCATCGCTCCTTCCGCTCACGTCTGCAAACTCTTGTAAAAATCCAGCGTCCGGAACCCCCGCTCCAGCTGGGCGGCCACAAAGGCCTCCGCCGCGGCGGAGAGCCGCTCCAGGGCTGGCCCTGTCAGCCGGAAGGAGTAGAGCCGCTTGGGATCTCCGTACACGATGTGCCGCAAAGCCGCCAGGGAATCCGGGCACAGGGGCATGGAGAGGGCGCTCTCCTTCACGCCGCAGCTCCGGCACCGCAGGACCCCCTGCACCACATCCAGCAGGGGCTGCTCCGGGTCCGGACGGCCGCAGTAGGCGCAGCTGTCCGCCAGGGGCTCATACCCCGCCAGGCACAGCAGCTTGATCTCAAAGGCTGGCTTCACCAGGGCAGGGGACTTGTGTAAAGCGGAGAGGGCATACAGCCCGTTCAGCAGATGGGACAGCAGCGCCCCCGCCGGAGATTCGGCAGCCGTGACCGCCTCTGTCAGCTCCGCGAAGTAGCAGCCCAGAGCCAACGCCTCCAAATCCGTCCGCAGGCCGCTGAACAGTTCCACCGTGGCCCCCTCGTTGGCGTAGTACCAGTCGCCTTTCTGGTACAGGGTCCACTCGGAGTAGGCCAGCTGCTGGGCGCAGGCGGCGAACTTGCAGCCCTTCCGCCGGGCGCCCCGGGCAATGACGGAAATCTTGCCCCGGTCCGCCGTCAGCAGAGTCAGAATCTTGTCAGTCTCTTTCGTCTCCGTCTCCCGCAGGACCACGCCCTTTGTGACGATGTAGGCCCGCTCGGCCACAATGCTCCCTCCCTATGTACGGAGGGCGTCCGCTCTCCGTCTTATGCGCCGGCCGGCCCGGCGGCTGTCTGATCCTCCCGGGCGGCCTGATACAGCAGATACACCAGCGGTTCCCCGGTGAGGCAGAAATACTCCCAGAGTCTTTGCATGTCCATTCCGCAGACCTCCTTTTGGAGTAGTCTGCGAAATCCGTCGGATTTTATGGCTGGGAATGTCCGGCTAAGGCTTTAATAGAGTAAGACAAAATAGATCACATACACCCAGCTGAGCAGGCCGTGAAAGATAGCCCAGCCCACAGAGTTCCAGGTGGTATAGCTGATGACCATGGCCAGCGCGCTGCCGAAGGTGATGCCGGACTTTACGGTTTTGTGGACAATGGCCGTTTTCTTTTCTTCCATAAAAATCTCACTCCTCCCGGTATCCGAAGCTCCGCACATAATTCACATTGTCCCGCCAGTTCTCCCCATAAAATCTCCGATTTTATGGGGACCCGGATTTTACCTGAGCAACCAGGCAAAGCCCGTCCGCTCCAAGGTTTTGCGCCGCAAAACGCTTGTGCGCGCCTCCCGGCGCGGGGCGCCCTTGGCGCCCGGAGAACCGGCACTGGCTCGTTCCGTACTTTACTCATCCCGGTATCCGAAACTCCGCACATAATTCACATTGTCCCGCCAGTTCTCCCCATAAAATCTCCGATTTTATGGGGACCCGGATTTTACCTGAGCGGCCAGGCAAAGCCCGTCCGCTCCAAGGTTTCGCACTGCGAAACGCTTGTGCGCGCCTCCCGGCGCGGGGCGCCCCTGGCGCCTGGAGAACTGGCTCCGGCTCGTTCTGTACTTTACTCGTCCCGGTAGCCGAAGCTCCGCACGTAATTGACGTTATCCCGCCAGTTCTCCTTGACCTTCACCCAGGTCTCCAGGTACACCTTGGTGCCCATGAACTTCTCCATGTCCTGCCGGGCCAGGGAGCTGATCTTCTTCAGCATGGCCCCCTGTTTGCCGATGATGATGCCCTTGTGGCTGCTCTTTTCACAGTAGATGGTGGCGTCCACGTCGATGACGCCGGAATCCCGCTCGGAGAACTTCGTGATCTCCACCGCCGTGCCGTGGGGGATCTCCTTGTCCAAACACAGCAGCAGCTTCTCCCGCAGGATCTCCCCCATCACCTGCCGCTCCGGCTGGTCGCTGGTCTGTCCGTCCGGGAACAGCTGGGGACCCTCCTGGGCGTATTTCCGCAGTTCCTTCATCAGGTCATCCAAGCCGCTGCCGGTGTGGGCGGAGATGGGGATGATGGCATTAAAGCCGTCCCAGGCATCGCTGTAGGCGGCAATCACCGGCAGCAGCGCCGCCGGCTCCACGGTGTCGATCTTGTTGATGCAGAGGATGCAGGGAATCTTCTCCTCCCGGATGCGGTCGATCAGCGCCTGCTCCGGCCCGCCCACATGGGGGATCGGCTCCACCAGCAGCAGCGCGCAGTCCACGTCGGAGAGACTGGAGGTGACGACCTTCACCATATAGTCCCCCAGGGCGGACTTGGGCCTGTGGAGGCCCGGCGTGTCCAGCAGGATATACTGGGTGTCCTCCCGGTTCACCACGCCATAGATGCGGTTTCGGGTGGTCTGGGCCTTGTTGGAGACGATGGCCACTTTTTCGCCCACCAGGGCGTTGGTCAGGCTGGACTTGCCCACGTTGGGCCGTCCGCACACGGTAATCATCGCGACGTTTTTGATGTTTGACATAGGTGATCCTCAACTTTCTTTGAGCGTTTTTGATGGGTATTTCCACAGGAGCGGCTCTTACTGCTCCAGCATTTTCCTGAGATACTGGCCCGTAAAGCTGGCCGGGCAGGCCGCCACCTCCTCCGGCGTCCCGGTGCAGACGATGGTGCCGCCGCCGTCGCCCCCCTCGGGGCCCAGGTCGATCAGGTGGTCGGCGCACTTGATGACGTCCAGGTTGTGCTCGATGACCACCACGGTGTTTCCGTTGTCCACCAGCCGCTGGAGGACCTCCAGCAGCTTGCGCACGTCGTCGGTGTGGAGGCCGGTGGTGGGCTCATCCAGAATATAGATGGTCTTGCCGGTGGCGATCTTGCTGAGCTCCGTGGCCAGCTTCACCCGCTGGGCCTCTCCGCCGGAGAGCTCCGTGGAGGGCTGGCCCAGCTTCACATACCCCAGGCCCACGTCCTGGAGGGTCTGGAGCTTGTTGCGGATTTTCGGCAGGGGGGCGAAGAACTCCACCGCCTCGTCCACGGTCATCTCCAGCACGTCGGCGATGTTCTTGCCCTTGTACCGGACCTCCAGGGTCTCCCGGTTGTACCGCTTGCCCTTGCACACCTCGCAGGGCACGAAGATGTCCGGCAGGAAGTGCATCTCGATCTTCAGCACGCCGTCGCCGGAGCAGGCCTCGCACCGGCCGCCCCGGACGTTGAAGCTGAACCGGCCCGGGCCGTAGCCCCGGCTCTTGGCCTCCTGGGTGGAGGCGAACAGGTCCCGGATGTCGTTGAACAATCCGGTGTAGGTGGCGGGGTTGGACCGGGGCGTCCGGCCGATGGGGCTCTGGTCGATGTCCACCACCTTGTCCAGGTACTCGATGCCCTCGATCCGGTCGCACTTGCCGGGGTGGACCTTCATCCGGTTCAGCTCCACTCCCAGCCGCTTGAACAGAATCTCGTTCACCAGGGAGCTCTTGCCGCTCCCGGACACGCCGGTGACCACGGTGAAGGTGCCCAGGGGAAACTCCACGTCGATGTGGCGCAGGTTGTTCTCCGCCGCGCCGATGACCTTCAGGCACTTGCCGTTCCCCGGCCGCCGGGTCTCCGGCACGGGGATCTTCTTCTTGCCGGAGAGGTACTGCCCCGTCAGGCTGTTGGGGTTGGCCATGACCTCCTCCGGCGTGCCGGCGGCCACCACCTCGCCGCCGTGGATGCCGGCGCCGGGGCCGATGTCGATGAGGTAGTCCGCCGCCCGCATGGTGTCCTCATCGTGCTCCACCACCAGAAGGGTGTTGCCCAGATCCCGGAGGTTCTTCAGCGTGGCCAGCAGCTTGTCGTTGTCCCGCTGGTGGAGACCGATGGAGGGCTCGTCCAGGATATACAGGACGCCCATCAGGCTGGAGCCGATCTGGGTGGCCAGGCGGATTCGCTGGCTCTCGCCGCCGGAGAGGGTCCCCGCGCTGCGGGAGAGGGTCAGATACCCCAGGCCCACGGACTGGAGGAATCCCAGCCGGGACTTGATCTCCTTCAGGATCCGGTCCGCGATTAGGTGCTGCTGGTGGGTCAGCTCCAATTTGTCCACCCAAGCCAGCTCGTCCACCACGGACATGCGGGTCAGGGCGTCGATGTCGATGTCCCCCACCGTGACGGCCAGGGACTCCTTTTTCAGCCGCTTGCCCTTGCAGGCGGGGCAGGGGCACTCCGCCATCAGCTCCTCCAGCTCCCGTTTGCTGGCGTCGGACTGGGTCTCCTGATACCGCCGCTCCACATTGTTGCAGATGCCCTCAAAGGGCTGGTACAGCACGCCCTTGCCCCGGGGCTGGTCGTAGTGGAGCTCCAGCTTCTCCCCGCCTGTGCCGTAGAGGATGATGTTTCGCACCTCCTCCGGCAGCTTCTCCCAGGGCTCGGTCAGGGAGAAGTGGTACTTCTTGGACAGGGCATCGAAGTACATCCGGGAGATGCCGTCTCCCCGGATGTTGTTCCAGCCGCTGGCCTGGATGGCCCCGTCCAGGATAGAGAGGGTCTTGTCCGGCACGATCAGGTCCGGGTCCGCCTTCAGCTGGCTTCCCAGGCCCGTGCAGGTGGGGCAGGCGCCGAAGGGGTTGTTGAAGGAGAACATCCGGGGCGTCAGCTCCTCGATGGAGATGCCGCAGTCCTCACAGGCGTAGTTCTGGGAGAACATCAGGTCCTTTTCCTCCCGCAGGAGGTTGATGACCACCAGCCCGCCGGAGAGACCGGAGGCGGTCTCCACGCTGTCCGTCAGCCGCTGCTGGATGTCCGGCCGGATGATGAGCCGGTCCACCACGATCTCGATGGTGTGCTTCTTGTTCTTCTCCAGCTTGATCTCCTCGTCCAGCTCGTACAGGTTCCCGTCCACCCGGGCCCGGACGTAACCGGAACGCTTGGCGTCCTCGAAAATCTTGGTGTGCTCGCCCTTCTTGCCCCGGATGACGGGGGCCATCACCTGGATGCGGGTGCCCTCCGGCAGGGAGAGGACCTGGTCGATGATCTGGTCGATGGTCTGCTGTTTGATCTCCTTGCCGCACTTGGGGCAGTGAGGGGTGCCCACCCGGGCCCACAGCAAGCGGAGGTAGTCGTAGATCTCCGTCACCGTGCCCACAGTGGACCGGGGGTTCTTGCTGGTGGTTTTCTGGTCAATGGAGATGGCGGGGCTCAGGCCCTCGATATAGTCCACATCGGGCTTGCCCATCTGGCCCAGAAACATCCGGGCGTAGGAGCTCAAGGACTCCACATACCGCCGCTGGCCCTCGGCGTAAATCGTATCGAAGGCCAGGGAGCTCTTGCCGGAGCCGGAGAGGCCCGTCATCACCACCAGCTTGTCCCGGGGGATGGTGACGTCGATATTCTTCAAATTGTTGGCGCGGGCGCCTTTGACGATGATCTTATCCTGCATGATGTGTATGATTTGCTCCTTTCAGGAGAGGTGATTTTCTGGATGGGGCCGTCCCATTGGACGGGGAATGACAGCCATGATGATGGCTGGGCAATGCACCCCCCATTTTCTTTTCGATCTTGCCGAAAAGAAAACGGGCCGTGCACGGTCCAAAAGAAAAGAACGCTTTTAGTCGCGCTCCGGCACCTTCGTGCCTCCGCGCTGTACGGGAGTTGACGTGAGATGGTGCCTGCGGGTTCGCGATGGCTCCCCGACGGGCGCGGCGGGATGCAGTGCGGACTTGAATGCGGATTCCCGCGGCGCGGGTGCGGACGAGAATCGGGGTGCAAGGACGCATTTGACCAGCTCCTCTTTCCGCGCGTTCCGCTTCGCTACGCGCTCCCCCGGGTGGCCGTGGGGGCTTGCGCCGGCTCCCGTCAACCGCCAAGCCAGCGGCAGCGAAAAGAGAAGCAATTCAATGCGATGACCACCCCGACGCCCTCCGCACCATCCGCCACGGGACGGCAGTATCAATCTCATAGAAGAGTATAGCGTGCCCGAAGGCAAGGCAAAATCGGAGCAGGCACCGATACGCCGACCCCCGTCGCGCGCGGAGGGCCACTGCACCGGAGCGCGCTCAAGCGATTTTTTCTCTTCCACCGGGCGCGGCGCATTCTCTTTTTGTCAAGAACAAAAAGAGAATGGGGGGCGCACCTCTGTGGGAGCAGCCCCCTGGCGGGAGCCAGACCCCCGTGGCCGCCGTCCGGCGGCCCATCTCATGTTACCCTCGCTGGTCTGTGCGGCCCAACAGATAGTCCGTGGTGACGCCGAAGTAGTCCGCCAGGGCCACCAGCTTTTCATAGTCCGGCCGGCGGTCGCCGCTCTCATAGCATTGGTAGGAACGCAGCTGAACACCCAAAATTTCCCCCATGCCCTTTTGCGTGATATGACGCTCTTTTCGCAATTCACGCAGTCGCTCCGCGAATTTTATCATGAAATCTCTCCCAAGCCTCTTGACACACGCGTTTTGCGCGTATATTATAAATACGTACAATCCGCGTATACAGGAGGTGCTTTTTCGTATGACAGACCTGATGCAAGTCCTCTATGAGTATGTGGAGGCCGAACGCCTCCCCGCCTACCTTCCCCCGCGGGAATACCAGGAGGTCCGCAAGCTGACAGACCGCCTGTCCCGGCAGCTCCGGGAAATGCTCCCGGAGGACCGCTGGGACACCCTGGCAAAATATCAGGACGCCGCGGCGGAGCTCCACAGCATGGAGCTGGAGGCCATGTTCCAGGCCGCCCTCTCCCTGGCGGGAGAGCTCCGTTAGCTCTCCCACTTCTCCAGCAGCTGCCGCAGCTGGTCGGCGAACCGGGCCAGGGACTTGTTGTCCCGCCCCCGGGAGCGCTTGATGCTCTCCATGAGCATATTGCCCACGGCCACCAGCCGCTCGTAGGCCGCGCTGGCCCGCATACCGCCGGTGGTCTTGACCTTCCGCTCCGGCAGGTAGCCGGGCTCCAGCACCTTATCGGCGATCAGGTCGTACACCTCCGTGTACTGAGGGGCGTGGGCGGTGAAGCCCAGGCCCTGGACCGTCCTGGCGAAGAAGGGCGCCACCTCCCGGTCCCCGTGGACCACGAACACGTGCTGGGGCTTGGGGGCCTGGATGGACTGGATCCACGCCATCAGGTGGTCCCGGTCCGCGTGGGAGGAGAGGCCCTGGAAGTTCACGATCTGGGCGTGGACGGCGATCTCCTCGCCGAAGAGCTTCACGCTCTTCACGCCGTCCAGCAGGGAGCGGCCCAACGTGCCCTCCCCCTGGTAGCCCACGAACACCACGGTGCACTCCGGCCGCCACAGATTGTGCTTCAGGTGGTGGCGGATCCGGCCTGCGTCGCACATGCCGGAGGCGGAGATGATGACCTTGGGGGTGGGGTCCGCGTTCAGGGCCTTGGACTCCTCGCTGGTCTCCGTCATGCGGAGATTGGAGAAGTTGAACATGTGGGTGCCGTCCTGCACCAGGGCCAGGGCCTCCTCATCCAGGTAGCCCCGCAGGTCCCCGGTGAAGATGGTGGTGGCCTTCTTGGCCAGGGGGGAGTCGATGTACACCGGGAAGTCCGGGTCGGACTTCACCATCCCCTTGTCCTTGATCTCCCGGATGAAGTACAGCAGCTCCTGGGTGCGGCCCACGGCAAAGGAGGGGATCACCACGTTGCCGCCCCGGGCGATGGTCTCGTCGATGATCTTGGCCAGATCGTCGGTATAGCTCCACACCTCTGTGTGGTTCCGGTCGCCGTAGGTGGACTCCATCACCACGTAGTCCGCGCCGGTGAGATAGGTGGGGTCCCGGATGATGGGCTGGTCCACGTTGCCGATGTCGCCGGAGAAGACGATCTGCTTCGTGACGCCGCCCTCGGTGGCGGTGACGATGATCGAGGCGGAGCCCAGCAGGTGGCCCGCGTCCACGAACTCCACCCGGACCCCCTCGCACAGGTCAATGACCTGGTGGTACTCACAGGTGGTCATGTATTTGGCCACGTCCTGGGCGTCCTGGATGGTGTAGAGGGGCTCCGTCCGGGGGGCGCCGGACCGCTCCGCCTTCCGGTTCTTCCACTCCGCGTCCTGCTCCTGGATGTGGGCGGAGTCCTGGAGCATGATGTCCATGAGATTGGCCGTCAGCCGGGTGGTGAGGATCCGGCCCTGGAATCCCTCCTTCACCAGCATGGGGATCCGACCGGTGTGGTCGATATGGGCGTGGGTCACCAGGACGAAGTCGATGGTGTTGGCCGCAAAGGGCAGGGCCTCGTTGGACACCTCGTCCCGGCCCTGCTGCAGGCCGCAGTCGATCAGGATGCGCCTGCCGTTGACCTCCAGACAGTGGCAGCTGCCGGTGACGCACTGGTCGGCGCCGTAAAAGCTGAGCTTCATGGAAGGACCTCCTTTTCCGCGTCTGTCCGCCCCGGCGGCAGGCGCCCTTTTTGTCAGTTTAACACAAAGCGGCAGGCGGGGCAAGGGGCGGCGGGGGCTCCGCCCCATTTTGTAACCACTTTCGCCTTGCTTTCCGTCAGGCGGGCCGGTATGCTGAAGGTAAAAGGAGGTGGCCGGGATGGCGGAGCGGAAAACCCTGCTGATCCCCTCCCTGCTGGACGACTGGTTCCCCCTGCTGCAATACGCCTTTGCCTCGGAGCGGTGGGAACCGGTGCTGCTGACGGAGGATGACTCCCATCTGGCGGAGCTGGGGCTGAAATACTTTCACAACGAGCTGTGCTACCCGGTGTTCCTGGTGGCGGGGCAGGTGCTCTCCGCCCTCCGGTCCGGGCGGTACGACCCGGCCCGGTGCGGGGTGCTGTTTGGCCAGGCGGGGGACGAGTGCCGGGGCTCCTGCGGCATCCGCCTGCTGCGGCGGGTGCTGGACAATCTGGGCTACGGCCAGGTGGAGACCCTGAGCCTCAATGTCCGGGGCATCGACCGGGGCACCGGGCTGCCCATCACCGCCGTCATGGTCCGCCGCTGTCTGGCCGCCGCCGTGTGGGGAGACACCCTGGCCCTGCTGCGGAACCAGACCCGGCCCTATGAGGCGGTCCCCGGCACGGCGGAGGCCCTGTGGCGCCGGTGGATAGATACCCTGGGCGTGGATCTGGCGGCGGACCGAGCTCTCACCCGCCGGGGGATCCTGTCCCGGTGCCGGGAGATGGCCGCTGACTTCCGGGCCGTGGAGCGGACGGAGCGGAGGGTCCAGAGGGTGGCCGTGGTGGGGGAGATCTACACGAAATACTGCCATCTGGGCAACTGGAATCTGGAAAAATATCTGGCCGCCGAGCACTGCGAGATCGGCGTGGGCGGCATCACCTGGTACGCCCTGTACTACATGGACGGCCACGCCCTGAAGGGCCCCGCCCCTGCCCGAAAGCTATACCGGCTGCTGGCTTCGTATCTGGCGGGGATCCAGCGGGAGATGCTGGCGATTTTGAAGCAGGCGGGCTATCACGCCCTGCCGCCGCTGCCGGAGCTGAAGCGGCAGGCGGAGGGGTATGCGCCTCTGCGGGTGACGGTGGCGGACGGGTGGCTCATCGCCGCCGAGGCCGTGGGCTGGGCCCGGCTGGGGTACCGGAAGGTCCTCTGCGTCCAGCCCTTTGCCTGCCTGCCGGGCCACATCTTCGGCAAGGGGCAGTATGCCGCCCTCCAGCGGAAGCTGCCGGAGGCCCGGCTGGTGAGCGTGGACTACGACGCCTCCACCGGCGAGGGCACCGTCCTCAGCCGCATCCGGATGCTGCTGGACGAGGAGTTGGGGCCCATACGGTGAACCGGGGCGCAGATGATTTGGACGGAGGTGCATTTCTGTGAGGCGACGGACTTCCAGGCGAATCTTGGTAGGAATCCTGCTCCTGCTTCTGCTGGCGGCCGGCCTTTTCCGACTGCGGGTTGGCGAGGTCTTTTGCGAAGAAGTGAACGCCTTTCCCGGCGTCACCATGACGGCGGTGGAGGGCACCGCCAGCTCCACCGGCATCACGGTGGAGGTTCTAAACACTACGGCCCTGGACATCAGCAGCGGCAACGAGGCCCTGTTGGGTCTCCAGATGGAGCTGGGCGGCCAGTGGTACTGGCTGAACGCCTTTCCCGGCGGGATCACCACCACATTGGAGGCGTATCTGTACGGGTCCGGCCGCCCCCGGGAGCTGGAGCTGGACTGGGGCCGTTCCTATGGTCCCCTGTGGCCGGGGCACTACCGGGTGACCAAGTGGTTTTCCGCGGAGCAGCCCGCCGGAGACAATACAGACTTTCTCCTGGCGGCGGAGTTCACCCTGGAATAAGGGCAGGTAATCGGTTGCCTGTCCGATTGCCAGTTTGTCCCTTTTGGCCGATTTTCCCGGGGAGGTCCGGCGAAAAATCGGCGTTTCTGCCGGAAACGCCCGGCCATTTATGAACTTTTTTCTCAATTTCGGTTTTTTCTTTGCATTCCACCTGGGATTGTGGTATGCTAATTCTGCTTTTTTGTGGAGAGATTCCGCTTTTTTATAAATAAGGTATCAACGGGCCTCCCCCGCGGAGCGCCGCCCCTTCCGGCGGCACGGCGCAGGCGGCCCGGAAAGGAAGTATCACAATCATGGGTCTGATGAAAAAAATCTTCGGCGATTACAGCTCCCGGGAGCTGAAATCCATCTACCCCATCGTGGACAAGATCGAGGCCATGGCCGACGAGTACAAGGCCATGAGCGACGAGGCCCTGCGGGCCAAGACCACGGAGTTCAAGGAGCGTCTCCAGAACGGTGAGACGCTGGACGACATCCTGCCGGAGGCCTTTGCCACCGTGCGGGAGGCTGCGGACCGGGTGCTGGGGATGCGCCCCTACCGGGTCCAGCTGGTGGGCGGCATCGTGCTGCACCAGGGCCGCATCGCAGAGATGAAGACCGGTGAGGGCAAGACCCTGGTGGCCACCCTGCCGGCCTATCTGAACGCGCTGACCGGCCGGGGCGTCCACATCGTCACGGTGAACGACTACCTGGCCAAGCGCGACAGCGAGTGGATGGGCAAGGTCCACCGCTTCCTCGGCCTGAAGGTGGGCCTGATCGTCCACGGCCTGACCACCAAGGAGCGGCAGGCCGCCTATGCCGCGGACATCACCTACGGCACCAACAACGAGATGGGCTTCGACTATCTGCGGGACAATATGTGCATCTACGCCAGCGAGCTGGTGCAGCGGGGCCATGCCTTCGCCATCGTGGACGAGGTGGACTCCATCCTGATCGACGAGGCCCGGACCCCCCTGATCATCTCCGGCCAGGGGGAAAAGTCCACCCAGCTGTATGACATGGCGGAGATGTTCGTCTCCCGCCTGAAGAAGCAGGTGGTGGTCCAGGTGGACAACAAGGAGGAAGAGGACCCCGCCGAGGAGGACGCGGACTACATCGTGGATGAGAAGGCCAAGACCGCCATGCTCACCGCCCGGGGCATCGCCAAGGCGGAGGAGTTCTTCCACGTGGACAACCTGTCCGACCCGGAGAACGCCACGCTGTCCCACCACATCAACCAGGCCATCAAGGCCCACGGTGTCATGAAGCGGGACATCGACTACGTGGTGAAGGACGGCGAGGTCATCATCGTGGACGAGTACACGGGCCGGCTGATGTTCGGCCGCCGGTACTCCAATGGCCTGCACCAGGCCATCGAGGCCAAGGAGCACGTCACCGTGGCCAGCGAGAACAAGACCCTGGCCACCATCACCTTCCAGAACTACTTCCGCCTGTACGACAAGCTGTCCGGCATGACCGGCACCGCCATGACCGAGCAGGAGGAGTTCGGCACCATCTACAACCTGGACATCGTGGAGATCCCCACCAACCGGCCCAACCAGCGGATCGACCACCACGACGTGGTGTACAAGACCGAGGCGGGCAAGTACCGGGCGGTGATCCAGCAGATCAAGGATTGCCATGCCAAGGGCCAGCCGGTGCTGGTGGGCACGGTGTCCATCGAGAAGAACGAGTACCTCAGCCACCTGCTGTCCCGGGAGGGCATCCAGCACAACCTGCTGAACGCCAAGAACCACGAGAAGGAAGCGGAGATCGTGGCCCAGGCGGGCAAGTTCGGCGCCGTCACCGTGGCCACCAACATGGCCGGCCGCGGCACCGACATCATGCTGGGCGGCAACGCCGAGTACCTGGCCCGGGCGGATCTAGTGAAGGCCGGCTACTCCGATGAGGTCATCGCCGACGCCACCGGCTACGCCGAGACCGACAACGAGGAGATCCTGGCCGCCCGGAAGCTGTTTGCCGAGAAGATGGCCCAGCACAAGGCCGTGATCTCGGAGGAGGCGGAGAAGGTCCGGGCCGTGGGCGGCCTCTTCATCATCGGCACAGAGCGCCATGAGTCCCGCCGGATCGACAACCAGCTGCGGGGCCGCGCCGGCCGGCAGGGCGATCCCGGCGAGACCCGGTTCTATATCTCCCTGGAGGACGACCTGATGCGCCTCTTCGGCGGCGAGCGGATCCAGCACATGATGGAGAAGTTCGACCTGGACGAGGACACTCCCATCGAGAACAAGATGCTGACAAAGGCCATCGAAAACGCCCAGACCACCGTGGAGTCCCGGAACTTCCAGTCCCGGAAGTCCGTGCTGGAGTACGATGACGTCATGAACAAGCAGCGGGAGATCATCTATGCCCAGCGCCGGGAGGTCCTGGACGGCAAGGATCTGAAGGAGACCATCCTGAACATGACCCGCACCACCATCGCCGACCATGTGGCCATGGCCTTCGGCGAGGCCCAGGCGCTGGATGCCGCCGGCTGCCGGGAGATGCTGCGGGGCCTGGAGGGGCTGTACTTCCCCAAGGACACCTTCCAGTTCACTGAGGAGGAGGCCGCCGAAAAGACCCAGCAGGACTTCACGGACCTGTTTGTGGAGGCCGCTGAAAAGACCTATGAGGCCAAGGAGGCCGAGATCGGCGCTCCCCTGATGCGGGAGCTGGAGCGGGTCATCATGCTGCGGGTGGTCGATGAGTACTGGATGGACCACATCGACGCCATGGACGACCTGAAGCAGGGCATCCGCCTGCGGGCCTACGCCAACACAGACCCGGTCATCGCCTACAAGCAGGAGTCCCTGACCATGTTCGAGGAGATGGTCTCCGCCATCCAGAGCGAGACCGTCCGCCGGATGTTCTCCGTCCGCCTGAAGAAGGACGAGGAGGTCAAGCGGGAGCGGGTGGCCAAGGGCATGGTGGAAAACGTGGGCGGCGACGGCACCGCCCCCAAGAAGCAGCCCGTCAAGGTCACCAAGATCGGCCGCAACGACCCCTGCCCCTGCGGCAGCGGCCTGAAGTGGAAGAAGTGCACCTGCAAGGAGTACCACGACAATTGATTTCGAGGGGGAGCAGGCTCCCCCTCGCCCCCCACCACCAGTCTGCGGACCGGTGTGTGCGCCCAGAGCGCACGGGTCAAAGTATTTTCGGCAGGCGCATGTCCTGCCGAAAATGGTTGAAAATTCTTCGTTCGCCGCCGGCGAACGAACTGTGGAAATCGGTGAAGCGCCGCCTGCGGCGGACGAAGCGAACCGCTTTCGATGCAGCGGCACGATCGGCTGTCCTGAAAGGGCCGGGAATCGTAATGCCGCGGCGGTGTGACCCGGATGGGTTTCCCTTGGCCACTTTCCTTTTGAGGAAATCTTAACTCTTCACTCTATCTTTGATCTCTTCCGCTCCCTGTTCTCTCCTGCCGGAGGGCAGGGGGCGGTCTTTTTGCAGAAAGGAGCGCGCCATGAAAGACAGCGATGGAATGTTGGCAGTTTTGCAGGACATCAAAGAACTCCTGTGGGGAATCGCCCTGCTGTTGACAGGTGGTTTTCTCTGCCTGACCGGCATCATCATCAACTCCACGATTGGCAATTGGGGAATCGTACTCTTTTTGTTTGGAATTTTTGTGTTCATTGCCGGAGTGCTCTATGCCTATCATGGGTTCAGCCGCCACGAAGTCGTGGAACATCAGGAGTGATAAGGAGGCCGCCATGTCATTTGTTACCCATGAACAGCAAAATCTGGTCTATCTCACCTCCCCCCTGCTGGATGGGGTGCGGCACGGGTTCTCCACCCGGCGGGGCGGGGTTTCTCCGGCGCCGTGGGATACCCTGAACCTGGGCCCCGGGCGGGGAGACGCGCCGGAGAACGTGCGGGAGAATTACCGCCGCTTCTGCGGCTGTGTGGGGATGGCGTCGGAGCGGACCGTCCTCTCCCTCCAGGTCCACCGGGACGATGTGCGGCTCTGCACCGCCGCCGACGCCGGAAAGGGCCTGATCCGGGAGCGGGACTACGAGGCCGACGCCCTGATCACCGCCGAGAGGGACCTGCCCCTGGTGGTGTTCTCCGCCGACTGCGGCATCCTGCTGCTCCACGACCCGGAGGCCGGATGCGTGGGGGCGGTCCACGCCGGGTGGCGGGGCTGCGCCGCCGGCATTGTGGAAAAGGCCGTTCGGGAGATGGTCCGCCTGCTGGGGGCCAGGCCGGAGCGCATTCTGGCCGCCGTGGGCCCCTGCATCGGACAATGCTGCTTTGAGACCGACAGCGACGTGCCGGAAGCCATGGCAGCCTCCGCCCTGGGGACGGAGGCGGAGGCCTATTGGGAGCGGCGGGGCGCCAAGTACCACGTGGATCTGGCGGGGCTGAACCGCCAGTGGCTGCTCCATGCCGGCGTACTTCCGGAGCACATCGATGTCTGCGGCCTCTGCACTGCCTGCCGCCCGGATCTCTTCTGGTCCCACCGGAAGATGGGCAACGCCCGGGGCGCTCAGGTTGCGATGATCTGTCTTTGAATTTAGCCGGAGGGCTCTTTCTATGACCAAGAAACGACTTTTGAAGCTCCTGACCCTGGTGTGTGCCGTCTCTCTGCTGACCGGCTGCTGGGAGGATCCGCCCATAGACGCCATGGACCTGCCCATTGTGGAAGCCGAGGAAGAGGAGGAGACTGTCAGCCTCCCCACCGCCTTCTCCCTCCCCTACGCGCCGGACCAGACCCTGGACCCGGTGACCTGCCCGGACGGCATCCAGCTGGTGGTGAGCTCCCTGCTGTACGAGGGGCTGTTCCGTCTGGACCGCCAGCTGGAGCCCCAGCCGTGGCTCTGCCAGTCCTACAGCTATGACCCGGCCACCTTCACCTATACCTTTACCCTCCGGGCCGGGGTCACCTTCTCTGACGGGTCGGCGCTGACGGCGGCGGATGTGGCGGCCACCCTGCGGCGGGCCCAGACCTCCCAGCGGTACAGCGCCCGGCTGGCCCAGGTGGCCTCCGTCTCCGCGGGGGACGGGGTGGTGACCGTGACCCTCGCCAGCGCCAACACCGGCTTCCCCTCCCTGCTGGACATTCCCATCGTGAAATCCGGCACGGAGACCAGCCTGACGCCGGTGGGCACCGGACCGTATGTCCTCGCCACAGACGAGGGCGGCACCTGCCTGACGGCCCGCTCCGGCTGGTGGGCGGACAGCAGCCGCCCCGTGGACCGCATCGCCCTCTCCGCCGCCCGGGACTGGGATACGGTGCTCTATCAGTTCTCCTCCCACGACATCCAGCTGATCACCGCCGACCTCACCGGAACGGATCCCATCACCGCCACCGGCAACATCAGCTATGTGGATGCCGACACCACCATATTGGAGTACGTGGGCTTCAACACCCGGCGGGAGATCTTTCAGGACCCGGCAGTGCGCCAGGCCCTGGGACTCGGCCTCAACCGGGACACCCTGGTGAGTGCGGTGCTGTCCGGTCACGCCCAGGCCGCCCAGTTCCCGGTGTCCCCGGTCTCCTCGCTCTATCCGGAGGAATCGGAGGTCCTGTACTCCTACGACGCCTTTGCCTCCGCCATGGAGACGGCGGGCTGCGCCTCCGGTCATATCCGGACGCTGACGCTGCTGGTCAACGAGGAAAACAGCTTCAAGGTCTCTGCGGCGGAGTATATCGCCCAGGCCCTCTCGGACTTTGACCTGCATATCCAGGTGGAGGCCCTCCCCTGGGAGGAGTACACCGCCGCCCTGGCGGCCGGGAATTTCGACCTGTACTACGGCGAGGTGAAGCTGACCGCCGATTGGAACCTGGCCCCCCTGGTGGGCACCGGCGGCAGTCTCAACTACGGCGGCTGGTCCGACCCGGAGACGGATCAGCTGCTGGCCGCCTACGCCGCCGCGGAGGACCGGGCCGCCGCTATGGAAGCTCTTTGTGCCCGGCTGGCAGAGCAGGCACCCATTCTGCCCGTCTGCTTCAGTGCCACCTCCGTGCTGTATCAGACCGGGGCCATCACCGGCCTCTCCCCCACTATGGCGGAGCCCTTCTACGACTTGAGTTCCTGTGTGATCCACCTTCAGGAGGCGTGACACCCCCGCAGATGGCCCAAAAGGCACAAAAAACACCGCGCTGAAAAAGCGCGGTGTTTTTTATGTACAGAGAGACAGTCGGGAATGTCTCCATTCTCAAATCCACCTCTCACATTCCTGGTATGTCCGCTTCCAATCCACGGCTCCGGTCTTTCCGCGCAGCTCTCTTGTCAGGAATATATTTTCGCCACATTCAGATGCGGAATTGAGCTGTTTTCCTGAAATGCAGTCCCATTTCCCAAATTTCCGGGCTGTTCAGACATACCGAATCACGCCCCCTTATTCCGGAAGATTATTGACAATTTCTACAACTCTCATAATAGGGATGTTGTTGTTTCAGATCAACAATTTTGCTGCGAAACGATTTTCGGAAAAGCGAAATTTTTTTCGTATTTTCAAAAGTTGATAAAATCGCTTTGGAAAGAGTGCGCCTTTTCAAGTGAAAAGTTCCGAAAGCGGCCTTTTGTTTTTTTGTATAAATAGCATATAATATTTTCGTATTTTTATATTTTATTGTAAATTTCGACGAATTATTCTGCTACCAAATGTCATTTTTCCGCTACCCGAAAAAAACATTGAAACTTCAGTATTTTTCTCGCATTTTGAAAGGAATTGACTTTACATCTGTGCTACCAAATAATTCTTCAACAGATTGTAGCACAGTGCTTTTAAAAATCACATGAGGAGTGTATCTCTCCAAGAGACACTGGGCGTTTTTGGGCGGCAAATCTACAAGGAGGTACACACCACATGAAGAAGTTCCTTTCTCTGGTACTGGCTCTGGTGATGACCATGTCTCTGGTCACCGTCAGCGCCGGTGCCAAGGACTTCGACGACAACGGCGACATCGATTACAAAGAAGCCGTTGACGTCATCTCCGCACTGGGGATCGTGGACGGCTACAGTGACGGCAGCTTCCGTCCCGACGGATCCCTGACCCGCGGCGCGGCTGCGAAGATCATCTGCAACCTGATCCTCGGCCCCAC
>DWYU01000042.1 GCA_019118505.1 Candidatus Oscillibacter excrementavium
GCGGCCGCTTGTGATTCCGATCTTCACCGGGCATGGGCTTCCGCCTGGCGCGCCTCCCAGGCGGCCTGGTCGGCCCGGCCGGGCTTGGTGGCCCGCAGGGCCTTGACGATGAACGCCGTGGTGGCCTGGAGGAACACCGGGGAAAAAGCCACCGGAAACAGCACGTCGCCGGGGAAATAGGCCTGGGCCAGCACCGCTCCGGCGCTGATGTTCCGCATCCCGGAGGTGATGGCCACCGTCTCCACTGTGGGGAAATCCCACCCCAGCAGCCGGGCGGCCCAGTAGCCCAGGAAGAAGCCCAGCAGGCACAGGCAGAACACCACGATCATCACCCGCACCAGGGTGGGTGTCAGGTTCCGCAGAAACGGCGCGCAGCCGGTGGCGTTGGAGGTGATGATCAGCAGCATGGCCCCCTTGGCGGGCAGGGAGAGCCTGGGCTTCAGCTTGACCGCCACGGCCCCCTTCGTCCCCTGATACAGCGCCATGGCCGCCAGGGCCGGGATGGCCACCATCACCAGCAGGTCCCGGATCATGCCCCAGGCGTCCAGCTCCACCACGGAGCCCACCAGCAGCTTCATGGTGGCGGGGATCACCACCGGGGAGAGCAGGGTGTCCAGCATCACCACGGAGAGGCACAGCGTACCGTTCCCCCGGCTGATGCCCACCCACATGAGGGCCGCCACCGCGGTGGGCACGGAGTACTCCAGCACCAGTCCGGTGGTGAACAGAGGCGCGTCCGGAAAGCACAGCGTCCCCAGCCCCAGCGCCGCCAGGGGCATCACCACATGGAGCAGGCCGAAGATCACCGCCACCGGCAGCGGGTGCCGGGCCACGTCCGCCAGCTCCCGGAAGCCTCCCCCCAGGCTGTTGGAGAAGGTCATAAAGGCGAACAGGCCGGTGGTGATGGCGTTCAGGTGGGAGAGCACCCCCGGAAAGCAGATGCCCATGGCCACGCAGAACAGCACCACCGGCGCCATGTGGCCGGACAGAAATCCGTCCAGGCGGCTGATCGTTTTCAACGCAAACGCCCCTTTCCCATGCTCAGCGGCAGAGGTAGGAGAACCAGCCCTCGGCGCTGTGGGTCTCCAAAATCTCCCAGCCGTTGGCCCGCAGGCAGTCGGCCACCTCCTCCGCCCGGTCGTCGATAATGCCGGAGCAGAGGAACCGTCCGCCCTCCGCCAGCATGGGCCGCACCAGCGGAGAGAGACCCTTGATGACGTCCGCCACAATGTTGGCCACCACCATCTGCCAGCCGCCGCCCAGCTCCGCCCGCAGGGCCTCGTCCCCCAGCACCTCACCGATACGGACGGTGTAGGTGTCCCGGCCGATGCCGTTGAGGGCGGCGTTTTCATAGGCCACGTCCAGGCACTTGTCGTCGATGTCCACCGCCGTGGCGGCGGAGGCCCCCAGCTTCAGCGCCGCGATGGAGAGGATTCCGCTGCCGCAGCCCAGGTCCAGCACCCGCTCGCCGCCCCGGATGGTCCGCTCCAGCGCCGTCAGGCACAGCCGGGTGGTGGCGTGGCTGCCGGTACCGAAGGTGAGCCCGGGGTCCAGCACCAGGGGCACCCGGCCCGCCTGG
This sequence comes from Candidatus Oscillibacter excrementavium, assembly GCA_019118505.1. Taxonomy (GTDB): domain Bacteria; phylum Bacillota; class Clostridia; order Oscillospirales; family Oscillospiraceae; genus Oscillibacter; species Oscillibacter excrementavium. The sequence continues at coordinate 1,580 of DWYU01000042.1, forward strand.
AGCCCCGCCCGGACCTTGGGGTCCTCCCGGAGCCACTCCGGCACCACCAGCAGCCGGTCCCCGATCTCCATGGGCTTGTAATACTGCTTCCAGTTGTTCTCCCAGTCGGCGTCCTCCAGGTCGTCCAGGGACATCAGCAGGGCGCCGCAGTCGTCCCGCTGCTTTTTCAGCTCCTCCAGGGCGATGCGGACCTCCCCCAGCTTGGCGAAGCCCTCGTCCCCCGCCTCCAGGTAGAAGGTGATCCGGGACCGGCCCCGCATCTCCTGCTGCAGATCCTCGTCCACATAGTCCCAGTACTGGTGGTTGTTCTCCAGGAAGTCCTGGAACTCCGTCTCGTCGTCGATCACCACGCCGTCGATCCCGTGGGCGGAGAGCATGGTCTCCACCGCCTCCAGGCCCGTGTGGTTCGTATCGATATGTACCTCCAGCCATTTCACGGCCGTCACCTCATCTCTCCGCCGGGGCGGAAAATTTAATCTCCAGGGAAAAGCGCCCCTGTGGGGCGCTTTTCCTGTCCGGTCTCACCGGGGGCCGCCCAGGAAAAACAGGGCCAGCGTGCCGGGGCCGGAGTGGTTCCCGATCACCGGGCCCACGTAGTTGATATAGATGTCCTTGACGCCGAAGCGGCGGCGCACCTCGTCCGCCACGAACTTTGCGTCTGCCTCGCAGTCGCCGTGGCTGATAAAGACGGTCTGCCCCTCCGGGTGGTCGGCGGTCTTTTCCATGTGGTCCACCAGCGCCAGCAGAGATGCCTTCCGGCCCCTCGCCTTGCCCACCGACACCAGATGGCCGGTGTCGTCCACGTGGAGCACCGGCTTGATGGACAGCATGGTGCCCACCAGGGCCGTGGCGGCGCTGATCCGGCCGCCCCGCTTCAGGTGGTTCAGATCGTCCACGGTGAACCAGTGGCAGACCTTCCCCTTGGTGGCCTCCGCAAAGGCGTGGACCTCCTCCAGGGTCTTTCCCTTCCGCTTCTCCATGGCGCAGAGATAGACCAGCAGCCCCTGGCCCAGGGAGGCGCACAGAGAGTCCACCACCAGCACCTTCCCGCCGGGGTGGCTCTCCTTCAAATCCTCCTCGGCGATCACCGCGGACTGGTAGGTGGTGGAGAGGGCGGAGGAGAAGGCCAGATACAACACGTCCCGGCCGCTGTCCAGGATCTTCCCCATGGTCTCCTCAAACACGCCCACGCTGATGGCGGAGGTGGTGGCCAGGGCCCCGGCCCGGAGCTTGGCGTAGAAGTCCCGGAAGCCGATCTCCCGGCCGTCCAGGTAGTTGTGGTACACCTGGTCCCCCATGGTCAGGCTCAGAGGCAGGACCTCCAGCTCCAGTTCCCTCGCCATCTCCGCCGTCATGTCGCAGCAGCTGTCTGTCAGGATCACAAAATCTCGCATGGTCAGTCCCTCTCCTTCTCCTTTTTCGGTCGGTCTTTCCCGCGGCTGTGGGCAGGCTCCTCCGCCTCCCGGGCGGCCTCCCGCTGGCGCAGCAGCGTCACATACCGGCTGCTGGCCACACCGGCCGCATAGCTCATCAGGGCAAAGTGGATGGCCGCGTCCGCCAGCTCCTCCTCGCCGGTGCGCTCCGCCATCTCGTCCGCTGCGGCGGTGAGGGCCTTGTCCAGACTGGCGCAGAAGGCGGCGTACCCGTCGGAGATGGGCCGGTCCCCCTGCAGCTCCTCCCGGATCAGCAGGTCCATGTCCTTGGTGGACATCACCCGCTTCAGCACGCAGATGGCGGTGAGGTAGGCCAGGTGGTCCCGGTTGTACTTCTTTCCCTCCGCCCGGGGCACCAGGCCGCTCTTCGTGTAGTTGTTCACCATGGCGGCGGTGAGGCCGTCGTCGCCGTCAAAGCGGATCACCTGCCGGTCCATATAGCTGAGCACCTGATCCATATACAGGGGGAAGTCCGGCAGCTGATCCCAGGGCACCGGCCGCCGCTGGCGCATCTGCTCCTGAAACTCCGTCAGATCATACATCGGGACACACTCCTTTCGCCGCGGGCCGCGGCGTTCATACAGGGCTAGTATACCACGATCATATGATTTTGTAAATCACATTCCGCGGGATTCGGTACTGCTTTTCCTGTTTGTGATTACTTCCCCACGCAGAACCGGGAGAAAATCCTGGAGACGATCTCCTCCCTGGCCGTGCGGCCCGTCAGCTCTCCCAGGGCGTCCAGGGCCTCCTCCCCGTCGGTGAGGACAGCGTCCGGCGTCATCCCGGCCTCCAGAGCCTCCATCGCCCGGCGGACGGCGTCCAGGGCCCGGCGGGCGGCATCCTCCTGGCGCTGGTCGGTCAGCAGGCTGCCCGCATCCCCCGGATCCCCGGCGGGAAACAGGGCCGACACGGCGTTCCCCAGGTCCGCCAGCCCCTCGCCGGTGAGAGAGGACAGGGAGACCACGGCGGCAGGCGGGGTCAGGGGCCCTTCCCCCGCGGGGCGGACCGTGCCCGCCGCCCGGAGGCCGCAGGCCAGGTCCCGCTTGGTGAACACCAGGATCCAGGGTGCGCCGCTTTGGGCCACGTCTGCCAGGAGCGCGCCTTCCTCCTCTCGTTCCGGTGCGGCGCCGTCCACCACCGCCAGCACCAACTGGGCGGCGCGCATGGCCTGCCGGCTCCGCTCCACGCCTATTTTCTCCACCACATCCTCCGTGTCCCGGATGCCGGCGGTGTCGATGAGCCGCAGCAGCACACCGCCGCAGAGGACGGACTCCTCCACCGTGTCCCGGGTGGTGCCGGGGACATCGGTGACGATGGCCCGCTCATATCCCGCCAGGGCGTTGAGCAGCGAGGATTTTCCCGCGTTGGGCCGGCCTACGATGGCCGTCCGCACGCCGGATTTCAAGACCCGGCCCCGGCGGCAGGTGGCCAGCAGCCGCTCCAGCCGGGCGGCGGCGTTCCGAAGGGCGGCGGCGATCTCCTGTGGCCGGATGTCCTGGATGTCCTCGTCCGGGTAGTCCACCACCGCGTAGAACCGGGAGGTGATCTCCAGCAGGGCATCCTGGATGGGCTCCAGGGTCCGGCGGAGGCCGCCCTCCAGCTGGGCGGCGGCGTTCCGGGCCCCGGCGGCGGTCTCCGCGTCGATGAGATCCACCACCGCCTCCGCCTGGGTCAGGTCCATCCGGCCGTTGAGAAAGGCCCGCTTCGTGAACTCCCCGGCCTGGGCCTGCCGGGCCCCGGCGGCAAACAGGGCGGACAGCAGCTCCCGCAGCACCACCGGCGAGCCGTGGCAGTGGAACTCGGCGCAGTCCTCCCCGGTGTAGCTGCCCGGCCCCGGGAACCGCACCGCCAGGCCCTGGTCGATGACCCGCTTCTCCCGGTCCAGCATCTCGCCGAAGATCATCTTCCGGGCCGTCTGCCCGGTGAATGGGCGGCCGTTGGCCGCCCGGAACACCTGCTCGCACAGGGCGAAGCACCCCTCGCCGGACACCCGGACGATGCCGATGGCGGTGGGGTTTGCGCCGGTGGCAATGGCGGCGATCACATCCATATGGTCAGCTCCTTTTCCATGACGATATCTTCCAGGGTCTGGCCCTGGCGTTTCCCCGCCGGCGCCGGACCGCCCGGTCTCTCCCAAAAAGGCCGGCGCTTTCGCTATCACTGGCCCCCTCCTTGTACTTCGGGGGCCATCGTGATAGAATATAGAATCCAGTGATTCAAGCCAGTCGTCTTTGGAAGCCATTATACCGCCCGCCAGCCCTGTTTTCAAGGCTGAGGGCACCGCCGGAATGTTCACCAGGATTTGGAAAAGGAGGATCCAGTATGAGCAGTATAAGAAAGCGCGCTTTGTCCCTCTGTCTGTCGCTGGCCCTGTGCCTGGGACTGTCTCTGCCCGCGGCCGCCGCTGCCTCCTTCACTGACGTGGGGGCGGCCTCTCCCTATTATGATGCCGTCCGGTGGGCGATGGAGAACGGCGTCACTAACGGCACCACGAAGACCACCTTTTCCCCGGACGCCCCCTGTACCCGGGCCCAGCTGGCCACGTTCCTGTGGCGGGCGGCCGGGGAGCCGGAGCCCGCACTGACGGAACAGCAGTTCATGGATGTGACCGATCCCAGCGCCTACTACTACAAGGCCGTCCAGTGGGCCGCCGAGAAGGATATGTGGGGGTTCGGGACCTTTGACCCCCATGTCGCGTGTACCCGGCTGGACGCGGTATTTTTCCTGTGGCGGGCCAACGGCAGTCCGAAGATGGATGGGGAATTTCCCTTTGCCGACGTCCCCTTCGGAGACGGGGACGAACACGGACAGCCCATCTACTGGCACGCTGACCAGGCGGTGCTGTGGGCGGTGGAGAACGGCATCACCAGCGGCACCACGGAGACCACCTTCTCCCCCGATCTCCCCTGTACCCGGGGCCAGGTCATCACCTTCCTGTACCGGGCCGCGCAGGCGGTGACTACCGCAAAGTAAGGGCCGGTGAACCGCAAGCAAAAAAGGCGGCGGCTGCCAAGAGGC
>DWYU01000043.1 GCA_019118505.1 Candidatus Oscillibacter excrementavium
CGTTTGGTCTTGCCCGCCATGGGATTGTTCATGTGGCTGTAGAGGATCTTGTGGAGCTGAAGGATGTAGTTCTGGGTGATGGGGATGGCGTCGAAGTTCTCGTGAATGAGGTTCAGCACGTCCCGGTAACCTGCGATCTCCTGCTCGTCCCGGTTCCTCGGCGCTGTTTTCTCCTCCACAAGCTGCCGGATACGGGTGTTTGTGGTCACGATGCCCTCGATGGCATTGGATGCCTCGGTGCTCTGCACCTTTGCAATCTCTACCAGTTTCTCCAATTCCTCTGGCCGCTGTTTCAGATACAGTTCCTGCTTTCCGGCTTCTTTATAGATCGCCGCGACCAGGCCCAAAATCTCTGAGTCCCACTTCTGTTCCCGGATCGCGGAGTAATTGAACGCACGCATACCCTTATACTCTCCTTTATTCCCTTAAATTTTACCATAGAACAAGGGTAAGCTCAACTTTAGGAGAAAACTTTCCCTTATCAGTATATCAAATTTAAGGGATATTATACATCTGTAAGGAAAATCAATCCTGTTTCCGCCGTAGATTTTCTCCCGTAGCGCTTCTTATGTCCCATATTCTTTTTGACTTCGCGATTATCCACGCTTCTCCTCCTCCGCGATCTTCCGATGGAGAGCAAGCAACTCCAGCTTCATCTGCTCTCCGGTCAATTCCCCTCGGCCCCACTTCTCTGACAGGAACTTTGCATCCGCAGAAATTGGTACACCATTGATTGCGCTGATCGCATCCGCGGTTTTGAGGGCCACAAGCCTTTTATGGAAATCCGCTTTCATTTTTGTTTCACTCTATATCGTGATAGCAGAACGGGACCGCCAGCGTACCGGCGGTCCCGTGTCTTTTCATCAAAGGTTTTCAAATTGTAGTAAAATTGTTGTAACTGTAGTAAACCCGACTACTCGAAAACCTAGATTTCATGCGGGTTTGCGGGCTGTCCGTCAGTCTAATGGCTTCATCGTGGGGAACAGGATCACGTCCCGGATGGAGTCGGAGTTGGTGAGCATCATGACACAGCGGTCGATGCCGATGCCCATGCCGCCCGTGGGGGGCAGGCCGTACTCCAGGGCGTTGATGAAGTCCTCGTCCATCATGCCGGCCTCGTCGTTGCCCATCTCCCGCAGGGCCAGCTCGTGCTCGAAGCGGCCGCGCTGGTCGATGGGGTCATTGAGCTCGGAGAAGGCGTTGGCGAACTCACAGTGGTTGATGAACAGCTCAAACCGCTCGGTGAGCCGGGGATCCTTGGGGGAGCGCTTGGTCAGCGGGGAGCCCTCCACCGGGTACATGGTGATGAAGGTGGGCTGCACCAGCTTCTCCTCCACCCGCTGGTCAAAGGCCTCGTACAGGGCGGTGCCCCAGGTGCGCTCACAGCCCTCCATGTCGATGCCCTTGGCCTCCACGGCCTTGCAGGCCTCCTCGTCGTCGGAGATGGCGTCGAAGTCCACGCCCACATACTGCTTGACGGCGTCGATCATGGTCAGGCGGGGCCAGCCGGGGGTCAGGTCGATGTCCACGCCCAGCCAGTTCACCTGGTAGGAGCCCAGGATGTCCTTGGCGGCGGTGGACAGGATGCCCTCGGCGATGTCCATCATGTCGTGGAAGTCGGCATAGGCCTCGTACAGCTCGATGGTGGTGAACTCCGGGTTGTGCTTGGGATCCATGCCCTCGTTGCGGAAGATGCGGCCGATCTCATACACCCGCTCAAAGCCGCCCACGGTGAGCCGCTTCAGGTTCAGCTCGGTGGCGATGCGCATATACATGTCGATGTCCAGGGTGTTGTGGTGGGTGATGAAGGGCCGGGCGGTGGCGCCGCCGGAGATGGTGTTGAGGACAGGGGTCTCCACCTCCAGGTAGTCCCGGTCGTCCAGATACTTGCGCACGTGCTTGATGAAGGCGGTGCGGATCTGGAAGGTGCGGCGCACGTCCTCGTTCATGATCAGATCCACATACCGCTGGCGGTAGCGCATCTCCTTGTCGGTCAGGCCGTGGAACTTCTCGGGCAGGGGCTGAAGAGACTTGGAGAGAAGAGTCACCTTGTGGGCCTTGACGGAGATCTCACCCCGCTTGGTCTTGAAGACCTCGCCTTCCACGCCCACGATGTCGCCGATGTCGGTCTTCTTGAACTTGGCGAAGGCCTCCTCGCCCAGCTCGTCGATGCGGACGTAGATCTGGATGCGCCCCTTCACGTCCTGCAGATCACAGAAGATGGCCTTGCCCATGCCCCGCTTGGACATGATGCGGCCGGCGATGGAGGTCTCGGTGCCCTCCAGGGCCTCGAAGTTCTCCTTGATGTCGGCGGAGTGGTGCTTCACCACGTATTTGGTGATCTGGAAGGGATCCTGGCCGGCATCCTGGAGCTCCTTGAGCTTGGCGCGGCGAATCAGGCGCTGTTCGGACAGGGAGGGCTGCTCCTCAGGCTGGTTGACACTTCTCTCTTCAGTACTCATTGTTCTGGCTCCTTACTTTTGAATCTCTAGGATACGGTATCGCAAAACACCGGCCGGTGCCTCCACCTGCACCTCGTCGCCGATGGCCTTGCCCAACAGGGCTTTCCCAAAGGGGGAGTCCTCGGAAATCCGGCCGTTCATGGGGTCGGCCTCCTGAGAGCCCACCACCTGGTAGGTCTCCTCCTCCTCAAACTCCAGATCCATCACCTTGACCGTGGAGCCCAGGCGGACGGAGTTGGGGTCGGACTCATGCTCCTCAATGACCACATAGTTGGACAGGATGTTCTCCACCTCCGCAATGCGGGAGTAGAGCTTGCCCTGCTCGTTCTTGGCCTCGTCGTACTCGCTGTTCTCGGACAGATCTCCGAAGGAGCGGGCCTCCTTGATCTGATCGGCCACTTCCTTCTCACGGACGGTTTTCAGGTAGTTGAGCTCCTGCTTGAGCTCCTCCAAGCGCTCCGCGCTCAGCTTGAATTCTTTCGCCATGGTTGTCTGCGCACACCTTTCCTTTTTGCTTCCCGTTCTCTATTTCACGGGCCCGCCCGGGCCCGTCCAATCGTCACAATAGAAACAATCCGCCACGTTAATACGATATTATAGGTAGTTTCCATCCTCCTGTCAAGTCAATTCTTTGCCGTCACGCGGGGAAAATCCGGATCTGCTCCGGGCGCAGGCGGCCGCACTCCCACAGCAGGGTCAGCAGCGGCAGCGGAGCCAGCCCCGGCGGCAGCGTTCCCTCCTCCGGCAGCAGGCGCAGCCCGTCCAGCTGCGGCGCCGGGCCGTACAGCCGGAGCACCGCGTCCCCGCTCTCCCCGCCCGCCGGGCCGAAGCAGGCCGTCACGTCCGCCGCCGTCCCCGGCGGCAGCACCGCCGCGCCGTACTCCTCCCGCAGCCAGGCCGCCAGCTCCTCCCCCTCGCCGGGCACGTCCACCACCAGGCGGCGCACCTGGGGGCACAGGGTCTCCGCCGCCGCGAACAGGGGGCGGCTCACCCGGGGCCCCGCCAGGGCCACCGTGGCCTGGGCGCGCAGGATCCGGGCCCGGCGGAGGGCCGCCAGGGCCAGGGGGACGGCCATGGCCTGGCAGAAGGGCTCCGTCTCCACCGGGCGAAGCCCGGCGGCCTCCAGCACCGGCCAGAGGGGGAAGTCCTCCGCCGCCAGCACCCGCCGCACCCCAGCCCGGGCCAGGGCCGCCGCGGCCCGCTCCGTCCTCCGGCGGAGCCTGGCCTCCCGCAGGCCTGGCGGCGCGGGCACGCCCGCCCGCAGGGCGGGCATGCCCCATACCGCCCCCTCCTCCAGCGCCGGCCTGCGGCCCTTCCGCGCCTCCAGCGCCACAATTCCCACCAAGTCCACCACCTCGGATACAGGATATGCGTCAGGGGCCGGTTTATGCCGGAGGGAAAACCGGAGGCACCGGGAGCGGCTGCTCCCGGTGCCTCCGGTTCTCAGGAAAAGCCTCAGTGCCCCCGGCGCTTCTCCTTTTTCTTCTCTTGGCGGAGCTGAAATTTCCGCTCCGCCTCCGCCGCGTCCCGACGGCGGCTCTGTGCCTGACGCGCCTGCTTCCGC
>DWYU01000044.1 GCA_019118505.1 Candidatus Oscillibacter excrementavium
CTCAATGTTGGCGCAGCGGCCTTCATATCCGGTTACCGCTGGGCAAAGCCCAGATAGCGGGTGCCCTGAAAGGTCAGGCAGCCCCGGTCTCCCTCCACCAGGAGGCCGTACTCCCGGCCACTGACCGGGAGTTCCAGCCGGTCCCCGCTCTCCACCTGGAACGTGACGTAATACCAGGTGGAGGACGTGGTGTAGTGGGCGTTTCCGGCACCGCTGTGATGGTGGTGGCTGACCTCCGTCCGCTTGGCCACCACGGCGGCGTCCACCGTCAGCCGGGGGGAGTTGTTGTTCCGGTGCCACTGGCGGATGCCCCGGACAGCCGTCGCGATGAACAGCCCGATCACCAGGGCGAAGATCAGAAAGAACAGGATCTGAAACCCGCCGCCAAACAGGAAGGAATCCAGAAACCCCATGCCGCCAAAACCGTACATTCCCATTCCCGCACCGCCTTTCTCCCCTTGTTGGGATCGATTTTATCATACGGCGGAGCGGACAGCAAGAAAGAATTTGAATTATGGGATGAGATATACTATAATAATGTCTGCTGAATAAACCGCAGCGCGGTTTATTCGCGCGGCGGCTGCCGCGCAATTTCATCAAAACGGCTCAGAAAGCTGCTTTGATGAAATTCTGTCATTGTTACAATGCGTATATCCCTTGGTATGGCGCACCGCATCAAGGGATGGTGCAAGGGTTCGCGCGATTTCGCGTGAAAACCTTGCGCCTGAACAAAATTATCTGGCCTTGAAAGCCTTGGCTTTCAAGGCTTACGGCTTTGTTCAGCGCGCATTATAATAATCCTGTGTCGTATCCCACAGAAGAGGAGTTGAGACCTTGGAAAGAACCAGAGTACAACTGGCCAACGGGGTGTATCTCACCTATCTCCAGGCCAGAAAATTCAAGACCAGCCTGCTGTCGGCCCAGTTCGTCACCCCCCTGCGGCAGGAGACGGCATCCGCCTATGCGCTGCTGCCGGCCATCCTGCGGCGGGGCACCGTGCGGTATCCGGACCTGGGGGCGCTGTCCGCCCAGCTGGACCGGCTGTACGGCGCCTCTGTGGACTACACCGTCCGCAAGCAGGGGGAGAATCAGTGCGTGGGCTTCGTGGCCAGCTTCATCGACGACAGCTACATCCCCGGCGGGGAGCAGCTGCTGGAGCCGGTGGCGGAGCTGCTGGGAGAGCTGGTGTGCGATCCCGTCACAGAGCGGGGCCGCTTTGTGGCCTCCTATTTTGAGGGGGAGAAAACCAACCTGATCGACGCCATCCGCAGCCAGGTGAACGACAAGCGGGAGTACGCCTATGCCCGCCTGCTGCGGGAGATGTGCGACGGCGAGCCCTACGGTATCAGCCGCCTGGGAGACGAGGGGAGCGCCGAGAAGCTCCAGATGCCCAGGCTCCACGCCCTGTACGGGGAGCTGCTCGCCACCGCCCGGCTGGAGCTGTTCTACTGCGGCAGCGCGCCCCTGGAGCGGGTGCGGCAGGCTTTGGCCGCCGCCTTTGCCACGCTGCCCCGGGACGGGATCCGGGACATCGCCGCGGCGGCGCCCCATCCGGCCCGGCAGGAGGTCAAGCGGGTGGAGGAGGCCATGGACGTGACCCAGGGCAAGCTGGGCATGGGCTTCGCCTGCGGCAGCGACGACTACGCCGCCATGCTGATGGGCAACACCCTCTTCGGCGGCAGCAGCAACTCCAAGCTGTTTTTGAATGTGCGGGAGAAGCTGTCGCTGTGCTATTACGCCTCCTCCGCCTATCACCGGCAGAAGCGGCTCATCACCGTCTCCTCCGGTATCGAGTTCCAGAACTACCAGAGAGCCTATGACGAGATCATGGCCCAGCTGGCCGCCGTGCAGGCCGGCCGGCTGGAGGACTGGGAGCTGGAGGGCGCCCGCAGCACCCTGCTGAACGCCTACGCCTCCATGGGGGACTCCCAGGGCAAGCTGGAGAACTTCTACCTGGGCCAGGCGGCCACCGGGCAGGAGGACACGCCGGAGCTGCTGGCGGAGCAGGTGCGGCAGGTGACGGCGGAGCGGATCTTCGACGCCATGAAGACTGTCTCCCTGGACACCGTGTACTTCCTGAAAGGAAAGGAGGCTGCGGAATGAAGCAGACGTTTTACGAGCGGATCGGCGAGTCCGTCTACCGGGAGGTGCTGCCCAACGGCTTGCAGATCTGCGTGGTCCCCAAGCCGGAGCATGCCAAGAAGTACGCCTTCTTCGCCACCCGGTACGGCGGCATGGACACCCGCTTCTGCCTGAACGGCAAGTGGCTGGACACCCCGGCGGGCATCGCCCACTATCTGGAGCACAAGATGTTCGACACCAAGGAGGGCAACGCCCTCCAGGAGCTGGCCAAGAACGGCGCAGAGCCCAACGCCTTCACCTCCAACGCCATGACCGGCTACTACTTCGACTCCACGGAGCACTTTGAGGAGAACCTGGAGATCCTGCTGTCCTTCGTCTCCATCCCCTATTTCACCGAGGAGAGCGTGGCCAAGGAGCAGGGCATCATCGGCCAGGAGATCCGCATGATCGAGGACAACCCTGACTGGCAGCTCTACACCCGGATGATGCAGGCCCTGTATCAGAAGAGCACCGCCCGGACCTCCATCGCCGGCACGGTGGAGAGCATCTCCCATATCACGGCGGAGACGCTGTACGACTGCCACAAGGCCTTCTACACCCCCTCCAACATGATTTTGACGGTGGTGGGCAATGTGGACCCGGTCCATGTGGCGGACCTGGCCCGGAGCATCCTGCCCCGGGAGGGCGGCCCGGTGATCCCCCGGGACTACGGCCAGGAGCCGCCCCAGGTGGCGGAGAGGGAGACCCGCCTGGCCATGGAGGTGTCCGCTCCCCAGTTCCTGACGGCCTACAAGTGCACCCCGGCGGCGGATGGGGAGGACTATCTCCGCATGGCTGTTCTGGGAGACATGGCCTGCGACCTTCTGCTGGGAGACTCCAGCCCCCTGTACCAGCGGCTCTATGAGGAAGGGCTCATCAACACCAGCTTCGGCGGCGCCTTTGAGATGATGCCCGGCGTGGCGTATCTTTACGCCGGCGGCGACAGCAAGGACGCCCGCCGGGCCGCGGCGGAGATCCAAAAGGAGGCGGAGCGCCTGGCAGCCGAGGGCATCGACGAGGACTACTACCAGCGGGTGCGCCGGGCGTCCTTCGGCTCCAACCTGCGGGGGCTCAACTCCTTTGAGAATATCGCCGTCACCCTGACGGAGGGGTATTTCCACGGCTACGACCCCTTCCGCTTCCCCCAGGTGTTTGACTCCATCACCAAGGAGGACGTATCCGCCTTCCTGCGGGACAATCTGACGGCGGACCGGGCGGTTCTCAGCGAGATCGTGCCCACGGAGAACTGACTCCGACACATACAGAAAAAAGGGGGAACCCCATTTGCGAGCATTACAGGATATGCCCATCAGCTTTCCCGGCCTGTTTGGGGACTGGGAATTCAATCCGGACCCCATCGCCATTCACATCGGCCACGGGATCTACTGGTACGGCATCATTTTGGCCATCGGCCTGCTGGCGGGCCTGCTGCTGTGCACCAAGCAGGCCAAGCGGTACGGCCTGACGGAGGACAATGTGCTGGACATGGTGCTGTGGGCGGTGCCCAGCTGCATCGTCGGCGCCCGGCTCTACTACGTGATCTTCTACCTGGACCTCTACCGCAATGCCGACGGCAGCCTGAACTGGGGCGAGATGGTGGCGGTCTGGGACGGAGGCCTGGCCATCTACGGCGCGGTGATCGCCGGCGCCATCGTGGCCTTCTTCTACACCCGCCACAAGAAGATCAAGCTGGGGGCCATGACGGATCTGGCGGTGATGGGATTGCTGCTGGGCCAGTGCATCGGCCGCTGGGCCAACTTCATCAACCGGGAGGCCTTCGGGGCCGAGACCACGCTGCCCTGGCGGATGCGCCTGTGGACCAGCGCCACTCAGTATATCGAGGTCCATCCCACCTTCTTCTACGAGAGCCTTTGGAATCTGATCGGCCTGCTGCTGATCCTGTTCGTAGTGTCCAAGGCCCGCCGGTTCGACGGGGAGAACACCTGGTTCTACTTCCTGTGGTACGGCCTGGGCCGGTTCTGGATCGAGGGCCTGCGGACCGACAGCCTCTACCTCTTCAACTGGACGTTCCTGGGCCAGCCCATCCGGGTGTCCCAGGCCCTGAGCCTGGTGCTGGCGGCGGTGTCGGCGGTGATGCTGTTCTACAACATCCAAGTGAAAAAGCACGCGCAGTCGGAGCTGTGGGTCAACCAGGTGGCCATGGCCAGACAGACGGCGGCCGAAGAGGCCGGGACCCTGGACTCCCGGCCGGAGGGACCGGCGGGGGAGGCCCCCTCCTCCGTGGAGACGGAAAACAGCGCGGAGCCGGAGGAACCGGCGCCCGCCCGGCCGGAGGGGACCCAGAACGCGGAACCGGAAAAGGAGGAAGCCGATGGCAACGCGCATTGATGGAAAGGCCCTGGCGGCCAAGGTCAAGGCCCAGGTGGCGGAGGCGGCGAAGGGCCTGTCCCGGCAGCCGGGCCTGGCGGTGATCCTGGTGGGGAATGACCCCGCCTCCCGGGTCTATGTGAACGGGAAGGAGCGGGACTGCGCCGAGTGCGGCTTTCAGAGCTTTGAACACGCCCTGCCGGAGGAGACGGCCCAGGCGGAGCTGCTGGCCCTGATCGAAGAGCTGAATCAGGACCCCCGGGTGGACGGCATCCTGTGCCAGCTGCCCCTGCCGTCCCATCTGGATGAGGACGCGGTGCTGAACGCCATTGCCCGGGACAAGGACGTGGACTGCTTCCACCCCTACAATGTGGGGCGGCTGGCGGCCGGGGACCCGGTATTCCTGCCCTGCACCCCCGCCGGCGTCATGGAGATGCTGCGGGAATACGGCATCTCCGTCCGGGGAAAGCGGTGCGCGGTGCTGGGCCGCAGCAACATCGTGGGCAAGCCCATGGCCATGCTGCTGCTCCAGCAGGACGGCACCGTGACCGTCTGCCACTCCAAGACGCCGGACCTGGCGGCCATCACCCGGGAGGCGGACATTCTGGTGTCCGCCGTGGGCCGGGTAAGCCTCATCACCGCGGATATGGTGAAGGAGGGGGCCGTGGTTATCGACGTGGCCATGAACCGCAACGGGGAGGGCAAGCTCTGCGGCGACGTGGACTACGCCGGCGTGGAGCCCAAGGCCTCCTACATCACCCCGGTGCCCGGCGGCGTGGGCCCCATGACCCGGGCCATGCTGATGCGGAACATCCTCACCGCCGCCCGGCATCACCAGGCGGAGAACTGAACAGCGAAGCAAGAGAAACGCCGCGGCTGAAAGC
>DWYU01000045.1 GCA_019118505.1 Candidatus Oscillibacter excrementavium
GTCCACGTGGGTGTAGATCTGGGTGGTGTTCAGGTTTTCATGGCCCAGCACCTCCTGGAGGGTGCGCACGTCCACGCCGTTTTGGAGCATGAGGGTGGCCGCCGTGTGCCGCAGCTTGTGGCTGGAGTAGAGGGAGGCATCCAGCCCCGCCTTTTTCAGCCGCTGCTTGACCATATAGTGGATGCCGGCGGTGGTCACCCGGGTGTGGGAGCGGCTGAGGAACAGGGCGTTGGGATCGGCGGCGGCCTGGTGGCTGCGCTCCTCCAGCCAGTCGTCCAGGGCGGCCCGGCAGGCATCGTTGAGGAAGATCATCCGCTCTTTGTTACCCTTGCCCAGCACCCGGAGCTGCTCCTCCCGGACGTCCTGTAAGTTTAATGAAACTAACTCTGAAATCCGCAACCCGCAGTTGAGAAACAGGGTCAGAATACAGTAGTCCCGGGCCTGGTTGGGCTCGTCCACCGATTCCAGAAGCTGGATGCTCTCATCCAGGCTCAGATACCGGGGCAGGGATTTTTTCAGCCGGGGGGAATCCAGATTCTGCATGGGATTTTCCCCGAGTAATTTTGCCTTGCTGGTGAGATACTTATAGAACGAGCGGATCGCTGCAATTTTCCGGGCCCGGGCGGTAGCCTCCAGGCCGTAGCGGGTGGAGGGGCTGTTGGCGTGCTTGGCCCGGTCACGGCTCAGGTAGTTCATGTAGGAGTAGACGTCACTCAGCGTGACTGAGCTGACCAGCTCCAGATCCAGATCGTCAATGGGGATCTCGTCCAGCTCAGCCGTGCGCGGCGCCTTGCCCTTGACCATCTTGATGTAACGAAAGAAATTGCGCAGATCTAAGTAGTATTCGTCCACGGTTTTCTTGGAATGTCCCTGAATGGTCTCGTGGTAGACCAGAAAGTCCCGCAGCACCGGCGGGGCGGACAGCTTATAGTCGTTGTGGCGCAAAACCCTGCCTCCAACTCAACAAAATTTTTATTTTGTTGAGTTGGAGGTATACCCCCCTCTCGATTGGAGTTGGAACTGGTGAGCCTGATTGCCTGCACCAGCGCGTGTGTCTATCAACAGGACGGCGTTTGTACACTGGAACGCGCCGCATCCAGCGGCGCGCCCTGCGCCGAGTCGCCCTGCGTGAATTTTGTGCCCCGCCGGAGCGCGGCACAGCCGAATCCTACAGGAGCGCCGCCAGAGCCTCCCGGATATTGCGGACCCGGATAAGCTGCAGCCCGTCGGGCGCGTCCAGCTTGCTTCCGGTACGGGCCGGTACCAGGCACTTGGTAAAGCCCAGCCGACGTACCTCGCTGAGCCGCTGGCCCAGGGCGTTCACCGAGCGCAGCTCGCCGGTGAGGCCCACCTCGCCGATGGCGGCCAAATCGCCGGGCACAGGCCTGTCCCGGAAGCTGGACGCCAGGGCGATGATCATGGCCAGATCCGCGGCGGGCTCGTCCAGGAACAGGCCGCCGATGACGTTGATGTAGGCATCGCAGGAGCTGACCAGCAGCCCGCCCCGCTTCTCCAGCACGGCCAGCAGCAGATTGGCACGGTTGAAGTCGAAGCCGTTGGAGGTGCGCCGGGGCACGTTGAAGCTGGTGGGCGCCAGCAGAGCCTGCACCTCCGCCAGCACGGGCCGCACCCCCTCCATCACGCAGGTGACGCAGGTGCCCGGCGTGTCCTGGGGGCGGCCGGACAGCAGCATCTCCGAGGGATTGGGCACCTCACTGAGGCCGGAATCCGCCATCTCGAACACGCCGATCTCGTTGGTGGCGCCGAAGCGGTTCTTGGCTGCCCGCAGGATGCGGTAGGAGTTCTGCTGCTCTCCCTCGAAGTAGAGCACGCAGTCCACCATGTGCTCCAGAACCTTGGGCCCGGCGATGGAGCCCTCCTTGTTGACATGGCCGATCACAAAGACGGTGATCCCATGCCCTTTCGCCAGCTGCATCAGGGCCATGGTGCAGTCCTTCACCTGGCCCACGCTGCCCGGCGCGGTGGCCAGATCCCCGTTGTAGAGGGTCTGGATGGAGTCCACGATCAGGATATCGGGCTGGAGCTCATTCACCGCCTCCAGAACATCCTCCAGGCTGGTTTCCGCCAGCAGGTACATCCCCTCGCCCCGGACGTGGAGCCGCTCGGCCCGCAGCTTGATCTGCCGCTCCGACTCCTCACCGGACACATAGAGCACCTTGGCGAACCGACACAGGTTGTCGCAGATCTGGAGCATCAGGGTGGACTTGCCGATACCAGGCGCGCCGCCCACCAGCACCAGGGAGCCCTCTACCGCTCCCCCGCCCAGCACCCGATCCAGCTCGCTCATGCCGGTGGCGAAGCGGAGCTCCTGAGTGGTCTCTACCTCCCCCATGGGCCGAGGACGGCTTCTGCCAGTCCTCAGGCCCCCGCCGGAGGCAGACGCCGCGCTCTTTTTCTTCGACTCGGCCGGCCGCTCCACCAGGGTATTCCACGCCTTGCAGGCGGGGCACTGACCCGCCCACTTGGGCGTCTCATTGCCGCATTCTGTGCAGTAAAACAGGGTTTTTGCTTTCATCTGGGACTGTTCTCCCCTCTTTGGTATGGTCAGGCACCCGCCGGGCTCCCCTCCCCGGCCAGCCATTGGAGCCAGGAGGCGGTCAGAGCGGAGGCCAGCTTGCTCTGGTAGCCGTCGGACTGGAGCAGCGCTTCTTCCTCCGGATTGGACAGGAAGCCGCACTCCACCAGAATCCCCGGACA
>DWYU01000046.1 GCA_019118505.1 Candidatus Oscillibacter excrementavium
CGGCTTTGGAGTCCAAAGCCGGACGTCTTGTCAGCGGTTTTCCCTCAGCCCACGAAGCTCATGCCCCAGGAGGACTGCTCGGCGGTGTAGTCCGCGGTCTTCTCGTCATAGAAGGCGTCCACGGCCTGGTCCACCAGATGATTGGTCACCTGGACTTCCCAGTAGGGCAGGTCCAAGCCCACGAAGTACATGATGTGGTAGCCGGTGCTCTCGCTGTAGACGATGCCGGTGTCACCGGGCTTGCGGGCGGGATCGAAGCACCAGTCGTTGAACTCCGTCACCATCTGGCCCTGGTAGACCTGCTCGTACAGACCGCCGGTGGTGTTGGAGCCGGGGTCCTCAGAGTACTCGTTGGCCAGCGCCGCGAAGGAGTCCTCGGTGGCATCGCCGGCCTCCCACTCCGCCAGGATGTCCTGGGCCTTCTGCTCGGCCTCGGCGTTCTTGGCGGCCACATCGTCCTCATAGCCCTCGTCATCCTCAGAGAGCTCAGAGGCCTCCGGCTGGATCAGGATGTGGCGCACGTCCACGGTGTTGTACTCGTGGCGGTAGCGGCTGTTGAACACCACCACGTAGTAGGCGTCGTAGTCGGCATCCTCCAGCACGGCGGAGTCGCCGGCCTGCCGGGCGTCGTCATACAGCCAGTCCGCCAGGACGGAGGAGCTGTAAGAGTAGCTGTCAGATTCGGAGTAGGTGGCGGTGGACTCATACTCCGCCGCCGCGTCCTTCAGAGAGGTGCCGGACTCATAGGCACTGTAGATGGCGTCGGCGGTGGTCTTGGCAGTGGCCATGGCCTCCGTCTTCATCTCATCGGTCACCTCGATGGTGTTGCCGTCCTCGTCGGTGTCAGGGGCGGCGCCGTTGACGCGGACGTAGGCGCAGTCCACCAGATCGTAGGTGGTGCGGTCCTCCTCGTAGGCGGCCTCCAGCTCATCGGTGGTGTAGGACAGGCCGTCCTCGTAGTTCTGCAGATAGGCGGAGGCCAGCAGGCTGCGCCGGGTCTGCTCCTCGTAGATGCTGCGGGTCATGGTGCTGCCGTAGATCAGCCCCAGGTACTGCTGCTCCGTGTAGCCGTAGGAGCTGGCGGTGGTGGACAGGGAGTCCATGGTCTCGTCCAGCTGGGACTGCAGGTCGTCGTTCCAGGTGAAGCCATCGGCCTCGGCGGCGTCATTCATGGCCTGGACGCCGGCCAGCTGCTCCAGGGCCCGGTCCGCCATGTAGTCGTACCAGCTCTGGCCCTCCTCCGCCTCGGGCATCCCCATGGCGGGCAGCAGGCTGTTGGCGGTGTCGGAGACGGTCTGGTCCTTCAGGGAGGAGCCGGTGTCCAGCCCGATCATGCTCAGGACGCTGTAGTTGCGGTTGAGGAAGTTCTGATAGTAGTTCTCAAAATAGAAGTTCACCTCAGCGGCGGTGTACTTCTCGCCGTTAACAGTGGCGGCGGTGAGGGTCTTGGGGATGATATTGGTCCGCCAGACCACGGCGACGATGGCCAGCACCAGAAACACCACGCCGATGGTGCCGTACAGGAGGTTGGTGCGATGCTCCTCCTTGCGCTGCTTAGCCTCGCGGGCGTTTTTGGGATCGGCCCAGCCGGAGCTGTTCAGGTCCTGGCGGGTCTTTTTTTCTCTTGATGCGCTCATGTGTGTTTCAGTCCTCTCAAGTATTCAGGTGCGAGGTTTATGAAAAACCGGAATTTACGCACTCTGATATTATACTGGATGCGGCCGGATTCTGCAAGAGGAAATTGCGGGATACTCTTATAATATGGAGGGACCGCAGGTCCGGCGGGCGGATTTCCGAAAATCCGCAGAAAAAGAGGGCGGATGTCCCGCCCTGAAAAGAAACGCGCCCCGCGAAAGCCGTGTAGGCCCGTTATAACCTGCACCTTCACGGCCAGGTGGGTTGCCTCCAACGCGCTTTACCACTTCCAACTTCCAGCCGCAGACAGCAGCCGGGAGGCCTGCGAACCACGCGCTGATCTGGCATCCCGTATAACGAAATGTGGGTTAAAAAAAGACCTATCACGAACCCCGCAGGGCACATATTCACCGTATCACATCCCGGCCCGGGATGCAAGAGAAACCGTATGAAACCGCTGAGAAATTTTTGGGGACATCCCCTCAGGACTCGCCGTCCTCGTCAAACAGGGACTCCATAAACAGGTCGTAGACTGCGTCCAGCTCCTCGTCAGAGTCCAGCGTGGACAGGAGATCCTCGCCGTCCTCGTGGATGACCTTCAGAATCACCAGGCCGTTGTCGGGGTCGTCCTCGTTCTCGCCCTCCGTCTCCGCGGGGAAGAAGGCCTGATACTGCTGACCGTTATATTCCAGGGCGTCCACAAACTCCAGCACGATTTCCCGGCCATCCTCGTCCGTGACGGTGATGAAGGTGGGACCGTATGAATCTGCCATGGGGCGTCCTCCTTTCCGATGGGGTAGTTCTATTGTAGCGGACTTTCCAGAAGATTGCAAGGGGGTGAACTTTTGGAAATGTGGGAAAGTCGGACGCTGGGGACGGGGTTATCCTGCCCAAAAACCAAAAAACCATGCGGCTGGAGAACTTTTTTTCGGGAAAATATGACATTTTGGATATTGACAGAGGATGGTACAATAGAACATATTATGGAGGACTCTGAGCTTCTGCGGCCGCAGGAGGGCGGCACGGCAGACTGCTTTTGCAGAAAACTCAAATTCTGAAAAGGAGGTGCTCTGCTTTGGAACATAAGAGACAGGCGGGGTCCCGTGAGATGATCCCCCGCCGGGAGCCCAAACAGCGGAAAAGCACCAGACGAACCGGACGCAGGATTGCCTTTGTTTTAGGCACGTTCCTGCTGGTGTGCGTTTGCACAACGGCGATGATCGCCGGACTCTTCATGATGTATGTGCGGACAACCCTTGCCCCCACGTTGGACGTGAACGCCGACGACTACACCATGAACCTCAGCTCCATCATCTACTACCAGGACAGGGACTCCGGGGAGTGGGTGGAGTATCAGACGGTGTACGGGACGGAGAACCGCATCTGGGTGGACTTTGACCAGATGCCGGACGCCCTGTGGCAGGCGGCTGTGGCCATTGAGGACCACCGCTTCTTTGAGCACCAGGGCGTGGACTGGAAGCGGACCTTGGGCGCCGCGGTGAACTTCTTCACCCAGTCCCAGGACACCTTCGGCGGGTCTACCCTGACCCAGCAGGTGCTGAAGAACATGACCCAGGACGACGGCAACACCGTCAACCGCAAGGTGCGGGAGATCTTCCGGGCTCTGGAGTTCGAAAAGCACTACACCAAGTGGGAGATTCTGGAGTTCTATCTGAACACCATCTACCTGGGCCAGGGCTGCTACGGCGTCCAGACCGCGGCGGAGTTCTACTTCGGCAAGGATGTGTCGGAGCTGGATGTGGCGGAGTGCGCCAGCCTCATCGCCATCACCAACAACCCCTCCATCTACGGCCCCATGTCCACGGTCACCTTCAAGCAGGAGGACGGCTCCGTCAAGACCGCCCGGCAGGAGAACAAGGAGCGCCAGGAGCTGATCCTGGACCGGATGGCCGGCGGCAATGAAGAGGTGGGCGTCACCGGGCTGGACTATCTGTCCCCGGAGGAGGCTGAGGCCGCCAAGGCGGAGGAGCTGCACTTTACCGACGGCACCACCTCCGCGGAGGACATCGTGTCCGAGGCCACCGGCGGCACCCACATCAACTCCTGGTTCGTGGACCAGGTGCTGCGGGACGTGTCCGCGGATCTGGCGGAGTTGTACAGCATCTCCACCAAGGAGGCCCTGACCCGCATCTACAACAGCGGCTACAACATCTATACCACGCTGGACCCGGAGATCCAGGAGATCGCGGAGTCGGTCTATGAGGACCGGGGCAGCCTGAACAACCTGACCTCTGTCAGCGGGCAGCCGATTCAGTCGGGTATTACGATCATTGACCCCTCCACCGGCAACATCGTGGCCATGGTGGGCAAGATGGGAGAGAAGAAGGGAAATCTGGAGTGGAACTTTGCCACGGATACCCAGCAGCCCGGCTCCTCCATCAAGCCACTGACAGCCTATGCCCCGGCTCTGGACGCGGGCGTGGTCTCACCGGCCACCACCTTTGACAACTATCCCGTCCGGCTGCTGAACGGCAACCCGTGGCCCAAGAACTCGCCCAACACCTATACCGGCTGGACCTCGGTGCGGGACGGCATCCGCTCGTCCATCAATACCATCGCCGTCCAGACCCTGGAGAAGGTGGGCGTCACGGCGGCCTACAACTTCGCCACCCAGAATCTGGGCCTGAGCCTGGTGCCGGAGGACATGAACGTCAGCCCCCTGGGCCTGGGCGGGTTGACCTACGGCCTCAGCACCGTGGAGATGGCGGCGGCCTATTCCGCCTTCGCCAACAACGGCGTGTACAACGAGCCCAAGACCTATGTCAAGGTCCTGGCCAACGACAACACCACCGTGGTGCTGGAGAATGAGACGGAGCAGCGGGTGGCCATGAAGGAGACCACCGCCTATCTGATGACCAGTATGCTGCAAAACGCTGTCTCCAACGGCACCGGCGGCGCGGCCCGGTTCAGCGGCATGCACATCGCCGGCAAGACCGGTACCACCAACGATAACTTTGACCGCTACTTTGTGGGCTATACCCCCTATTACTGCGCGGCCGTCTGGGTGGGCTACGAGAACAACGAGCGCATCAGCTACTCGGTGAACCCGGCGGCCTCCCTGTGGCGGCAGGTGATGGAAAAGGTCCACGCGGACCTGCCGGACAAGTCCTTCAGCCGGCCCAGCAGCGGCCTGACCACCGTCAAGGTCTGCGCCGACAGCGGAATGCTGGTAACGGATGCCTGCCGTGCAGACCCCCGGCAGAATCGGGTGGTCCAGTTTGAGGTCGCCGTGGGTACGGAGCCCAAGGAGGAGTGTACCCTCCACAAGATGGTGGACATCTGTACAGAGGGCAACTGCCTGGCAGGGGAGTTCTGCCCGGCGGAGTCCATCGTCCAGCAGGGCTATCTGGACTATGTGCGGGAGGACTACGGCGCAGGGATCACCGCCTCGGACAACGCCTATCTCATCAGCACCCTGGAGAAGGCGGTGGCGCCCACGGAGACCAGCCCCGGCGGCTGTCCTGTCCACACCTCGGCCACGGCTACGGATTCGGACGACCCCAACGCCGGCCTGGATCCCAATGATCCCAACTGGCAGCCGCCGGATCCCAATGATCCGGATGCCTCCACAGATCCCGGCGGAACGGAAAATCCGTCCGGCGGTGAGACCGGCGGCGGTGGTCAGACCACCCAGCCGGATCCCAACGATCCCACCGGCGGCTTCGGAGACGCCGGAGGCGACTGGTGGAGCGGCTTCTGGGACAACAACACCGGAACGTAAACGCAGACGGCCCCCGTCCATCGGACGGGGGCCGTTTTTTCACAGGGCCTCACGCTGACCGGCCCTTATGTGGGGCCTGGGAGAGGGGGAAGCAAAAAGAGGCGGTCCGGCTGTTGCCGGGCCGCCCTTTCTGTTCCAGCGGGAAGTTACAGGCTCTTCTCGTAGGACTCGATCATCTTCTTGACCATCTGGCCGCCGACGGAGCCGGCCTCGCGGGAGGACAGGTCGCCGTTGTAGCCTTCCTTCAGGTTGACGCCCACCTCGGCGGCAGCCTCCATCTTGAACTTATCCATAGCCGCACGGGCCTCGGGCACGTTGATCTTGTTGCTATTCTTGGTAGACATAATTGGTATCTCCTTTTCATCATACGTTTGTTGCGAGTGGGTCACTGGGTATCGCGAGCATAGTTTGACTCCGGCACGGGAGAATATGCGGTTTTTTTGACGGAAAAATTTGCAGCCCGGCGACAGAGGGAGAATCCTGTCATCATCAGCTGGGCGCTTGGCGCGTCCAGCCCGTTTTTTGATCGCAAAGTTTACGGAGCCATTTTGCGGATTTGGAGCAGACGGCGCCTGCATCCATGAAAAAAGCCCGTGTGCCTCGCTCCACAGAGCAAAAGCCCCCCAGAGTCCTGTAAAATAGAGGGGACTACCTGATGGGAGGCCAAATATGCGAGACTATAGAATCGGGCGGGAGCAGATCGACCGCTATGCGGCCCATCTCCGCCGGGAGGAGCGGAGCCCCGGCACCGTTGAGAACTACCTCCGCCATGCGCGGACCTTCGCCGCCTGGCTGGACGGCCGGCCGGTGACCCGGGAGCGGGCCGCGGAATGGAAGGAGCATCTGCTCTCTAAAGGCTGCGCCCCGGTGACCGTCAACGCCATGCTGGCGGCCCTCAACGGCCTGTTCCGCTTTCTGGGCTGGGACGACTGCCGGGTGAAATTTCTGAAACTCCAGCGCCGCCTGTTCCGGGCCACGGAGCGGGAGCTGACCCGCGCCGAGTACGACCGCCTGCTCTCCGCCGCCCGGACCCGGGGCCGGGAGCGGCTGGCCCTGCTGATGGAGACCATCTGCGCCACCGGCATCCGGGTCAGCGAGGTGCGGTATCTCACCGTGGAGGCGGCCCGGCGGGGCCGGGCGGAGATCGCCCTGAAGGGCAAAATCCGCACCATTCTGATTCCCGCCAAGCTGTGCCGGAAGCTGCTGCAATACGCCCGGAAACAGAACACCGCCTCCGGTGAGATCTTTTTCACCAGAGGCGGAAAAGGGCTGTCCCGCAAACAGATCTGGGCGGAGATGAAGGCCCTGTGCCAAAGGGCCCGCGTGCGGCCCACCAAGGTCTTTCCCCATAATCTCCGGCACCTGTTCGCCCGGACCTTCTACCGGGTGTGCCGGGACGTGGCGAAGCTGGCGGACGTGCTGGGCCACAGCAGTATCGAGACCACCCGCATCTACCTGATCTCCACCGGCGCGGAGCACGCCCGGACTTTGGACCGTCTGCGGCTGATTCTATAGGACGAGACAAATTTCACATTTCGTCCCATTTAGAGGGCTTGTCAAGAAAAGGCCGCTTTTGAAGAGGCCGCAGAACGGACCTGAAAACGGCAAAAATCCGAAATAGGGCGCAAAAAGGCAGGGCCGGCTCTGGATTTCCCGCTGTCGGCCCATGTTGTGATGCCCAAAAGTTGGAATTTTTCCTTGTATTCCAATGGCTCACGTGTTAAAATACAGGCAAAGCCATGGATATGCTGGCTTTGGTTCCTTTTTGTGTGAGACGAAATGTGAAATTTGTCCAGATAAGGAAGGGGGCGGAATATGGAGCGTACAGCGGCGGCCCGGACCCGGGACGCGCCCCGGCGGAGGGCGGCGGTGACCATGGAGCAGATCGAGGCCTTCCTGCGGAGCCTGGAGCGCCGGGGCCGGGCTGCCGGGACCATCCAGGCCTACCGCCGCAGTCTGACGCGGTTCTATCAGGCGCTGCCGCCGGAAAAGCGGGTGGGCCGGGACACCCTGTCCCGCTGGCGGGACGACCTGCTGGCCCAGGGCTACACCGCCCAGACGGTGAACGCGGCCCTCTCCGCCGCCAACAGCCTGCTGGACTTCCTGGGACAGCGGGAGTGCCAGCTGGTCCGGCGGCTGGCCGCGGCGCCCCATCCCCGCCACCCTGCGGGAGGAGCTGCTGGCGTACATCCGGCGGCGGGAGCTCACCGGCGGGCCGGTGTTCGTGACCCGAAGCGGGCGGCCCCTGTCCCGGACGGCGGTGACCGCCGCCATCCAGAGCCTGGCCGGGGACGCCCAGGTGGCCCCGGAGAAGTGCAACCCCCGGTGTCTGCGGAAGCTGTGCCAGACCACCCTGGCGGAGATCGAGGCGGATGTCCGCCGGCTGGTGGAGCAGACCCGCGACCAGCTGCTGGAGGAAGAGCAGCGCCTGGTGGGCTGGGAGGCCCGGGACCCGCCGTAGCCCGGGCGATTTTGAAAGGTGTTCAAACGCAGGAGCGATCCTGCAAGATGAAGTAAAAGGAGGAAATGAGAAGTATGAAACGAAGATTCCTATCCACGTTGATGGCGCTGGTTCTGGCGCTGTCGCTGATCCCCACCGCGGCATTGGCGGTAGAGGATACTATGCCGGAGACGGAGAATGAGCTGGACACCTTATCCGAAGAAAGTGGAGCAGAGACTTCAGCTGAATTTGAAGCGGAAGTGAACGGCGTTCCCTATGCGACTTTGCAGGAGGCCGTAGCGGAAGCACAGGGCGGAGATACTGTTACCCTAATAAATGATGTGACTCTTAATCCTAGGATCGGCGATGATCAAGAGGATGCGGACAGCTTGGTCTGCCTGATGACAGTAGATCAGGATATTACATTAGATCTAAATGGTTATACGATAAAGTGGGATACTTCCTTGTTGGAACATGAAGAGGAGATGCCATATTCTCCGTGCTTTTTTGCGGTAGTATCTGGAGGAGCATTGACGCTTGTTGGAAACGGCACAATTGATGCTGAAGCGGAGGGAACCACTTCTTATTGTATCAATGTAAATGGCGGAACAGCCACAATTGAAGATGGAAACTATTTTGGAGCAATGACAGTCGCTCAGGTTCAAACAGGGATACTTACAGTTCTTGGAGGAACGTTTGCACTAGCAAAGACTGTAGAAGTATGGGCTCCTGACATGGCAAAATATATTATCAACTGCATTGATAGAAATTATGAGAACGGTACGGCAGTTATCTCCGTGCGGGGCGGAACGTTTATTGGGGCAGATCCGGCCGATTCGCCCGAGGGTGAGGGTACAAGCTATGTTGCAGACGGCTATGTCAGCGTGCAGGACGGCAATCAGTACACCGTCATGCCGCTGGAAGACGCGGCTGTGGCTCAGATTGGCAATGACTATTATCTGACCCTGGCTGAAGCAATCTCCAACGCCCAGGACGGGGACACGATTATTTTGGTGGATGATACAGTGGAGGATAACCTGCCCTATATTTCTACGACGGTGACACTGGATTTGAACGGTTCGACCCTGACCACAAATCAGCTTGTTACCACTGGAAACTTGACGATTATGGATTCCACAGCATCCGCTGCCCCGACAGTCAGTAGTGACTATAAGACGGTTTCTTATCGTTCTGGTAAAATTTCTGTAACCGAAACCGCCGTATATGCTGCTGGTGGCGGAACGGTGACACTGGAGAGCGGATGTATTGACTCCTCCTATTTAGGCGCATACGCCCAGGGCGATACCACCGGAAATACTTCCATCAACTCCACTTTTAATATTGAAGGCGGTTATATTATTGCCCAGGAATTTGCCGCTTCGGCACAAGGAAGAGGCGCTACACTGAATATCAGCGGCGGCGTTCTGGTTGCCCGTGATAATGCCGTGATTGGCGGAAATGGCACCAATACAGCGGAAAGAAAGCTGGGCGGCACGACAATCACGATCAGCGGCGGTACGATGATCGGCCACATTCTTTCAAATGGCTATATCGCTTGCGGTATCTATCACCCCCAGGCAGGAACGCTCAAGATAACCGGCGGCACCATCTATGTGGACGGCGGTGTCGGCATTGAAATGCGCGGCGGAACACTGGACATGACGGGCGGCAGCGTAATTGCCACAGGCCATACTTCCGGCAAAGTGGGCGACTCCAAAGTCGCGCTGGATTGTTACGGAATTCAAATTGACGGCAATAGTGATTACTATGATTATGCAAACTGCAAGGTATCGATTTCGGGAAATGCCTGTGTGGCAGCGGCTGCCGGAGTGCCAAGTGTGATTGTGACACCTAACGGTGATGAGGGAAAACTCAAGATAACCGGCGGTTATTTCACCAGTGATCCCAGCGACTTCTTGGCGGAAGGCCATTACGCGGTTGCCTCTGGCAGAACCGGCTATTCCTATATGGTGACAAATGAAGTGCCCTTGGAAGCCCCTGTGGTAGTCACAGAGAATGTAGAAACGGCTGTTAATGAATCAATATCTGAAAATGATAAAACTGCGATTAAAGCTGTGCTTGACAACGCTTCTGTTTCCGGTGTAGCAGATGCACTGACAGATGGTGCTAGAAACAATATTGTGGCAAGTGTTAGCATTGGGGAAGTAACAGCGAAAAATATTGTAGAAGTTGAGATCAGTGTCAATGTGACTGCTACCAGCGCAGAACTCTCCAGCGAGAATGCAACTGTTACTTACCAAGTGAGACCTATCGCGACTGTTAAAGTGGACGGAGAGACCAAGTCGAGCAATATTACAGTTCCCAACAGCTACCTGAACGGTCAGGAGTTCACGGTTCGTCTGCCTTTGCCGGCAGGCCTGGAGGAGCCTCGGGAGGTCATGCACATTGCCGACAACGGTTCCCGTGAGCGCTTCACTGGCGACGCTCTGACCATTGGCTCCGGCTGGGTGGAAGTCAGTATCAGCCACTTCAGTGAGTTGGTTGTCAACGCCCAGGAGACGGTGGCGGCTAAGATCGGAAATGCCGAATACGGCACCTTGCAAGAGGCCGTCAACGCTGCCAAGTCCGGTGATACCATTGTGCTTCAAGCGGATTGCAATGAGCCCATCACCATCAGCAGCAAGAGTGTGACGATTGACCGGAACGGCCACGACTACAACGCGGCTCTGGTGACGGTTGGCTCTCGCTGTGAAAAGACGGAAAGTGGCGGCCGGATTATTGTCGCCTATACCGCCCCCTCAACTTCCTCCAGCTCCGGCGGCTCCACCACCTACTCTCCCACCCTGGACGTGTCCGACGGCGGCACCATCAAGGTGAGCCCCCGGACCCCCGAGGCCGGCGACAAGGTCACCATCACCCCCGATCCCGACAATGGCTATGAGGTGGGCGAGGTCACCGTCACCGACCGCAGCGGCGACGCCGTGCGGGTCACCGCCAACCGGGACGGCACCTACACCTTCACCCAGCCCCGGGGACGGGTGACCATTGAGGTCACCTTCGTCCGCGCCGGCGAGAGCGCGTTCTTCGACGATGTGCCCGCCAGCTTCTGGGCCTACGACGAGATCGCCTGGGCCTATGACAACGGCTACGTCAACGGCAC
>DWYU01000047.1 GCA_019118505.1 Candidatus Oscillibacter excrementavium
CCGGGGCACGAACTGCTTTTATTTCCGGGGCTTGGGGGCGTTGACACAGATGCCGTGGCACACATGGGCCGCCTCCATCACCGCCTCACTGACCGTGGGGTGGGGGTGGACGGTGCGGCCGATCTCCGCCACCGTGCCCTCGCACTCCATGACCGCGGCCACCTCTGCCGCCAGGTCTGTGGCCCGGGGACCGATGACGTGGAAGCCCAGGATCTCATCCGTGGCCTTGTCGTAGACGAACTTTGCAAAACCCTTGTTCTCGCCCATGGTCAGGGCCTTGCCGTTGCCGGAGAGGCTGAACGTCCCGACGCCCACATCCCGGCCGGTGGCCCGGGCCTGCTCCTCCGTGAGGCCCACCATGGCGGTCTCCGGATTGCAGTAGACGCAGGAGGGGATCCGCTCATAGTGCAGCTGCTTGCAGGGCTTGCCGGCAATGTGGTCCGCCACCAGCAGACCCTGGGCGGAGGCCACATGGGCCAGCTGCATCTTGCCGTTGATGTCGCCGATGGCGTACACGCCGGGCACATTGGTGCGGCAGAGGCCGTCCACCTCCACAAAGCCCTTCCGGTCCATTCGCACGCCGATGGTGTCCAGGCCGATGCCACGGGTATTGGGGGCCCGGCCGCCGGCCATCAGCACCACGTCGCCCTCCACGGTGCCCTTGGTACCGTCCTTGACAGAGGCGTAGTGGACCTTCAGGCCCGCTTCGATGGACTCCACTTTCACACCCAGCACCAGCTCCACGCCGCAGGCTTTCAGCTCCGCCTCCACGAAGTTGGTGACGTCCCGATCCAGGGGGCCCAGCAGCCGGTCCAGCATCTCCACGATGGTGACGGGGACGCCCAGCCGGCAGAAGAAGGTGGCGAATTCCACACCGATGACGCCGCCGCCCACGATGATGATGTGCTTGGGGCACTCCGTCATGTTCAGCAGGCCGGTGGAGTCCACCACGCCCGGCAGGTCCACGCCGGGGATGGGGATGCGGGCGGGGGAGGAGCCGGTGGCCACGATCAGGTGGTCGCAGGTCAGGTCCTCGCCGCCGGCCAGGTGGACCGTCTGCCGGTCTGTCAGGGTGGCGTGGTCGGCGAACACCGTGACGCTGTGGCTCTTTTCCAGGAAAGCCACGCCATTGCTCAGCTGCTTGGAGACGGCGTTCTTCCGCTGGATGATCTTGGCGTAGTCGAAGGTGACGCTGTCGGCGCTGACGCCGAAGGGCGCACCGTTTTTCGCCTCATAGTACACGTCGGAGGAGTGGAGCAGCGTCTTGGTGGGGATGCACCCCCGGTTCAGGCAGGTGCCGCCCAGCTCCGCCTCCTCCACCAGGGCGGTGTTCAGGCCGTTCTGGCTCAGGCGGATGGCGCACTCATAGCCGCCGGGGCCGCCGCCAACGACGATGGCATCGAATTTCTGCATACGCGCCTCCTCAGATCAGCAGGATGGGGTTCTGCAGGTAGCTCTTCAGCTTCTGCAGGAACTTGGCGGCCTCGGCACCGTCGATGATCCGGTGGTCATAGCTCAGGCACAGGGCGCACATGGACTTGATGACCACCTGGTCCTCGCCGTCCTCGCCGGTGACCACCACCGGGGTCTTGGCGATCTTGCCCACGGCCAGGATGGCGGACTCCGGCGGGTTGATGATGGCCACGAAGTCGTCCAGGTCGAACATGCCCAGAGAGGACACGGTGAAGGTGCCGCCGTGGTAGTCTTGGTCCGTCAGCCTTCCCTCCCGGGCCTTCTCGATGAGTTCGGCGGACTTCTCCGCGATGCCGGTGAGGCCGATGATGTCGGCGTCCCGGATCACGGGCACGATCAGCCCGCCGGGGACGGAGACGGCAGTGCCCACATTCACATAGTCATGGTAGATGATGTTGCTGCCGTCCACGCTGGCGTTGACGATGGGGAAGTCCTGCAGCGCCTTGGCGCAGGCCCGGACGATGATGTCGTTGTAGGAGACCTTGATGCCCAGGGCCTTGTACTGGTTCCGCAGGGCCACCACGGCGGTCATGTCCACCACCATCCGGTGGTTGGTCTGGGCGTTGGTGGACTTGCTGGCCAGCATGTTCTTCATGACGGCCTTCCGCATACCGGTCATCTTCTCCGTGCGGGTGCCCCGGGTCAGCTGGCCGGGAACGGCCTCCGTAGCGGGGGCGGTTTCGGTCGCGGCTCCGGCGGCGGGCAGATCCTCCGTGGTGATCTTGCCATTGGGACCGGTGCCGGTGACGCCGGAGAGGTCAATGCCCTGGACCCGGGCCTGGTTGGCGGCCAGCGGCGTCACAGCGGGCTGATTGGCGATGTAGGACTGCACGTCCCGCTCCACCACCAGGCCGTCCGGCCCGGAGCCGGGCACGGCGGCGATGTCCACGCCGTTTTCCTCCGCCCGCAGCCGGGCCCGGGGAGAGGAGAAGACCCGCTCACCGGGCGCCCGCTCCACGGCGGGCGCCGGCGCGGCGGCAGGCGCGGCGGCAGGCGCGGGTGCGGGCGCTTCTGCCGCGGGCGCGGGAGCCGCGGCCTCCTGGGCGGGGGCGCCGCTCTCTGCCAGAAGGCCGGAGATGTCCTCGCCGGGCTGGCCCACGATGGCGATGGGCTGGGTGATGGGGACCGTGTCCCCCTCGGGGTGCAGGATCTTCAGCACCGTGCCGGTGGCGGTGGAGTCCATGGTGATGGTCAGCTTATCGGTCTCCATCTCAAAGAGAGGGGTGCCCTCGGTGGTCTGCTCACCCTCCTTCACCAGCCACTTGGTGATGGTGCCCTCTTCCATCAGAAGGCCCTGCTTGGGCATGATAATGACAGAAGCCATGTCATCTGCTCCTTTCTCAGCGGTACAGGGATGCCTTGCAGGCATCCACGATGTCCTTCACGCTGGGCAGCACCGCCTGCTCCAGTCCCAGGTTGAAGGGCAGGGGGCAGGCCTTGGCGCCGATGTGGACCGGCGCGGCGTCCAGATAGGGGAACACCATCTGGCCCACCTGGGACACCACCTGGGCGCCCCAGCCGTTGTTCTGATGGGCCTCATGGACCACCACCAGGCGGCCGGTCTTTTTCACGCTCTCGGCCACGGTGTCGTAGTCAAAGGGAACCAGAGTCCGGGGGTCGATGACCTCGGCGGAGATGCCCTCCTTGGCCAGCTCGTCGGCGGCCTCCAGGGCCCGCTTCACATACAGCAGGTTGGCCACGATGGTCACGTCCGTGCCCTCCCGCTTGATGTCCGCCTTGCCGAAGGGGATGCAGAAGTCCGGGTCATCGGGAACCTCACCCTTGGTGGCGTAGAGCACCTTGTGCTCGAAGAAGCAGACGGGGTTGTCGTCCCGGATGGCGGTGCGCAGCAGTCCCGCGGCGTCGGCGGGGGTGGAGGGGCAGACGACTTTCAGCCCCGGGATGTGCATGAACAGGCTCTCCAGAGACTGGGAGTGGGTGGCGGCATTGCCGCGGCCCGTGCCCTGCTGGCCCCGGATCACCAGGGGGATCCGGGCGTTGCCGCCGAAGACGTAGCGGGTCTTGGCCACCTGGTTGAAAATCTGGTCCGCCGCCACGAAGGCGAAGTCCCAGTACATCAGCTCCGCGATGGGGCGCATCCCGCCGCAGGCGGCGCCCAGAGCGGCGCCGATGATGGCGGATTCAGAGATGGGGGTGTTGCGGACCCGGTCCGTGCCGAATTCCTTGTAGAGGTCCCGGGTGCAGCCGTACACGCCGCCCAGCTTCTCCACGTCCTCGCCCATGACGAAGACCCGCTCGTCCCGCCGCATCTCCTGGGCGATGGTCTCCCGGATCGCCTGCGAATAAGAAAGCTTAGCCATTGTCTCGTACCCCCTTAACCTTCATAGAACACGTCGTCCAGAACATGGGCCGGATCGGGCTCCGGGCTGTTCATGGCGAAGTCCACGGCGGCCTCCATCTTCTTGGCGGCGGCTGCCTCGATGTCGTCCAGCTCCTGCTTGGTGGCCAGCTTGTGCCGGGTGAGATAGGTGCGGAACAGCTTGATGGGGTCCCGCTTCTCCTTCCACTCCTCGACCTCCTCCCGGGTGCGGTAGGGCTCCGGGTCGCCGGTCCAGTGGCCCCGCCAGCGGTAGGTCTTGCACTCCAGCAGGGTGGGACCCTCGCCCTTCAGGGCCCGCTCCTTGGCCCGGGCAAAGGCCTCGTACACGGCGCACACGTCATTGCCGTCCACCACCTCGCCGGGGATGCCGTAGCCGGCGGCCCGGTCGGCGATGTTCTCCACAGAGGTGGACTGCCAGGTGGGCACGGTCATGCCGAACTGGTTGTTCTCACAGACGTAGATCACCGGCAGCTTCCACACCGCGGCCAGGTTGATGGACTCGTGGAAGGTCCCCTGGTTGGAGGCGCCGTCGCCGAAAAAGGCCACGGAGACGTTGTGCCGGTTCTGCATTTTGATGGCCAGGCCGCCGCCGGTGGCAATGGGGATGCCGCCGCCCACGATGGCGTTGGCGCCCAGGTTGCCCTTGGAGAAGTCGGCGATGTGCATGGAGCCGCTGCGGCCCTTGCAGTAGCCGGTGGCCTTGCCCATCAGCTCCGCCAGCGCCCGGTCCAGCTCCGCGCCCTTGGCGATGCAGTGGCCGTGGCCCCGGTGGGTGGAGGCGATGTAGTCCTCGTCCGTCAGCTGGGCGCAGACGGAGGCGGCAATGGCCTCCTCACCGGTGTACAGATGGACGGAGCCCCGCAGCTTGTTCTCCGTGAACAGCGTCCAGGCCGTCTCCTCAAAGTCCCGGATCTCGTTCATCTTGTTATAGATCCAAAGTCCGGTTTCACGATCAATCATGAAAGGATGCACCTCCAAAACAGAATCAGGGGGCCGTGGGTGCCGTGGGAAGCGTGGCCCTCATTTGTCTACAGTTTAACACTCAAATTATCGATAATCAAGTATTTATAATCTATCGAACTTGACAAATCTTTTGCCGGGTTTTGTGCAGAATGTGAATTTCTCTGGAAGAATTGACTTTTTCTGGCAGGTTCCATATAATAGAATCTCGATAAGAGCAAAAAATCCGCCGTTTTTGGCGGATTTTCCAGCAGATGGAGGGATTGGATGTGCCGAGAGAGGGCGTAGATTCTGTCTCCCACCGGCAGGTGTTCCGGGAGGAGATTCGCAACGCCATCCGGGAGGCGATTTTTTCCGGAAAACTGAATCCGGGGGACCGGATCATTGAGACCTATTGGGCCAGGGAGCTGGGAGTATCCCAGGGCCCTGTGCGGGAGGCCATCCGGGACCTGGAGGCCATGGGACTGGTGGAGACGGTGCCCTTCAAGGGCTCCCGGGTCCGGACGCTGACGGAGAAGGATGTCCGGGACAACTACAGCGTGCGCATCTGTCTGGAGTCCAAGAGCATCCGGGACGCCATCTCCCAGCTGGACGACCAGCAGCTGGCGGCGCTGGTGGAGCAGCTGCGCACCATCCTGCATCAGATGGACGACTGCGCCAACCGGGGGGACCTGCGGCAGTTTACGGACTGCGACACCCTGTTCCACCGGGCCATCATTGACGCCACGGGAAACCAGGTGCTGCTGAAGCTGTGGGAGCAGTGCAACATGCGCAACTGGTTCCGCTTCTCCGCCCTGACGGACGCGGAGAGTCTGCGGCAGCTCCAGTCCGGCCACCAGCAGATTCTGGAGGCCATCTGTGCCCGGGACGTCAAGACGGCCACCTCCATGCTGGAGGACCACCTGACCGGCCTGATGGACGGCTTCATCCGGGGCGTGCAGTCCTGACCGCCCCGCCGCCCGGCAGGGCACGGATGTTCTCCGGCCATATGCAATATAAAAAAATGGGCGCGCTGCAAAGGCAGCGCGCCCATTTGATTTGCTAGGGAGAGGAGATTACTTGCCGGACACGATGGCGGCGGTGTCGGTGGCGATCATCAGCTCCTCGTTGGTGGGGATCAGCAGGACCTTCACCTTGGAGTCGGGAGCGGAGATGACGGCCTCCTTGCCCCGGACGTTGTTGGCCTCGGCGTCCATCTTCACGCCCATGAACTCCAGGCCGGAGGCGATGGCCAGCCGCTGGGAGGCGGAGTTCTCGCCCACGCCGGCGGTGAAGATGATGGCGTCCACGCCGCCCATGGCGGCCGCATAGGCGCCGATATACTTCTTCACGCCGTAGTTGAACATATCCACCGCCAGACCGGCGCGCTCATTGCCCTCCTTGTGGGCGTTCTCCAGATCCCGGAAGTCGGAGGAGACGCCGGACACGCCCTGGACGCCGGACTTCTTGTTGAGGACGTTCAGCATCTCGTCGATGTTCATGTTGTACTTGTTCATCAGGTACTGGAGGATGCCGGCGTCCAGATCGCCGGAGCGGGTGCCCATGGGCAGGCCGGCCAGGGGGGTGAAGCCCATGGAGGTGTCCACGCTCTTGCCGCCGTCGATGGCGGTGACGGAGGAGCCGTTGCCCAGGTGGCAGGAGATCAGCTTCAGCTCCTCGATGGGCTTGCCCAGCATGGCGGCGGCACGGCCGGAGACATACTTGTGGGAAGTGCCGTGGAAGCCGTAGCGGCGGACCTTGTCCTTCTCATAGTACTCGTAGGGCAG
>DWYU01000048.1 GCA_019118505.1 Candidatus Oscillibacter excrementavium
GCTCCAGGGCGCAGGCCACCGGCAGGGCCGTCTCCCAGTCCTCCAGCCCCGCCAGCCGGGCGAACTCCAGCGTCAGCACCGGCCGGATGCGCTTGCCCCCGGCCAGCAGGCTGTACCGCATGGACTCGTACAGGTCCTGCCAGTCGGGCCTGCCGGCAAAGAGGGTCCCCAGATACGACTCCACCGCCGACCGGTAGGTCTCGTACCGGTCCTGGAACATCTGCTGGTTCATGCCTGGGCCTCCTCTCCGAAGGGCAGCTCCACCGGGGCGCCGTCGGGGCCCTTCATCAGCTTGACCACCTTCTGCTCCGCCTGGTCCAGCTCCTTGGAGCAGGCGGCGATGAGCTTCGTCCCCTCCTCGAACAAGGCCAGGGAGTCCGCCAGGGGGGCGTCCCCCTTCTCCAGGGCCGCCACGATCTCCTCCAGCCGGGCGATCTCCTGCTCGAACGTCTGTTTTTTCGCGCTCATGGCTGTTCCTCCTTTGCATAGGGCCTGTCCACCACGGCGGTGAAGCCGCCCTCTCCCAACGTGACGGTCACCCGCTTGCCCGGCGCCGTCTCCTGATAGCTCTTCAAAATCCGGCCGGTCTCATCCCGGGCCACGGCGTAGCCCCGGCCCAGCACCGCCAGGGGGCTCATGGCGTCCAGGGACGCCGCCAGGGCGGCGAAGGTCTGCCGGCGGCGGCCCAGCAGCGCGCCTGTCACGTCCCCCAGCCGCTGCTGGAGATGGACCAGGTCCATCCGCTTGTCCTGGACATAGGCCAGGCCGTCGGTCATCACCCGCTTGGACGCCAGGGCGGAGAGGTTCTGCCGGGCGGCCTCCAGCCGGGCCGTCTCGCTTCTCGCCATCCGCTCTCCGGCGCCCCGGAGCCACCGCAGCAGGTCCGCCTGGTCCGGCACCGCGATCTCCGCCGCGTTGGAGGGGGTGGAGGCCCGGGCATCCGCCACAAAGTCGGAGATGGTCACGTCCGGCTCGTGGCCCACGGCGGAGATGATGGGGGTCTGGCAGTCGTAGATGGCCCGGGCCACCCGCTCGTCGTTAAAGGCCCACAGGTCCTCCATGGACCCGCCGCCCCGGCCGGTGATGATCACGTCCCCGATCTTCCACCGGTCCGCGTACCGGATGGCCCCCACGATCTCCGGCGGCGCCTCCGGCCCCTGGACCCGCACCGGCAGCAGGATCACCTTGGCGATGGGGTACCGGCGGCGGAGGATGCGGATCATGTCGTGGACCGCCGCCCCGGCGCCGGAGGTGACCACGGCGATCCGCTCCGGATAGGGCGGCAGGGGCTTTTTGTGGGCCGGGTCGAAGAGGCCCTCCTTCCACAGCTTCTCCTTCAGCTGCTGGAAGGCCACCGCCAGGTCCCCCGCCCCCTCCGCCGTCAGGGTGTCGCAGTAGAGCTGATAGGCCCCGTCCCGGGGGAACACGGTGATGCGGCCGGAGGCCACCACCTTCATGCCGTTCTCCGGCCGGAACCGCAGGCGGGAGGCCTGGCCCCGGAACATGACGCACCGGAGGGCCCCCTCGCTGTCCTTCAGGGTGAAATAGTGGTGGCCGGAGGGGTAGATTTTGTAGTTGGACAGCTCCCCCCGGACAAAGACGCCCTGTAAAGCAGGGGTGCCGTCCAGCAGGCTCTTCACCAGCTGGTTCACCTCCGCCACGCCGTAGATATGCGGCTCCATGCGGTCTCCTCCTCTCTTCCGCGGGCAGAAAAACGGGGAGCGGTCCGGCGGCGTCACGCCCCCGTCCCGCTCCGCAGGACTGCCCTTATTCCCCGGCCTCCTGGCGCACGAAGGTGCCCAGGATGCCGTTGATGAACTTCACCGTCTCCGGCGTCTCGTACTTCTTGGCGATCTCCACCGCCTCGTTGATGGAGGCGCCGTGGGGGATGTCCGGCATGTACAAAATCTCGTACATGGCCACCCGCATGATGGCGGAGGCCACCAGGGGGATCCGGGCGAAGTTCCACCCCTTGGCGTATTTGGCGATGTACCCGTCCAGCTCCGGGGCGTGGTCCGCCACGCCCCGCACCAGCCGGCGGATGTAGTCCGCCTGCTTGGCATTGGGGGTCTCCTGATACAGGGAGTCCTCCTCCGCCAGGGCGGCGAAGGCCTCCGGGGTCAGGCGCTCGTCCAGCAGCTCCTCCACCGGCTTGTCGGTGAAGCTCAGCTCATAGGACAGGTGAATGGCGATCTCTCGCGCGGTGTTCCGTACCATACCTCAACTACGTCCTTTTCTCTCTCGTTCCAGTGAGGCCCGCTCAGGCCAGGGTCACGCCGCCCACGTGGATGTTCACGGCCTCCACCGAGCAGCCGGTCATGGCCTCCACGGCGCTGATGACCGCCTTCTGGGCGTTCTCCGCCACCTCGGGGATGGGGTGTCCGTAGGCCACGGTCAGATAGATGTCCAGCACCAGGGCGGCGCCGGTCATGTCGATCTTCACGCCCTTGGCCACCTTCTGGGCGTTCTTCTTGTTGGTGACCAGGTCGGTCACGCTGCCGCCCATACTGGTCATCATGCCGGACACGCCCTCCACGTCCCGGACGGCGCCCACGGCGATGGCCGCGATCACTTCCTCGGAAATGTTGATGCTCCCGTTCTCCTCCGGCAGCGTCATATACTCTTTGTTATCGCCCATGGTCAGCCTCTCCTCACTGTGTAATCCTTGGTAGAGGCGGGCAGCGCCCGCCGATCCCAGGCAAATGGTTCCAGGGTGTTATTTTACCATGTTTCCCGGGAAAATACAACAGCTAATTTGCGGCCATGATCTTGATGCCGCTGGCGGGATAGCCGGTCTCCGTCATGGCGATGTCGGTGATCTTGGCCACGTCCTCCGCCGTCAGATCGCCGGTGCCGGTGTCCACCACCACGCTGATGCTGTCCTCCCCCATGAAGGCCACGCAGTCGGCGTAGCCCTTGGCGGTCACCAGGTTTTCGATCTGGGCCTCCTTCATGGTGTAGCCCGCCAGGACCTGGATGCCCTCCGACGCCTCGTTGGCCACCGCCGCGTCGGCGCCGGGCTGGTCCGCCGCCTCCTGCAGCAGGGAGATGGCGTTGTCCCGGGCCTGCTGACGGGTCAGCCGGGCGGAGGCGAAGTAGTCGTCCCCGGTGTACACCGCCTCCTCGTCCGCGGCGGCCTGGGCGCCGTCCGCCTCCTGGCCGTTGACCAGGGTGGCCTCGCCCAGGATCTTCGTGCCGGTCTCCTCCACGCCCTCCGCCGCCTGCTGCCCGGTGTACTTCCAGTTCAGGGCCACCGCCGCGCACACCAGCACCGCCATGGCCGCCACCACTGTGTTCCGTTTCCATCTCGCGCTCATAGGCTTGTTCCTCCTCCAGATCATCACTGCGATTTTGCAACGGTGATGCGGTCGGCGGATAGGCCGGTCAGGGCCGCCACCGCCTCCGTCACCGCCAGCTTCACCTCTGCCCGGTCGCCCCCCTGGCACACCACCAGGGCCCCCCGATAGGTGGGATACACCGTCCGGGTCACCACCGGCGCGTCGCCGCTGCCGCTGTCCACCAGCACCGTCTGGGTGGACCGGGAGTAGTCCTCCGGCGCCGCGGTGGAGCCGCTGTAGGAGAGCTCCGAGTCCTCCGCCAGCTGCCGCTGGCCGTCCGCGTCCACCGTCAGCAGCACCCGCACCTCCCCCACGCCCTGGATCCGGCCCAGGATGTCCTCCATCTCCTCCTGGAGCTCCGCCTGCACGGCCGAGACCTGTTGGGGCGAGGCGCGCTCCGCCGGCGCGCCGCTGTCCCCGCTGGGCCACAGCAGCAGCGCGATCCCCGCCAGGGCCACCAGCGCCACGAATTTGTACTTGTCCCATATCCTTCGCACTCCTTCAGTCCTCTGTGTTCTGCTCATGCCAAACCTGCCTCTCCGCCGGGATGCCCAGCTCCGCCTCCAGGTACGACGACAGCGCCCCGGACCGCTGCCCCGTCAGCTCCGCGGACCAGGGCACCGGGATGCCGTCCTCCCCGGTCCGGGTCTCCACCCGGGTGGTGACCTCCACCCCCAGCTCCCCTGCTTTGTCCCATATATATGCTTCCGTCTCCTCCGCTATGAGTTCCGCCAGCGTCTCCGTCTGGGCGGCCGCCAGCTCCTCCTGCCGGTCCGCGATCTCCGCCTGGTAGCCGTCGAAGTCCAGCTCCAGCCGTCCCAGGTCCGCCCCCAGCACCGGCCGCAGCAGGGCGAAGAGCAGGACCAGTCCCCCGGTGAAGGAGGCCGCCCGCCGCAGGGTCCCCTCCGGGATCAGGCTCTGGGCCACGGACAGCAGCAGCGACACCAGCACCACCGCCGTCAGCCACGTCCGCACCGCCTCCATCATGGCATCACCGCCCCCACGGAGGCCAGCACGGAGATGAGCAGCAGCAGCGCGCAGCTGCCGGTCATGCCCAGGATCAGCCCGAAGGCGCCCCCCAGCCCGTCGATGAGTTTGCACAGCCCCGGCGGCCCCACCACCGAGGCCAGATACGCCGTTACCTTGTACAGCAGGTACTGGACCCCCAGCTGCAAAAAGGGGTAGGCGCAGGCCGCCAGGATGGCCAGCATCCCGAACACGCCGATGGTGTTCTTCAGCATCCCCGCCCCGGCCAGCACGGTCTCCGACGCGTCGGCGATGATGCCCCCCACCACCGGCACCACGCCGGAGATGGCGGCCTTGGCCACCTTCACCGCCGCCCCGTCGGCGGAGCCGGAGATGATCCGCACCACGGACAGGTACACGGTGAACACCAGCAGCGCCGTGGTCAGCAGCCAGGTCACCAGCTTCTTCAGCCCCTCGGCGATGGCCCCCAGCCGGTTCTCCGGCAGGCAGGCGGAGGCCGTCAGAAGGCCGATGTACAGGTACACCAGAGGCAGCAGCAGCTGGCGGATCAGCCGCAGCAGCAGGTCCACGAAAAACACCGTGGACACCTGCTGCACCGTGGCGGTGGTGACGGCCCCGGTGGCCGCCGTGGCCGCCGCCAGGGTGGGCAGCAGCACCTGGGAGAAGTCCGCCAGCTCCCCGATGGTCTGGCTGCCCAGGCCCATCAGGGTGTCCAGGCTGCCGGCGGAGGCCAGGGTGACGGTCAGCGCCCCCGCCATGGGCAGCAGGGACAGGGCCGTCCGGCCCCCGGCGCCCCGGGCAAAGCCCTCCACAGCGCCGCACAGCACCACCGCCAGCAGCACCGCCGCCGCGCCCCGGGTCCGCTCCCGGATCACGTCTCCCGCCTGGTCCGCCAGGCGGTCCAGGATGTTCCCCACCCCTTCGGCAAAGCCGGTCCCGCCGGAGAGGTCCCCGATGTCCTCCGCCGCCTCCGGGGCCGCCCGCGCCAGGTCCGCCGGCACCTCCGCCGCCGCGGCGGAGCCCGTCAGCGCCAGCACCAGCGCCGCAAGACAGATCGCGTACTTCATCCCATCAGCTCCAACAGCATGTCCAGCACCGCCCGCAGCAGGGGCAGCGCCGCCACCAGGGCGCACACGGCGCCCGCCGTCTCCACCACCGCCGCCAGGGCGCTCTCCCCCGCGTCCCGGCAGAGGCTGCCCCCCACCTGCACCACCAGGGCGATGCCCACGGTCTTGTACAGGGGGGCGAACAGGGCGGGCGGCACGCCGCTGGCCTCTGCCAGCTCCGCCAGAAAGGCCAGCAGCTCCTCCACCGCCCCCGCCAGGGCCAGCAGCACCACCACGGCGGCGGCCACCGTCAGCAGCAGCGCCGTCTCCGGGCTGCCCCGCTTCACCACCAGGGCCAGCAGCGCCCCCACCACGCACAGCCCCGTCACCTGGATGACCTGCTCCATATCAGAAGTCGAACAGGGACTTGATGAGGTCGAACAGGTCGCTGATCTCCCGGACCATCAGCATCAGCACGCACACCAGTCCCGCCAGCACCACCATCAGCCCCTGCTCCTCCCGGCCCGAGCGGATCAGCAGCTGGTTCAGCACCGCCACCAGGATGCCGATGGCGGCGATCTTGAAAATCAAATCCACATCCATGCGTCTGTCCTCATCAAATCAGCAGAATCACCAGCAGCGCCGCGCCGGAGAGCCACAGGGCCCCGGCCCGCTTCTCCCGCTCCGCCCGGCTGTCCCGGGCCTCCTCCAGGCTTTTTGCCAGGCGATGACTGGTCAGTGAAATCCCTTTACAGATGCTCTCCTCGTCCCCCTGGAGCAGCTCCCCCAGGGCGGCCAGGGCCGACCGGTCCGCCGCTCCCAGGGGCAGGTCCTCCGCGGCGGACCGCCAGCTCTCCCCCAGGGGGGCGGCCCGCTCCAGAGACGCGGCCACGGCGGCGCAGAACCGCCGGACCTCCGGCCCCCGGTCCCGGCCCAGGGACGCCAGCAGCCGGGGCAGGCTGGTGCGGCGGAGGCGGATCTCCTCCTCCATCCGACCCAGCAGGGCGATGACGTCCGCCAGCGTGTCCAATTCCCGCCTGCGCTCCGCCGCCCCCCGCCGCCAGGCCCAGCCGCCGGCACCCAGGACGCAGGCGGCTCCCAACAGCTTCAGCATGGCAGCGCCTCCACCTGGTAGGTCCGGCCCGTCTCGCTTCGGCGGATGCACACCGCCAGGCGGAACACCCCCTCGGAGAGCAGCTGCCGGTACAATGGCCGCTGGCCCAGCTCCGACACGTCGGCGGCGTGGATGGTGGCCAGCAGTCCCGCGCCGCATCCGGCGGCCTGGACGGCGGCGCGGAGGTCCGCCTCCGCCGTGATCTCGTCCACGGCGATGACCTGTGGATTCATGGCCCGCAGGGCCATGGGGATGCCCAGAGCCTTGGGGCAGGCGTCCAGCACGTCGGTCCGGGGGCCCACGTCCATCTGGGGGACGCCCCGGACCATCACCGCCACCTCTCCCCGCTCGTCGATGAGGGAGACCCGGAGCCCCGGCCGCCCCGGTCCGCCGGTGGAGAGGCACCGCACCAGGTCCCGCAGCAGGGTGGTCTTGCCGCCCCCCGGCGGGGACAGCAGCAGGGTATTCTGATACCGCCCCTCCCAGAACAGCCGGGGGACGATGGCCTCCCCCACGCCCCGCCGCTGCCGGGCGATGCGGACGGCGGCGGAGGACAGGTCCCGCAGCGCGGTGCTGGCCCCGTTTTTCATCACCGCCGTGCCGCACAGCCCCACCCGGAAGCCGCCCCGGACCGCCAGATACCCCTGCCGCAGCGTCTCCTCCGCCGCGTAGCGGGAGTAGTCGGCGGCCAGATCGCAGAGCGCCTCCAGGTCCTCCGGCGTCACCCGGTCCCCCAGGGACCGCTCCCCCTCCGGCAGCAGCACCGCCAGGGGCCGTCCCGCCCGCAGGCGGAACTCCTCCGCCAGACGGCGCACCTCCGGCGGCTGGGTCAGGGCCAGGGCCCGCAACCGGCCCGGCAGCACCCGGGCCGCCTCCTCGTAGCGGCGTTCTTCCTCTCCCACGCTCCGCGCCCCCTTTCGTAACACGCTATACTCTATGAGAGGTTGTCCCCGGATATGACTGCCGCGCCCAAAAAATGGGACAGGCCCCGGAGAAAATGGAAAGTAAGCTTGACATGAGCCCGGAACTGTGCTATGTTGATAATGGAAAGTAAACTTTCCATCCGCCCCCCGGCGGATGGATGCGGAGAGGAGGGATTCGCCCTTGAAAAACCGACTGGAGGAGCTGCGGAAGGCCCAGGGCATCAAGCAGGAGGAGCTGGCGGAGGCGCTGGAGGTGTCCCGGCAGACCATCGGGTCCCTGGAGAACGGGCGGTACAACCCCTCCATCCTGCTGGCCTTCAAGCTGGCCCGGTACTTCGGCACGACGATTGAGGACATTTTCATCTATGAGGAGGATGGGACATGAACAAGAAGCGTGTGTGGATCATCCTGGCGGCGCTGGGCGGGATCTGCCTGTTTTTGCCGCTGGTGCTGCGCCTGCTGGGCATCCAGATCTTCCCGGAGCGGTCAGACCTGCTGCTGTGCTGGGCTGGGGCCGCTCTGCTGGGCGCCTCCGTGGGGGTGCTCTGGCGGCTGGGCCGCCTTTCCGGTGACCCGGCATACCGGCGAAAGCTGAAGGCGGAGAGCGACGAGCGCTGCCAGGTTATCCGGGACCGGGCCGGGTATCTGGCCGGCGTCATCTCCCTGACGCTGATGATGACCCTCGGCATGGTGTTTCTGGCCTTTAGCAGTCTGGGTATCCCCCAGTGGGTGGTGTGGATTCTGATCGGGATCGCCGTCTTTTACGGCGTGACCTTCTGGGCCCTGAACCATTGGCTCCAGCGGAAGATGTGAGGAGGGGGGATCGTGATGAGACCGAATGCCCGTTGGC
Organism: Candidatus Oscillibacter excrementavium; assembly: GCA_019118505.1. Taxonomy (GTDB): domain Bacteria; phylum Bacillota; class Clostridia; order Oscillospirales; family Oscillospiraceae; genus Oscillibacter; species Oscillibacter excrementavium. The sequence goes on from DWYU01000048.1 coordinate 8,259, forward strand.
CGGTTCCGGCCGTGATTTTGGGGGCGCTGCTGGCTGGGGCCGCCCTGTGGGCGGCGCGGGCGTTTCCCGCCGCCCCTGTGGCCCTATGGGGAGCCATCGGCCTCGCGGGAGGTCTGCTGCTCCTCTGTGGTTTGGCGGAGCTGCTGCCCGTCCGGGACCCCGCCCGGCGGGAGCGGGACCGGGAGGACCACGACGAGCGGGGCGCCATGATCCGGGACAAGGCCCGGGCCCGGGCGGGAGACGTGCTGCTGTGGCTGCTGCTGTTCGGCGCCGTCTACCTGTTCTTCTTTGCCGTGCCCAAGTGGGTCAATCTCACCCTGCTGGGCCTGGCCTGTGTGAAGCTGCTGCTGGACTGGGCGTTCACCGCCTGGTACCGCCGGAAATTTTAAGGAGGGCTCTGGATGAATCGCACACAGAAAAAACGCCTGTTTCAGTGGCTGCTGGCGGCGGGCATTATCCTGCTGGCTTTGGCCGTTCTGCTGGACGGCCGGGTGTCCGACGCCCTGGGCGGGATGCTCTGCGGCATGGGCTCCGGCCTGCTGGCCCTGGCGGGGTCCACCCTGCTGAACCTCCGCCACGAGGCCAAGCACCCGGAGATGGCCCGGCAGCATGACATCGAGCAAAAGGACGAGCGGAACGTGGCCATCCGGAACCGGGCCAAGGCCGTGTCCGGCGAGGCGCTCCAGTGGGCCGTGCTGGCGGCGGCGTGGCTGTCCATCGGACTGGACGCGCCCCTGTGGGTGCCCCTGGCCGCCACCTGCGTATTCGTGGCAAAATCCGTGCTGGAGCTGTACCTCATGGTCCGCTACGAGCGGGAGATGTGAGGAAAGCCCCCGTCCCAACAGGACGGGGGCTTTTGCCGCTCACTTGCAGCAGCACTTGATGTCGTCGCAGCTCTCCGGGGGCTTGACGGTGTTGGGCGGGAAGAACTCCCCCACCGGGAACGAGATGTTCCGGAACAGGGCGCAGGGGTCCTCGCAGCCGTCGCCGCAGGCGCACTCCTTGTCGGGCATACAGTAGTCGTACACCGGCACCAGCAGCTGGGTGTCCCGCTCCAGCCGGACGATGGAGAACTGGCCCAACGTCACGTAGATCCGCCGGCTGTCGTCCCCGCTGGAGAGCTCGCCGCCGAAGCAGTCGTTGACGAAGGACGGCACCTCGCACAGGTCGCAGTCGCAGTCCCGCTTGCCGCAGCAGTCCAGGATGCGGGCGTCCAGCACGATGGGGTCCACGGCCTCCACCACGGCGATGGGGTTGTTGGCCCGCTGCATCATCTGGGGGTCCGGGCCGCCGGCCGCCATCTGGGAGGAGAAGATCTTGGCGCTCCCCTCGCTGCCGAACAGGATGGCCCGCTTGTCAAAGACACACAGGCCCTCCACCGTCACCGGCGCCGGGCAGCTGAGATAGGCCTGGAGGGTGACGTGGTAGAAGAAGCGCATATCCACGGTGTAGAAGCCCCGGTGGAAGCTGACGGGCTCCACATCCACATAGACGTACAGCAGCTTGGCGCTGCCGCCCTTCACGGACAGGGCGCGGTTGATGACGTCCACACAGGGCAGCTTGGGATAGAACCGCAGGTCCTCGATGCAGTCCTTATCGCGGCAGGAATCGTAGATCTTCCTGGTATGGATGCAAACCGCCTCCCGGATGCCGCAGGAGTCCTCCACGGGACCGGGCATGACTTTCTCGGGCATTGCAATACCTCCTAATAAGTAGCTGATGAAAGAGAAGCTCTTTCAGTCCAGTGTATGCGCCCCGGCGGCATTGGTGCGGCGGCGGAGAAATTCGGACTATACAAACCCGGCGGACTTGGGGTATAATACCAGTGTATGCAGAGTTCATTGCCAAGGAGGTGGCGCCCATGCCCGGCTTTATCCATGACAAGCTGGAGATCAAATTCCTGATCCTGTACATCACTGCCCGGGTGATCGAGCCCATCCCCTTTGACACGGTGTGGGACCTGGCCATGTGCGACGAGGGCGTGGACTACTTCGACTTCTCCGAGTGCCTGGCGGACCTGGTCAGGACGGAGCATCTGACGCTGTCGCCGGACGGGCTGTACGCCATCACCGACAAGGGGCTGCGGAACAGCCAGATCTGCGAGTCCAGTCTCCCCTACTCCGTGCGGCTGCGGTGCGACAAGAATCTGGCGGCCTGCAACCGGAAGCTGCGGCGGAAGAGCCAGGTGAAGGCCTCCACGGAGAAGCGGCCCAACGGCACCTACACGGTGCGGCTGGAGCTGTCGGACGACATGGGCAGCGTCATGGACCTGCGGCTGGCCATCCCCCGGGAGGACATGGCCGCCATGCTGACGGAGCGGTTCCAGAAGTCCCCGGAGCGGCTGTACGGCGAGATCATGCGGGCCCTGATGTCCTCCGAGCCGGAGGAGGGCACATAAGGAAACGGAGGGGATCCCATGTTCGCGACCATCCTCATTGCCCTGTTCTGTGCCGCCATCGGCGCCTACATCCGCTACGAGGCCCGGGAGAACCGCTGCCCCTGGCTGGTGACGGCGGCGCTGGCAGTCCTCTTCCTGGCCCTCACCTTATGGATGCCCCTGGGGCAGGAGCTGTTCGGCATCCTGTGGTATGTCACCGGCGGCCTTGCCGCGGGTGCCCTGCTCTACGGCGTGATCGCCCGTGTCCGGGGATAATCACAAAAAGAGAGCCGCCGGTATCACATAGTTAAAGATATTGGTGTCATTCAATCAATTTTGCCGATGAAGCGGTAGAAGATTTCTACCTCCTGTTCCCGGCTTCCGTCCTCGTTCTTGACCGCCTCATGGACAAGGATTTTTTC
>DWYU01000008.1 GCA_019118505.1 Candidatus Oscillibacter excrementavium
CCCGGCGGTGATCCACCCGGGTGACGGTCACGTCCAGGCCGTCGGAGATAAAGTGATCCCCCTCCTCGGGCACCTTGCCGATGCGCTCCATGACCCAGCCGGAGATGGTGTTGGCGTCGCACTCCCCCTTGATGGCGAACAGGTCAAACAGGTCGGTGAGATCGGCGGAGCAGGAGATGAGGTAGCTGCCGTCGCTCTGCCTGCGGAACTCCTCAATCACCTCGTCGTGCTCGTCCCAGATCTCGCCCACCAGCTCCTCCACAATGTCCTCCAGGGTGACCAGGCCCTCGGTTCCGCCGTATTCGTCCACCACGATGACCATGTGGGCCTTCTCCTTCTGGAGGATGCGCAGCAGCTCGGAGATCTTGGTGTTGCCGGTGGTGTAGAGCACGGGGCCCAGGAACTGCCTGACGTCGCTGATGCCCCGGTAGCGGGCGGCGTGGAAGTCCTTCTCGTGGATGACGCCGATGATGTTGTCGATGTCCTCGTGGTAGACGGGCAGGCGGGAGTAGCCGCTCTCGGCAAAGGCGTGGGCGATGTCCTCCATGGGGTCGGTGTCCCTCACCGCCACCATGTCCACCCGGGGGGTGAGGATCTCCTCCACCTCCAGGTCGTGGAACTCGATGGCCGCGCGGATGAGCTTGCTCTCGTGCTGATCCAGGCCGCCCTCGCTCTCGGCCTGATCCACCATGGTGACCAGCTCCTCCTCGGTGATGCCCTCCTTGTCCTTGCTGCGCATGATTTTGGACAGGCCCTTTTTCAGCATGGCGAAGAACCAGTTCACCGGGGTGAGGATCACCATCAGCGTGCCGATGATGGGGGCGGAGAACATGGCGAACTGCTCCGGAGCCTCCTTGGCCATGCTCTTGGGGGAGACCTCTCCGAAGATGAGCACCACGATGGTGATCACCGCCGTGGCCACCACCGCGCCGTTCTGCAGGTGCAGTCCCACGGTGAAGAACAGGGTGGACAGGGAGGATGCCGTCAGGTTGACGATGTTGTTGCCCACCAGAATGGTGGACAGCAGGTTGTCGTACTTGTCCACCAGCGCCAGGGCCCGGGCGGCCCGGCGGTCGCCCGCGTCGGCCTTGCTCTTGAGGCGGATGCGGTTGAGGGAGGTAAAGGCGGTCTCGGTGGCGGAGAAATAGGCGGAGCAGATCACCATCACCACCATGGCGGCAATCATCCCGATACTGGCACTGTCTAACATAAGAACACAATCAACTCCTGTTGTTCTGGGTGTGGAAACGCGCAAAAGGACAACCCTATCCCTCTCGGGTAAGGCTGTCCCTGAACGTTTTCCCTATGTAGCTGTTACTAGGCGGAGGTTCGTCCACGAGGGCTCACCGTCTCCTTTTTTGGTTTGTTAGGTGTAGTATAACACAGCTGCGGCCGTTATGCAAGGGTAACCCGCTCCATTCCGCTGTCCGTGCCGCGGGCGGCGCCCCATGGCGACAAAAAAGCCCCTGCCATATGGCAGAGGCTTTCTCGTCCGGGATGTTACACCAGCTGCACGATGGCCATCTCAGCGGCGTCGCCGCGGCGGGGGCCGATCTTCACCACGCGGGTGTAGCCGCCGTTGCGGGAGGCGTACTTGGGGCCGATCTCGTCGAACAGCTTCTTGGCCACGTCCTCCTTGGTCAGCCAGGACAGGGCGCGGCGGTAGTTGGCCAGGTTGGCGTTCTTGGCCAGGGTGATCATCTTCTCGGCGATGGGAGCCACTTCCTTGGCGCGGGAGACGGTGGTCTTGATCTGGCCGTTCTCCAGCAGGTAGGTGGTCATGGCGCGCAGCATAGCCACACGCTGGTCGGTGGGCTTGCCCAGTTTCCGATAATGAGACATAACTTGCACACTCCTAAGGGAGCCGCCAAGGCGAACTCCAATTGTAAATTCGTCCGGGGAGGCCTGAGCCTCCGGGGCGGGACGCCGCATGCGGCCGGGGCCCGGGAGGGGACGTTACGTGCCCCCGGGCTTCCCGCCCCTCTGGCCGTCAGTTTTCCTCGTCGGCCAAGTGCAGGCCCATCATGGCCAGCTTGTTGATGACCTCTTCCAGGCTCTTGCGGCCCAGGTTGCGCACCTTCATCATCTCGTCCTCGGTCTTGGAGATCAGATCCTCCACCGTGTTGATGTTGGCACGCTTGAGGCAGTTGAAGGAGCGGACCGACAGATCCAGCTCCTCGATGGTCAGCTCCAGCACCTTGTCCCGCTGGGTCTCCGCCTTCTCCACCACCGTGGACTTGGAGCCCATGGTCTCAGAGAGGTCGGTGAAGAGGACGAAGTGGTCGCAGAGGATGCGGGCGCCCAGGCTGACCGCGTCCCGGGCGGTGATGGTGCCGTTTGTCCACACCTCCAGGGTCAGCTTGTCGTAGTCGGTCGCATCGCCCACACGGGTGTTCTCCACCGTGTAGTTGACCTTCCGCACCGGCGTGTAGATGGAGTCCACCGGGATCAGGCCGATGATGGTCTGAGCCGGCTTGTTCCGGTCGGCGGGGACATAGCCCCTGCCGTGGGACAGGGTCAGCTCCATGTTCAGGCTGGCGTCAGGGCCCAGGGTGGCGATGTGCAGCTCCGGATTGAGGATCTCCACCTCGCCGTCGGCCTTGATGTCGCCGGCGGTGACCTCGCACTCGCCGGAGGCCTCAATATAGACCGTCTTGACTCCCTCACAGTGGAGCTTGGCAATGATGCTCTTCACATTGAGGACGATCTCGGTCACGTCCTCCTTCACGCCGGGAATGGTGGAGAACTCGTGCTGCACACCGGCGATCTTGATAGAGGTGACCGCCGTGCCGGGCAGAGAGGAGAGCAGGATGCGGCGCAGGGAGTTGCCCAGGGTTGTGCCGTACCCGCGCTCCAGGGGCTCCACCACATACTTGCCGTAGGAACCGTCGCCGGGATTCTCCACACATTCGATGCGGGGCTTCTCGATTTCTACCATGTGTTACCCTCCTTTTTGCGGCCGCGGGCCTCTGCCCGCGGCCTGATACAGCTCACCAATAATCGAGGGTACAAGCAGCATTACTTGGAGTACAGCTCGACGATCAGGTGCTCCTCGACAGGCAGGTCGATGTCCTCGCGAGTGGGCATCTGCAGCACAGTGCCCTTGAGCGCGTTCTTGTCCCGCTCCAGCCACTTGGGAACCAGAACGGTGGGGGCGTCCTCGCCGGTCAGGCGCTTGAACTTGGCGGAGGAGCGGCTGGACTCCTTCACCTCGATCACGTCACCCGCCTTGACCAGGTAGGAGGGGATGTCCACCCGCTGGCCGTTGACGGTGAAGTGGCCGTGGCCCACCAGCTGACGGGCCTCACGGCGGGTCATGGCGAAGCCCAGGCGGTACGCCACGTTGTCCAGGCGGCGCTCCACCAGAACCAGCAGGTTCTCGCCGGTCTTGCCGGGCATGCGGGCGGCCTTCTCATAGTAGGAGCGGAACTGCTTCTCCATAATGCCGTAAACAAACTTGACCTTCTGCTTCTCGGTCAGCTGGAGGGCGTACTCGCTCTTCTTCTTCCGCATCTGGCCGCCGGGGTTGCGGTTGGACTCCTGCTTGCTCTTCCCGGCGTAGCCCATGGCGGCGGGAGAAATGCCCAGCGCGCGGCAGCGCTTCACGATAGGCTGCATATTCTTAGCCATTTGATCTTCCTCCTTCTCTTACACGCGGCGGCGCTTCGGCGGACGGCAGCCGTTGTGGGGGATGGGGGTCACGTCCTTGATCAGGGTGACCTCCAGGCCCACGGCCTGCAGGGCGCGGATGGCGGCCTCACGGCCGGCGCCGGGGCCCTTCACGTACACCTCCACGGTCTTCAGGCCGTGCTCCATGGCCGCCTTGGCGGCGGTCTCGGCGGCGGTCTGCGCGGCGAAGGGGGTGCTCTTACGGGAACCGCGGAAGCCCAGGCCGCCGGAGGAGGCCCAGGACAGGGCGTTGCCGCCCATGTCGGTCACGGTAACCATGGTGTTGTTGAAGGAGGAGCGGATGTGCACCTGGCCCTTCTCAACGTTCTTGCGCTCGCGGCGCTTGCGGATAACCTTCTTACCCTTGGTAGCGGTAGCCATGTGTCTCTCCCTCCCTTACTTCTTCTTATTGGCGACAGTGCGCTTGGGGCCCTTGCGGGTGCGCGCGTTGGTCTTGGAGCGCTGACCGCGGACGGGCAGGCCCTTGCGGTGCCGGATGCCCCGGTAGCAGCCGATCTCGGTCAGGCGCTTGATGTCCATCGCCACGTCGCGGCGGAGGTCGCCCTCCACAGTGTAGCTGTGGCCAATGATCTCGCGCAGCTTGGCCTCGTCGGCCTCGGTCAGATCCTTCACGCGGGTGTCGGGGTTGATACCGGCCTCAGCCAGGATCTTGTTGGCGCTGGTGCGCCCGATGCCGTAAATATAGGTCAGGCCGATCTCGACCCGCTTCTCTCTCGGCAAATCAATGCCAGCAATACGTGCCATACTGTTTCAGCACCTCCTGTTAACCTTGTCTCTGCTTGTGCTTGGGGTTTTCGCAAATTACCATGACCTTGCCCTTGCGCTTGATGATCTTGCACTTCTCGCACATGGGCTTCACGGACGGTCTAACTTTCATGTCATAAACCTCCTGTCAGCCTGATGGCCCCGGCGCGGCGGAGGCAAGGCCCCGCTGACCCGCACCGGTCGTTGATGGTGCCTCCCGTCCGGGAGGCCGGCGGAATTCCATTCCGCCGCGGTGAATGGCGCGGATTACTTGGATCTCCAGGTAATCCGGCCCCTGGTTACGTCATAAGGAGACATCTGAACCGTCACCTTGTCTCCGGGCAGGATGCGGATGAAGTTCATGCGCAGCTTGCCGGAGATGTGGGCCAGAATGATGTGGCCGTTTCCGATGTCCACATGGAACGTGGTGTTGGGAAGGGACTCGGTCACGACGCCCTCCACTTCGATCATATCGTCCTTTGCCAAAGCGTCATACCCTCCTTAGTTCCTCAGCTCGGAAAGCGGCCAGCGCCCTCCGTATGTCTCGGTTGGATCGGTTGATGCCCGCCTGAAACTCCGCCAGGCGGGGCTGGGGAAGCGTCCCCAGAAGCTGGGTGTGCTTCTCCTTCTTCCGTTTGGGCCGCTCCAGCCTCCGCCGCTTCCCGTCGCACAGCAACAGGTAGCCGCCGTCCGTGTCCAGGACACAGAACAGCGCCCCCTTGTCGTGTCCGGCCAGGGAGCGGACAATCTGCCCGCAGGCGTCCGCCATACTCAGTCCTCCGCCCAGGTGAGCACTTCCGGCTCACCGTCGGTGATGAGGATGGTGTTCTCGTAGTGGGCGGTGAGGCTGCCGTCGGCGGACACGGTGGTCCAGCCGTCCTTGAGCACCTTGACCCGCCAGTCGCCGGCGCACACCATGGGCTCCACGGCGATGGTCATGCCCGGCTGGAGCCGGGGGCCGTGGCCGGCGGGGCCGAAGTTGGGCACCTCGGGGGCCTCGTGGAGCTTGGCGCCCACACCGTGGCCCACAAAGTCCCGCACCACGGAGCAGCCGTGGGACTCCACGTACTGCTGCACGGCGTGGGAGATGTCGAATACCCGGTTGCCGGCGCGGGCCAGCTTGATGCCCTCCCAGAAGCTCTGCTCGGTGACCCGGATGAGCTCCATGGCCTCCGGGCTCACCTCCCCGCAGGGGAAGGTGGCGGCACAGTCGCCGTGGAAGCCGTCCAGATAGGCGCCCACGTCCACACTGACGATGTCGCCCTCCTTCAGCTTCCGGGGGCCGGGGATGCCGTGGATGACCTCCTCGTTGATGGAGATGCAGGCCGAGCCCTTGAAGCCGCCGTAGCCCAGGAAAGAGGGCTTCGCCCCGTGGCTCTCGATGAACTTGCGCACGGCGGTGTCGATTTCGTGGGTGGTCACACCGGGCCGCACCAGGGAACCGGCCAGCGCCCGGGCCTGGGCGGTGAGCCGCCCGGCCCGGCGCATGCACTCGATTTCGCGGGGGGATTTGAGAGAGATCATTTCCATCTCGTTCACTTCCCCAGCAGTTCCATGATTTTTGCGTTGGTCTCGTCAATGCCGCCCAGATCGGGCACCCGCTTCAGCACGCCCTTGCCCTCATAGAAGCCCTTGAGCGGCTCGGTCTCGCTGTGGTAGACCTCCAGGCGGTGCTTGACGGTCTCCGGCAGATCGTCCTTGCGCTGCTCCAGCACGCCGCCGCACTTGTCGCAGATGTCCTCCTTCTGGGGAGGGGCTGTGACCACGTGGTAGGTGGCGCCGCAGGCGTGGCAGGTGCGCCGGCCGGTGAGCCTGGCCTCGATGACGTCGTCGCTGATCTCCAGAGAGAGGACGGCGTCGAAGTTGATGCCGTGGCGCTCCAGGGCCTCGGCCTGGGCGATGGTGCGGGGCACCCCGTCCAGGATGAAGCCGCCGGCACAGTCGGGCTGGGCCAGCCGCTCCTGGATGATGCCGATGATGACCTCATCGGGAACCAGCTTGCCCGCATCCATATAGCTCTTGGCCTGCAGGCCGATGGGAGTGCCCTCCTTCACGGCCGCGCGGAGGATGTTGCCGGTGGAGATGGTGGGGATGCCCAGCTTGCGGCTGATGATCTCCGCCTGGGTGCCCTTGCCGGCGCCGGGGGCGCCGAGAAGAATGATTTTCATTCTGATAACCCCTTACTCAAGGAAGCCTTTGTAGTGGCGCATGAGCATCTGGGCCTCCAGGGCCTTGGTGGTCTCCAGGGCAACGCTCACCACGATGATGATGGACGTGCCGCCGATAGCCAAGTTGCCCTGATCCAGGATGGCGCCGGTGACAATGGGGGCGATGGCGATGATGGCCAGGTACAGGGCGCCGAACATGGTGATGCGGTTGAGCACCTTGTGGATGAAGTCGGCGGTGGGCTTGCCGGGACGGAAGCCGGGAATGAAGCCGCCGTTCTTCTTCAGGTTGTTGGCCACCTCAACGGGGTTGAACTGCATCGTGGAGTAGAAGTAGCTGAAGCCGATGATCAGCAGGAAGTACACCACGATATAGATGACGCTGGTGGTGTTGAAGATCTGGAGGAAGGTGTACCAGCCGGTGCCCTCCTGCTGGGCCGCGGGCACGAACATGCCGATGGTGGCGGGCAGGGAAGCAATGGCCTGGGCGAAGATGATGGGCATAACGCCGCTCATGTTCACCTTCAGGGGGATGTGGCTGGACTGGCCGCCGTACATCTTGCGGCCCACCACGCGCTTGGCGTACTGGACGGGGATGCGGCGCTCGGAGTTCTGGATGAACACAATCAGAACCACGATGGCCAGCACACCGATGACGATGAGGATGGCACCCCACCAGGGCAGGTTGAACTGGCCGGTGACGCCATCCATGTTGTTGCGGATGCCGCGGTACATGGTGCTCACCGCGCCGGGCACCCGGGACAGGATGCCGGCGAACAGGATAATGGAGATGCCGTTGCCGATGCCGAACTCGGTGATCTGCTCACCCAGCCACATGACAAAGGCGGAACCGGCGGTGAAGCACAGGATGATGACGATGGCCGCCCACCAGCCGGGCAGGCCGGCGGTGTCCAGCATCGGCGTGGTGGCGTCGTAGCTGCGGATGAGGGTGTAGTAACCGAAGCCCTGCAGCAGGCCGATGGCCACGGTGACGTAGCGGGTAATGGCCGCGATCTTCTTCCGGCCCTCCTCGCCGCCCTCTTTCTGGAGGCGCTCCAGAGCGGGGATGGCGACGGTGAGCAGCTGGATGATAATGGAGCTGTTGATATACGGCTGCACGCCCAGGGCGAACACGGCCGCGATGGAGAAGGCGGTGCCGTTCATGGCGCCCAGCAGGGAGAAGATGCCGCCCATGCTGTTCATGGTCTGGCTCAGCGCATCACTGTCGATGAAGGGCACAGGCACCACGGAGCCCAGCCGGAACACCAGCAGGGCGAACACCGTGAAGAGGATCTTCTTGCGCAGCTCCGGGATCTTCCACGCGTTTCGGATGGTCTCGATCACTTATACCACCTCGTACTTTCCACCTGCCGCGACGATTTTCTCCTTGGCGGAGGCGGAGAAAGCGGAGGCACGGACAATCAGCTTCTTGGTCAGGGTGCCGTTGCCCAGCACCTTGTAGCCGTACTCACACTTGGAGAGGATACCCTTCTCCAGCAGGTCGCACACGTTGACCGTGGCGCCGTCCTCGAACTTGTTGAGCGCGGAGACGTTGATGGCCTCCAGGGGCTTTGCAAAGATGTTGTGGAAACCGCGCTTGGGGATGCGGCGGGTCAGGGGCATCTGGCCGCCCTCAAAGCCCACGCGCACGCCGCCGCCGGAACGGGCCCACTGGCCCTTCTGGCCGCGGCCGGCGGTCTTGCCGTTGCCGGAGCCGTGGCCGCGGCCCTTGCGGTAGGCCTTGGGGTTGGAGCCGGCAGCGGGAGAAAGCTCATGCAGATTCATTTCGCGCACCTCCTTACTGTTCCTCGGTGACCTGCAGCAGGTAGCCGATGTGGGCAATCTTGCCGCGGGTCGCCTCGTTGTCGGGCTGCACGGTGGTGTCGCCGATCTTGCGCAGGCCCAGAGCCTCGGCGGTGGCCTTATGCTTGGCGATCCGGCCGTTCAGGCTCTTGACCAGCTTGATGTTCAGATTAGCCATGTTCACGGCCCTCCTTAACCTACGATCTCGCTGACGCTCTTGCCGCGGATGCGGGCGATCTCCTCGGGGCCACGCAGGGACTTCAGGCCCTCAAAGGTGGCGGAGACCACGTTCTGCGGATTGTTGGAGCGCAGGCACTTGGCGCGGATGTCACGGATGCCCACGGCCTCCATGACGGCGCGGACGGGGCCGCCGGCGATGATGCCGGTACCGGGGGCAGCGGGCTTCAGGAGCACGCGGCCGGCGCCGAACTCACCAATGACCTCGTGGGGAATGGTAGTGCCGGACAGAGTCACGTTGCACATATGCTTCTTGGCATCCTCGATGCCCTTGCGGATGGCCTCGGGCACCTCGGCGGCCTTGCCCAGACCGAAGCCCACGCGGCCCTTCTCGTCGCCCACCACCATCAGGGCGGCAAACTTGAAGATACGACCGCCCTTAACGGTCTTGGACACGCGGTTCAGGGCAACCAGCTTCTCGGTGAACTCGCTGGGTTCTCTTTCAAAACGAGCCATTTAATCTTCCTCCTCCCTTAGAACTGCAGGCCGCCCTCACGGGCGCCTTCGGCCAGGGCCTGCACGCGGCCGTGGTAGACGTAACCGCCGCGGTCGAACACGACGTTCTCGATGCCGGCGGCCTTGGCGCGCTCGGCGACAGCCAGGCCCACCTTCTTGGCGGCCTCGCAGTCGGAGCCCTTGCCCTCAAAGCCCTTTTCCATGGAGGAAGCGGACACCAGAGTCTTGCCGTTCACATCGTCGATGATCTGGGCATAGATGTTGGTGTTGCTGCGGAACACGTTGAGACGGGGACGCTCGGGCGTGCCGGAAATCTTGCCGCGCACTCTCTTGTGGCGCTTAAGCCGCTGAGCGTTGGTATCGGGTCTGTTGATCATAGTGGCACACCTCCTTATTTCTTCTTGACGCCGGTCTTGCCTTCCTTGCGGCGGATGACCTCGTCGGTGTATTTGATGCCCTTGCCCTTATAAGGCTCGGGGGGACGCTTCTCGCGCACTTCGGCGGCGAACTGGCCGACCTTCTGC
>DWYU01000049.1 GCA_019118505.1 Candidatus Oscillibacter excrementavium
GCCCACGTCCAGGCCCCGGGTGGGCTGCACGGCGATCAGCAGCTCCGGGTCCTTGTCGATCTCCCGGGCGATGATGGCCTTCTGCTGGTTGCCGCCGGACATGCTGCGGGCGATGGTGATGGGCCCCTGGCCGGAGCGGACGTCGTACTGCTCAATGAGCCGCTCGGCATAGGCCCGGATGGCCTTCCGCTTCATAAAGCCGGCGTGGACAAACTCGGGCTCAAAGTACCGCTGGAGCACCATATTGTCCTCCAGGGTGTAGTCCAGCACCAGGCCGTGCTTGTGCCGGTCCTCCGGGATGTGGCTCATCCCCAGCACGGACCGCTGGCGGATGGGCGCGTGGGTAATGTCGTGGCCGCAGAGGGTGATCTTGCCGGCCACCAGGGGCTCCAGCCCCGTCAAACCGTAGACCAGCTCCGTCTGGCCGTTGCCGTCGATGCCGGCGATGCAGACGATCTCCCCCGCCCGGACGGAGAAGGACACGTTCTTCACCGCGTTGTTGCCGTGGAGCTTGGAGGCCACCGTCATGCCCTCCACCTGCAGGATGGGCTCCTTGGGCTGGGCGGGCTCCTTGTGGACCACGAATTCCACGTCGCGGCCCACCATCATGCGGGAGAGCTCCTCCCGGCTGGTGTCCGCGATGTTCACGGTGCCGATGTACTTGCCCTTCCGCAGGACGGTGCAGCGGTCCGCCACGGACATGATCTCGTTGAGCTTGTGGGAGATGAACAGGATGGATTTGCCCTCCGCCGCCAGATTCTTCATGATCTGCATCAGCTCTTCGATCTCCTGGGGCGTCAGAACCGCCGTCGGCTCATCGAAGATCAGGATCTCGTTGTCCCGGTAGAGCATCTTCAGGATCTCCGTGCGCTGCTGCATGCCCACGGTGACATCCTCCACCAGCGCGTCCGGGTCCACCTGCAGGCCGTACTTCTCCGACAGGGCCAGGACCTTCTCCCGGGCCTCCTGCTTCTGCAGGAAGCCGTGCTTGCAGGGCTCCACGCCCAGGATGATGTTGTCCAGGATGGAGAAGCACTCCACCAGTTTGAAGTGCTGGTGTACCATGCCGATTCCCAGCGCGTTGGCGTCATTGGGGTCCTTGATCTGCACCACCTGGCCGTCCTTTTTGATGACGCCCTCCTCCGGCTGGTACAGGCCGAACAGCACGCTCATCAAGGTGGATTTTCCGGCGCCGTTCTCGCCCAGCAGGGCATGGATCTCGCCCCGCTTCAGCTGGAGCGTGATGTTGTCGTTGGCGACAATTCCCGGAAAGCGCTTGGTGATATTCAGCATTTCAATCGCATACGGCTGTTCCAAGCTTACCGCCCTCCTTCTCTTGTATGGTACCATCTATTGTACTATATGTTCCTCAATAATTCAAAGAAAAAATACGCGGCGGCTCCGGTTTCTTTTGTAAATCCTGTAAAAATCGGGCGCGGGCAAAAAAGAGGACGGGATCGCTCCCGTCCTCTCAGCTTGTCGAAAAAGCCTTTTCGACAAGCTGGGCAAGTTTCCAGAACTTCTGAAAAGTTCTGGAAACTTTTGATTTCAATGGCGCAGGACACCCTTCCTGGGTTTCCCGCGCACACCCTTCCTTCCCGTGGCCTGAATTTTTCGGGTTTCTCGACAGACTGAGAGGACGGGATTTCTCCCGTCCTCTCTCCTGTTTGGTGGCTGTTTTTACTTGATGTTGCCCGCGAAGTTCACGGTAATGGTGGTCTCGGGCATGGCGGAGGTATCGTTGGAAACGGTGACCTCGCCGTCGAACATGGCCTTCACCAGAGCCTTGTAGTCGTCCTGGGTGAAGCCGTCGCCCCACTGGGTGGTCTCCATGGGCAGCTGGACATAGTTGGCGGTGGGATCATCGCCGCTCACCAGGCCCAGGGTCTCGATCTTGCCGCCGTAGTTGGCGAAGTTGCCGGCCAGGACCTCGCTCAGCATGTGCTTCACGGTCTCAGCCAGGCCCTTCATGGCGGAGGTCACGCACATGCCCTCGCCATAGGTGTCGATGTTGGCGGACTGATCCACGTCCACGCCGATCAGCTTGCCGCCGACCTTGGCAGCCGCCTCAGCCGCGGAGGTGTAGATGCCGCCGCCGGAGGCAAAGACAACCTCCACGCCCAGGTTGGCGAACCAGTTGTCCATGTAGGCGGTGATGTCGGCGTCGCCGTAGAACTGGTTGCCGTAGACATACTCCATCACGACCTGATCGGCAATGCCCATCTCCACGGCAGCCGCGTCAGCGCCCTGAACAAAGCCATAGCCGAACCGCTGCACGGCGGGAACGGCCATGCCGCCCAGCACGCCCAGGTGCTTGTAGCCCAGCTTCACAGCGGCGTAGCCGGCCATGTAGCCGCACAGCTCTTCCTGGTACACAGCGCAGTACACGTTGCTGGGCAGGGTATAGCCCTCCCCATTGGGGTCCAAATCACCCTGGGCCACATCCAGCGCGATGAAGGTGACATCGGGATACAGCTCCGCAGTCTGCTTGATGGTCTCGGCAAAGGCATAGCCGGGCATCACGATGACGTTGTAGCCATTGGCCACAGCGGCATCCACCTGGGCCACGCGCTCAGCGGTGGAGTCGCCGACGGGCTTGTAGTACTCGAACTGCAGGCCCTGGGCGTCGCAGAACTCCTTGCAGGCCTCATAAGTGGTCTGGTTGAAGGACTGGTCGGTGATGTCGCCGTAGTCGGTGATCATGGCCACCTGATAGGCCGCGTTCTCAGCGGTATCGCCGCCCTCCTGATCGGTGCTCTCGCCATCGGTGGCGTCATTCCCGCCGCCGCAGGCGACCAGGGACAGGGACATCACCAATGCCAGGAGCAGTGCAAGAAACTTCTTCATTGGAATCTACCTTCCTTCGTTTTGTTATCCGTGGGAGATTCCCACAAGATGACCCCAACGGGTCAGGCCCATTATATCAACACTTTTCTACGATTGCAACCGGATTTCCAGATTGTTTTCTTTTTCGCCACAATTTGTGGAATTTTTTATGGATTTCACTGAGATTTTTTTCACTTTTGTAAAATTCTCATGGGGAAGTGCCGAAATTTGACAGCCGTTGTCACCGGTTTGTTCCCGGTCTGTCATCCTCTCGTTCCCTGTGGACCGCCGGGGCAATCAAGCAGGAAGGGGGCGCGGCGTCCCCGCCCGGCGGCTTCGCGCCGGGCCTTCCTCTTCCGCCTTCGGCGCAAGCGGCCGCTGCGGCGGGTGATTTAACGGAAAGGGGGGCTCAGCGCCCCCCTTCACACTTCCCCCGCGTGGCCGCGGAGGTTCATCCTTCTCTTTTGAAAGCGCCTTACTTCTTCGCCATCTCCACAGCAACACCCAGGGCGATCTCCATCATCTGGGTGAAGGTAGTCTGGCGGTCGGCGGCGGGCAGCTCCTCGCCGGTGACCAGGCTGTCGGAGATGGTGCAGATGGCCAGGGCCCGCTTGCCCGCCTCAGCGGCGTTGCAGTACAGGGCGGCGCTCTCCATCTCCGCCGCCAGCACGCCCATCTTGCCCCAGTCCAGGGTGTTGCCGGCCTTGTTGTAGAACACGTCGGAGCTCAGCAGGTTGCCCACCGCGGGCTCGATGCCAAGTCTCCGGGCCACGGCGATGGCGGTCTCCAGCAGGGTGAAGTCGGCGATGGGGGCGAAGGTGCCGCTCAGGCCGAACTGGTGGGCATAGTTGGAGTCCGTGCAGGAGCCCTGGCCGAACACCACGTCCCGCAGCTTCAGCTTCGGGGAGATGGCGCCGGCGCTGCCCACCCGGATGATGTTGTCCACATCATAGAAGTGGAACAGCTCGTGGGAGTAGATGCCGATGGAGGGCATCCCCATGCCGGAGGCCATGACGGACACCGGTGTGCCCTGATAGGTGCCGGTATAGCCCTGGACGCCCCGGACGTTGTTCACCAGCTTGGCGTCCTGGAGAAAGGTCTCCGCGATGAACTTGGCCCGCAGGGGATCTCCGGGCATCAGAACGGTCTTTGCAAAGGCGCCCTGGGGGGCCTCATTGTGGGGAGTTGCCATGTGTGTTCCTCCTTATTTCTGCTCCATGGCCTTCACGGCCTTGACGATGCGGCTGGTGCCCAGGCGGGAGGCCCCCAGGTTGATGAAGTCCTCGGCGTCCTTCAGGTCAGCGATGCCGCCGGCGGCCTTGATCTTCACGTTGGGGCCCACGTGTTTGGCAAAGAGGGCCACGTCCTCCCGGGTGGCGCCGCCGGTGCCGAAGCCGGTGGAGGTCTTGATATAGTCCGCGCCGGAGGCGGTGACGATCTCGCACATCTTGATCTTCTCCTCGTCGGTGAGGAAGCAGCACTCGATGATGACCTTCAGCAGCTTGCCCTTGCAGGCGGCCTTCACGGCCTTGATCTCGGCCAGCAGGTCATCCCACTTCTGGTCCTTCACCCAGCCGATGTTGATGACCATGTCCACCTCGCTGGCGCCGTTGTCCACGGCGTCCGTGGCCATGAAGCACTTGGCGGCGGTGGTGTCATACCCGTTGGGGAAGCCGATGACGGTGCAGATGGGCAGCTTCCCGCCCACATACTCCGCCGCCTGCTTGACATAGCTGGCCGGGATGCAGACACTGGCGCAGCCGTACTTCATCCCGTCGTCACAGATAGCCTGAATCTCCTTCCAGGTGGCCGTCTGGGCCAGCAGGGTGTGGTCGCACTTGCTCAAAATCTCTTTCACGTCCATGGAAAGCACTCCTTTATATCCTTTATATTTTGTCGCCTGCTCCGGCGAAATATACCCGTTTGCCGGCGGTCTCCCGGCAGTGGATCTGCCCCCGGGCCTCCAGGTAGTCCAGATGGGCCAGGGCCTCTCCCACGGCGAAGAACTTCTGGGTCAGGGGGAACTCCGTCCAGTTCCGGCAGCGGATGCTCCAGGCCATCCGCCCGGCGATCTCATAGGCGGTGAGTCCCGGCGTCTCCGCCACCGTCCGCAGGGCGTCGGCGATTCGACGGGCGTGGTGGGCCTTCAGCTCCTCTGTCCGCCGCCGCAGGTCCCCGGTCTCCGCCCGGTGGGCGGGATACAGCTCCGCCACATCCAGAGCCGCCGTCCGGTCCAAACTCTTCAGGTAATCCCCCAGGGAGTCCCGCACCCCCTGCCACCGGCAGATGTTGGGGGTGATATGGAACAGCACGTGGTCCCCGCAGAACAGCCGCCGGCACTCCGGGTCATAGAGGCACAGGTGCCCCGGCGTGTGGCCCGGCGTCAGCACGCACCGCAGAGTGTGGCCGCCGTACCGGAGCTCTCCGCCGTCCGGCAGCGGGGTATACAGCCCCTCCCTCCAGGGCGGGGCCGCAGTCTGGGCCGGATTGTCCCCCCACAGGGTCTCCATCTCCTCCCAGGTGAAGCCGTTCAGCACATACTCCCGGTAGAGCCCCTGCCAGAAGGCCGGGTCCGCCGCGTCCCTCACCCCGGGCTCGTCGATCTCCCCGATGAAGATCCGGCAGCCGGGGCGGATCAGCTCCGGCGCCAGGCCGGTGTGATCGCTGTGGAGATGGGTGCAGAAGATGTCCAGCCGGTCCCGGTCCACGCCGATCTCCGCCAGCTGGCGCTCCATGGCCTCCCGGCAGGGCTGCTGCCGGAAGCCGGTGTCGATCAGCAGGCTCCGCTCCCCCAGGAGCAGATAGCTGTTTAAGTTTTTCAGGGGATTTCCCACCAGGGGAATGTCCAGCCGCCAGAGATCGCTTGTCAGTCGTTCCGCCATGAGCCGCTCCTTCTTGGGATGGCACCAGTATAGCAGATGTTCCCCCGTATGTCCAGTGAAGAGGGCCTTGTCATTCTCCCGCCGGGGTGCTAAAATGGGGGCGATTTCAATGTTCGGAGGCGATTCCCATGAAAAAACGACTTGCCGCGCTTCTCTGCGCGCTTCTTTTGACGGTGAGCGGGCTGCCCGCCGCCTCTGCCCTGGAGGGAGAGGCCGCCCGGGCGGCGGACACCCTCACCACGCTGGGGCTGCTGGATGCTACATACGATCTGGACGCCCCTGCCACCCGGGCCCGGGCGGCGGTGCTGCTGGTGGACCTGGCCGGGGCGGCGCGGGCCGCCGCGGCGGATAACTGGATCGCCGGATTCCTGGACCTGCCGGCGTCCATCGCCCAGGAGGTGAACTACGCCGCCCGCCAGGGCTGGATCAACGGCGTCACTCCCGTGGCGTTCCGCCCCGACGGTGTCCTGACCGCCAACGCCTGGAGCGCCTTCCTGCTGCGGATGCTGGGCTGGTCTGACGCAGACGGCGACTTCACCATCTCCGACGCCGCGGGCTTTGCCCAGCGGATCGGCCTCTTCCCCATCGCCTATACCGGCGCCCTGACCCAGGGGGACCTGTTTGAGATGGCGGCGGACGCCCTGACCTTCTCCTACCAGGACGGCAGTGCCACAGTGATCGGCCGCCTGGTGAGCCAGGGAGCCGTCTCCCGCTCCGCCGCCAACGCCCTGGGGCTGCTAAATCCCGCCCTGACAGCCCGCCAGGCGGCGGACCGCTGCACCGCCGCGGTGTTCCGCCTGGACACCTATGAGACGGAGGCCTATTGGAAGGACGGCATCTCCACCGGCGAGGCCAGCGGCTTCTTCATCTCCGCCGACGGCCTGGCGGTGACCAACTACCACTCCATTCAGGACGCGGTGCGGGCTGCCGCCGTTCTCTCCACCGGCGACGTGTATGAAGTGGAGTCCGTGATCTACTATGACCCGGGCATCGACATCGCGGTGCTCCGCGTCTCTCAGACCGCCCTGAAGGGCCATGACACCACCGCCTTTGCCACGCTGGAGCTCGCCCCCTCCGGCACCGGAGACCTGCGGGTGGGCGACACGGTCTACGCCATCGGCAGCCCTCTGGGTCTGGGACTGGCGGTCAGCTCCGGCATCGTCAGTGCCACCCAGCGGGAGGTGGACCGGTATGACCTGCCCTGCGTCATGAGCACCGCCGACATCTCCGAGGGCAGCAGCGGCGGCGCCCTGCTGAACGTCTACGGCCAGGTGGTGGCCGTCACCTCCGGCGCCTACGTCTACGGCAACAGCATGTATCTGGCAGTGCCCATCGACCCGGTGCTCTCCGCCGACCTCACCGGCCAGGGCCAGACCCTGGCGGAGGTGCAGGCGGCAGAGTCCGCGGCCTGAGCTATCCGCGCAAAAAAGAGACGCCTTTTCAGGCGTCTCTTTTTTCATGTTCCTCTCAGTGGGTCAGGATGAACTGCTCCAGCTCCTCCGGCGTCCGGACCACCGCCACGGCGCCGGCCTCCGCCAGCTCGCCGGGGGCGGCGTAGCCGAAGAACTCCACGCCGGCACAGTCGATGCCACAGGCCTTGGCCCCCAGCACGTCGAACTTCCGGTCTCCCACCATCAGGATCTCCGGCTTCTGTTCCTCCGTCAGTCCCAGGCGGCCCATGGTCTCCCGGATCACGTCCGCCTTGGTCCAGTCCCCGGTGGGCGGGCTGCCGGTGATGACCGTCAGGGACGGCGTGAAGCCGAACCGTTCACAGATGGGCACGCACAGGCTCTCCGGCTTGGAGGAGGCCAGGGCCAGCACATAGCCCCGGGCCTTCAGCCGGGCGCACAGGTCCGCCATGCCGGGGGCGGCCATGTTCTCGAACTTGCCCACAGGCTCATACCGCTCCCGGAAGGTGTCCACGGCCTCCGCCGCCCGTTCCGCCGTGAAGCCGCAGAACTCCACAAAGGAGTCCTGCAGGGGCGGGCCGATGAACTTGATGAGGGTGCTCTCCGGCGGCACCGGCTCCCCCAGCTTCTCAAAGGCATACCGCAGACTGTTGAGGATGCCCTCCTTGGAGTCTGTCAGCGTGCCGTCCAGGTCAAAGAAAATATAATGGTACATGCACTTCTCCCCCTACGTTTCGCAGGGGCAATTTTATCATGTTTCGCCCTGCTCCGCAAGAGGGGGCCGCCGCTTTTTCCAAGCAATCCCCGTCCACACCGCCAGGACAGCGGCGGAGATTCCCCCGGCAGCCAGAACCCCCGCCTGTAGCCATTTCCAGGGGGCCACATCCGCCTCCAGCCGCTCCCGCAGGACGATCCAGCTCTCCGGCAGCCCGTCCCGGATCAGCTCCTCGCCGTACTCCATGATCCACGGGGCCAGAGCCAGGTCCAGTTGGTTTTCCGCCAGGAACCACAGCCCCACCAGAACCGCCACCCACATCAACCACACCAGCCAGATCTGCCGGGTCCGCCGCAGGAATCCATCGCCCTGGCGCAGCGACAGCCGCAGCCGCTCCGGCACCCACAGAAGTGACGCCACTTTCCCCGCCCGGCGGCGCAGGGCCCACTCCAGTATGGCGCACAGCACCGCCAGACCCACGGCGAAAATCAAGGGCTTCCAGGTATCCCCGGCGTAATAGAGCCGCATCCCGGCATCATCGATCACCAGGTCCCCGATCCGCACCAGCCGCAGCAGCGTCCACCACTGGAGGGCGGAGGCGGCCAGCAGCTTGCGGTACAGGTTCTCCCAGGTCCCGGTGTCCAGTGTCACATCGCCGTAGCGGGCCGGGTGGGCGGCCAGCACGTAGCCAATCCACAAGAGGCCAACCGATACCGGCCAGGCCGCCAGGCTCACATACTCCACCCGGAACCAGGCCAGAATGCCCAGGGCCACAGCCCCGGCAAAGCAGATATCGAACCGGGTCCGCAGCCGCAGCAGAAGAAGGCGCCGCCGGGCCGGGCCCTCGGTCTCCGCCGGACGGCCCCGCAGGGTCTCCCCCGCCAGAATGTCGTCGGCAGTGACACCGTACAGCTCCGCCAGGGCCGGCAGCACCGTGATGTCCGGCAATCCGGCGCCGGTATCACATAGTTAAAGATATTGGTGTCATTCAATCAATTTTGCCGATGAAGCGGTAGAAGATTTCTACCTCCTGTTCCCGGCTTCCGTCCTCGTTCTTGACCGCCTCATGGACAAGGATTTTTTC
>DWYU01000050.1 GCA_019118505.1 Candidatus Oscillibacter excrementavium
TCCAGCCACTCCTCGTCCACCTCGTAGTCCGCCCCCACGATGCGTCCGTCGGCCATGGCCACCTCAAAGTCGTAGTCGCCGTAGTCCGTCTCGAACTCGATGTCGTAGAGCGGGATGCCGTTGTCGCTGTCGGTCTCGTTTTTGATGTGATAGGCGTCGCCCTCCGGCACCCCGGCGTTGGCCAGGGCGATGGCCAGGGCCTCATCCTGGCTGATCTCCCCGGCGGCGGGTTCCCCCTCCGGGGCGGAGGACACAGCCGGTGTCTGCCCCTGGCCGGCGGGCGTTTCCGGAACGGAGGACGCCGGGGGAGTCTGGCCGCCGGAGGGAGCTGGCCCGCCGGGTGCAGTGCCGCCCGCCTTTCCGCCGCAGCCGGTCAAGTAGCCTATCAAAAGTATCGCTGTCAGCCCAAGAGAAAAAATCTGTTTCATCCCGCGCGCTCCTCTCTGCTTTTGTGTCCCTATCCTATCACAGAGGGCTTCGATACACAACCCATCCAAGGGAACGCAAGACCGCCTCACCCGTTTCTTTACATATATATGACAAAGATTTGACATCCAGACGGTCGCGCCTCCGTTTCGCAACCGCTAAACTTTACAATAGCGTTTTTTACCCTTTGAAATTTTCTGCTGTGACCCCGAAAATCCGGCGGCGTGTCCGTATCCTTCTGCCGGAGGGGAATGGAGGGATGGCAATGGTGCGCACGGAGCACGACATCGTTTCCCAGGTACGATCGGCCAAGACGGACTCGGAGGCGGCGGACGCCCTCATCCGTCAGTACATGGGCTTTATCCGCTCGGAGACGGTGAAGTTTCTTCATACCGCCCCGGAAAACGGCCATGAGGACGAACTGAGCATCGCCATGCTGGCCTTCTATGAGGCGGTGCTGGCCTATGAGAAGAGCCGGGGCGCTTTTCTGCCCTACGCCGCCCGTGCTATTAAAAACCGGCTCATCGACCACTACCGGACGGAGAAGCGCCACGGCAACGTGATCTCCCTCCACACCCCCCTGGGCGGGGAGGAGGACGGCGGCGAGCTGCTGGACACCATCCCCGACACCGTGGACCACGCCGGGGACTATGCGGTGCGCACCGCCAGCCGGCGGGAGATCCAGGAGTTTTCCGAGAAGCTGGCCCAGTTCGGCCTGACCTTCTCCGACGTGGCGGACAACTGCCCCCGGCAGGAGCGGACCTTCGCCGCCTGCCGCCGGGTGCTGGACTTCGCCCGGACCCAGCCGGAGCTGCTGAAACGGGTGGAGGACACGGGCAAGCTGCCCATGGGGGAGCTGTCCGCCGGCTCCGGCACCGACAGGAAGACCATGGAGCGGCACCGGAAGTACCTGGTGGCCATCCTGCTGGCCTTCACCAACGGCTATGAGATCATCCGGGGCCACCTGTGCCAGGTGGGCCCCAAGAGAGGGGGCGACGAGGCGTGAGCTATCTGGTCATGGAGGTGCATCCGGCCTACGCGGTGGTGCTGGACGAGGAGGGCCGCTTTTTGAAGGCCGCCAACCTGCGCTATCAGGTGGGGGACACAGTGCGGGACATCGTGGAGCTGCGGCACCCCAGGGAAAAACGCCCCGCCCTGTGGAAGCCCCTGTCCGGCGTGGCTGGCCTGGCCGCCTGTCTGTGCTTGGTGTTCTTTGGCTACTACCAGCCAAACTTCACCCCCTACGGCGCCCTGCGCATCCAGATCAACCCGGATGTGGAGCTCACCCTCAGCCGCACCGACCGGGTGCTGGAGCTGGAGGGGCTCAATGAGGACGGCCAGAGCCTGATTGCGGGCTACGAATACAGCGGCAAGGACCGGGAGGACGTGACCGGGGAGCTGGTGGAGCGGGCCATCGATATGGGCTACCTCTCCGGCGGGGAGACGGTGTCCATCACGGTCACCAGCGCCGACGCCGACTGGCAGGCCCGGGAGGAACAGGCGGCCCGGGAGGATCTGGAGGAGCGGTACGGGGAGACCATCGTGATCCAAATCGGCCCCGCGCCGGAGGAGGAACCGGCCACCGAGGTGGTGATCCCGGTGGCGCCGCCCAGCCCCACGCCGTCCCCCACCTCGGACCTCACGCCGGAGCCTGTGCCGGAGCCCACGCCGGCGCCCTCCGCGCCCCCTGTCCCCTCTGCCGACTCGGGGATCACGGACTACGGTGACACGGACTACGGCCCCAACGCCGACGGGGTCACCGATTATGAGGATACGGATTACGGTCCTTACAGCGACGGCGTCACCGACTATGAACCTCCCGACGACGGCCCTTATGTGGACGGTGACACCGACTATGAGGACCGGGATGACGGCGATGACCGGGACGACGATGACGATGATGATGGCGACGATGACGGAGAGCGGGATGACGACGATTAACGCAGAAAAATTTCCGCCGCGGCCCCGGTTTTGGAGACCGGCTGCCGTATCCTCCCTGTGTCAGCCGAAGAAGAGGAAAAAAGTTTTTCCCAGGCCCCGGTTTTTCGGCAGCGGCTCCGTAATCTAAAAGCAGAACACACAAACCAAACACCCTTTTCAAGGAGATGAATGAAATGAAACAGAACATCCGCACCAAATGGTTTGCCCTGACCCTGACCGCCGCCCTGGCCCTGACCACTCTGACCGCCTGCGGGAACGGCGCCGGCACGGCGTCCCTCCCCGAGACCCCCGGCACCAGCGCCCCCCTCCTGGAAGAGAGCGGCGGCGTGGCCGGCACCGTCCTGCTGAGCGTGAACCCGGAGATCGAGATGGACTATGACGATCTGGGCAACGTGGTGGCCCTCACCGGCCGCAACCAGGAGGCCCAGACCCTGCTGGCCTCCTACACCGGCTATGAGGGCCGGCCCTGTACCCA
>DWYU01000051.1 GCA_019118505.1 Candidatus Oscillibacter excrementavium
CCACCTTCACGCTGCCGTCCCGCAGCACCATCACGTTCTGGGGCTTGATGTCCCGGTGGACGATGCCCCGGCTGTGGGCGTGGCTGAGGCCCCGCATGATCTGGGTGATGAAGTGCAGGGACTCCCGCCAGTTCAGCTGGCCCCGCTTCTCCATGTACTGCTTCAGGGTGATGCCGTCAATCAGCTCCATGACGATATACTCGATGTCCCCGCCCCGGGACACGTCGTACACCGACACGATGTTGGGGTGAGACAGCTGGGCGACGGCCTGGGACTCCGCGTTGAACCGGCGGCGGAAGTCCTCGTCCTGGGCCAGGTCGCTCTTGAGGATCTTGACGGCCACCAGCCGGTTCAGCCGGTGGCACTTGGCCTTGTACACAATCGCCATGCCCCCGGTGCCGATGCGCTCCAGGATCTCATAGCGGTTGTCCAGCATTTTCCCAATGTAAGGGTCCTTGTGTTCCATGGTGCTCCCCCCTTTACTGTTTCCGCATCAGGACGGCGGTGACATTGTCCGGCGCCCCCTGGCGCCTGGCAATGGCCAGCAGCCGGTCCAGGCAGGTGTCCGGCCCGTCCCCGTGGATGACCTCAAAGAGCATCTCCTGGTCGGTGACGGTGTTCACCAGCCCGTCGGAGCACAGCAGCAGGTACTCCCCCGGCTGCATCGGGCATATGTACCCGTCGCAGTCCGCGGAGATGTCCGGCCCCAGGGCCCGGGTGATCAGGTTCCGGCTGGGGTGCCGGCGGGCCTCCTCAGCGGTGATGTCCCCCCGGTCCACCATGCTCTCCACCAGGGAGTGGTCCTTGGTGATCCGGGTGATGCCGTCCTCGGTGATGTGATAGGCCCGGCTGTCTCCCACATTGGTGACCACCACGCCGCCGTCATAGGAGATGGCGGACACCAGGGTGGTGCCCATGTTCCGGCACTCCTCCCGGCGCTCCGCCTCCTGCTGGATGGCCTGGTTGGCCAGGGCCGCCGCCTGGGCGGAGGCCTCCAGCAGCTGCTGGGGGGTCTGGTCCTCTGTCAGCAGCTTCTCCAGCTCCTCCACGTAGACGGAGACGGCGATCTGGCTGGCCACCCGCCCCCCGGCGGGGCCGCCCATGCCGTCGCACACCACGCCCACCGTGCGGCCGGAGGCCGCGTGCTGGGACGTGGCGTAGGCGTCCTGATTCTCCTTCCGGACAAGGCCGATGTCGGTCATGCCCCAGACGTTCATTTGGTTCATTGGGAGTCCTCCCCTTTCTGCGCTTCTTCCATGGCCTTCCGGCGGAGCTGTCCGCAGGAGGCGTCAATATCTCCCCCCAGGCTCCGCCGCACAGTGGCGGTGACGCCGTGGGATTCCAGCCGTTTTTGAAAGGCCCCGATCCGGCGGGAGGGCTTGTAGGGGCTCTCCACCACATCGTTCAGGGGGATCAGGTTCACATGGCCCGGCATACCCCGGAGTTTTTTGGCGATCAGGTCCGCCTGCCAGTCGTGGTCGTTGACGCCGTCGATCATGGCGTACTCAAAGGAGATGCGGCGGCCGGTCCTGTCAAAGTAGTCGTGGCAGGCCCGGAACAGCTCCTCCACATCGTAGGCCCGGTTGATGGGCATGATCTTGCTTCTCGTCTCGCTGTCCGGCGCGTGGAGGGACACGGACAGCGTCAGCTGCAATTCCAGCTCCGCCAGCCGCCGGATGCCCGGCACAATGCCGCAGGTGGACAGGGAGATGTGCCGCATCCCGATGTTCATGCCATCCGGGTGGTTCACCAGCTCCAGGAACTTCAGCACCGTGTCCAGGTTGTCCAGGGGCTCTCCAATGCCCATCAGCACGATGTTGGACACCGGCAGGCCGGAATCGATCTGGGTGAACAGCACCTGGTCCAGCATCTCCGCCGGCGTCAGGTCCCGGACCTTGCCGGCGACGGTGGAGGCGCAGAAGGCGCACCCCATCCGGCACCCCACCTGGGAGGAGATGCACACGGTGTTGCCGTGGTGGTACTGCATCAGCACGGTCTCGATGCAGTTGCCGTCCGCCAGCTCCCACAGGTATTTCATGGTCCCGTCCAGCTTGGACACCTGCTTCCGGGCCACCTTGGGGACGGTGAGGATGCAGGTCTCCCGCAGCTTCTCCCGCAGGGACTTGGAGAGGTTGGTCATCTCATCAAAGGACGTGGATCCCCGGTGGAGCCAGGTGAACACCTGCTTGCCCCGGAAGGCCGGCTCCCCCAGGGACTGGAGGAAAGCCGTCAGCTCCGGCAGTGTCAGTGATTTCAAATCGGTCATGGATCGCTCCTCACGGTTGCCGCGCCATGCGGCAGATGTAAAAGCCGTCGGTGCCGTGGCGGTGGGGCCACAAGGTCACCTGGCCCCCGGTCTCCCCCACCGGATCGGGCAGGGCGAAGGGCGTGCGGCCAAAGTCCGGGTGCTCGGCGAGAAACCCGTCGGTGACCTCCTCATTCTCCTCGGTCAGGACGGTGCAGGTGGAGTACACCAGGGTGCCGCCGGGCCTTACGTACCGGGCGGCGTTGTCCAAAATGGCCCGCTGGATCACCGGCAGGGCGAAGAGGTCATCGGGCTTCTTGTACCGGATGTCCGGCTTCTTTCGGATGATGCCGAGGCCCGAACAGGGGGCATCCACCAGCACCGCGTCGAAGGCGCCTTCCCACTCCGGCCGGAACACCCGGCCGTCGGCGGCCTCCGTGCGGACGCAGGTGAGGCCCAGCCGCGCCGCGCCCTCCCGGATCCGCTTCAGCTTGTTCTCGTGGAGGTCGCAGGCGGTGATCTCCCCCCGGTCCTCCATCTGGAAAGCGGCGGCAAAGGATTTCCCCCCCGGCGCGGCGCACACGTCCAGCACCCGCATCCCGGGCCGTATCCCGGCGATTTGGGGGACCAGCCGGGCCGCCGGGTCCTGGACCAGAAACGCTCCCGCCCGGAAGGGGGCCAGAGCCGTCAGGTCCCCGGCGCGGTCCAGCTCCAGACAGCCGGGCACCCAGGGGTGGGCCCGGACCGTGACGCCGGAGGCCTCCAGCGCCGCCGTCAGGGCCTCCCCCGTGGTTTTCAGGGGGTTCACCTGGATGGTCAGGGGGGCCGGGGCGTTGTCGGCGGCGAGAAGCGCCTCCGCCTCCTCCCGGCCCAGCAGGGCGATCAGCCGCTTCACCAGCCACTTGGGGTGGCTGTACCGGATGGAGAGATTCTGTGTCTCGTCCCGGTCCGGGATGGGCGGCAGATGGCTCTTGTTCCGGGAGACCTGCCGCAGCACCGCGTTCACCAGGCCGGACGCCTTGGCCCGGCCGTTGGACTTGGCCTGCTCCACCGCCTGGTTGACGGCGGCGCTGTCCGGCACCTTGTCCAGGAACAGAATCTGATACGCCCCGATCCGCAGGATCTCCGCCAGAGGCGGCTGGAGGTGATCGATCTTCTGGGAACAGTAAGCCCCTAGGTAGAAATCCAGCAGCAGCCGGTTCTGCATGACGCCGTAGACGATCCGGCTGCACAGGGCTGCCTCCGGGCCGGTCAGGCCGTCCCGGCGGAGCTGGGCGGTCAGGGCGGCGTCCGCCCAGGCCCCGGCGGTGCGGCAGCGCACCAGGACCCCCAGGGCGGTGTCCCGGGCATTGGGGGCCCTCATCGGCTGCCTCCCCGGCTCCGTCCGCCGCCCCGGCCGATGAAGATCAGCACGAATCGCAGCAGCTGGAGAAGGCTCATCAGCAGCGCCGCCACGTAGGTCATGGCCGCGGCCCGCAGCACCTTTTTGGCGCCGGGCAGCTCGTCCTCGTACAGCAGCTGCATGTCCTCAATGGTCCGGATGGCCCGGGCGGAGGCGTTGAACTCCACCGGCAGCGTCACCAGCTGGAAGATGGTGGTGAAGGAAAACAGCACGATGCCGATGAAAAACAGGGACTGGCTGTACAGGAACAGTCCGATGAACAGCAGGATGAAAGACAGGCTGGAGCCGATCTGGGTCAGGGGGATGATGGCGGAGCGCACCCGGACGGGGGCGTAGTTCTGGGCGTATTGGACGGCGTGGCCCGCCTCGTGGGCCGCCACCCCCACCGCCGCGATGGTGGGGGCGTTGTAGACCCCCTCGGACAGGTAGATGGTGTTGTCCCGGGGATCGTAGTGGTCCGTCAGATTGCCCCGGCAGGGCCGGATGGGCACGTCGTACACCCCGTTGAACCGCAGCACCGCCTCCGCCGCCATGGCGCCGGTGAACCGGCGGCGGGTGGCGGCCTGACTGTACCGCCGGAAGCTGCCGGACACCTGGAACTGGGCCCAGATGGACAGGAGCAGCACCGGGATCAGCAGCAGGAAGTACAGGTTGTTGGCCAGAAAATCCGTGTAGCTATAGTAGCCGTAACCGTAATAGGGCATAGAAAACCTCCGAATGTTGAAACTGGCGGTCAGACCTCCAGGGGGTGGCCCAGCAGATAGGCGCCGGCGGCCATCCGCTTGCCCCCCTCCGCCTGGAGCTCCGTGAGATACAAGCTCTCTCCCCCGCCGCAGGATACCCGGATGCCCTGCTTCCCGGCGGAGAGCACCGTGCCGGGGGCGGCGTCGGTCCTGCCGCCGGGGACGGTGCGGTAGATTTTGAACCGCCGGCCCGCCAGCTCACAGGACGCGCAGGGCCAGGGGATCAGCCCCCGGACCTGGCAGTCGATCTCCCGGGCGGAGCGGGTCCAGTCGATGGGGGACATCTCCCGCGTCAGCATGGAGGCGTAGGTCTGCCGCCCCTCGTCCTGGGGCGTCCGGCTGGCGGTGCCAGCTCCGATGGCCGCCACCGCCTCGCTCAACGCCTCCGCCCCCAGCTCCGCCAGGCGGGCCGTCAGGGCCTGGGCGTCCTCCTCCGGGCCGATGGGGGTCTCCTTCTGCAAGATGATGTCCCCGGCGTCCAGCTCCTTCGCCATATACATGATGGTGACGCCGGTGGTGGTCTCCCCGTTCAGGATGGCCCAGTTGATGGGGGCCGCTCCCCGGTACTTGGGCAGCAGGGACGAGTGGACGTTGATGGAGCCGTATTTCGGCGCCTCCAGAATGTCCTCCGGCAGGATGCGGCCGTAGGCCGCCACCACCGTCAGCTCCGGGGCCAGGGACTTCACCAGCTCCAGCGCCGTGCCGTCCCGCAGCTTTTCCGGCTGGTAGACGGGGATATTTTGTGTTAACGCATATTCCTTTACAGGCGTTGGCACCAGCTTGTGGCCCCGGTTTTTGGGCTTGTCCGGCTGGGTGAACACGCCGCAGACCTGGTGGTCGTCGGCCACCAGCCGCCGCAATGACGCCACGGCGAAGTCCGGCGTGCCCATGAACAGGATCCGCATGGGCTCACTCCCCCTCTTCCTGGGCTTCGGCGGCCTCCCGGGCCTCCCGCTCCTCCTGCTCCATGTAGTCCCGCAGCTCCTCGTCGGACAGGAAGTGGTCGATGTGTTCCACGAACAGGTGGCCGTCCAGGTGCTCGATCTCGTGGCAGAAGGCCCGGGCCGTCAGGCCCTCTCCCTCCACCTCGAACCAGTCGCCGTACCGGTCCTGGGCCCGGACCCGGACCACCTCCGGCCGGGTGACGATGCCCCACTTGCCGGGCACGCTGAGGCATCCCTCCAGCCCGGTCTGTTCGCCGCTTTGGGCCACGATCTCCGGGTTCACCAGCTCGATGAACTCCTCAGAGCCCTCGTCCAGCACCACGCATACCCGGCGCAGCACCCCCACCTGGGGGGCCGCCAGACCGGCGCCGTTGGCGTCCGCCAATGTCTCCGTCATGTCATCCAGCAGCTGATGGAGATGGGGGTTGAACTCCGTCACGGGACGGCACACCTTGGTCAGGCACTCGTCCCCCTGCACCACGATTTTCCGCAAAGCCATACGTCCTTGTCCTCCTTCAAGACACTGCTCACTCCATGGAGTTGCAGTCCACAAATAGATTCATCCCGCAGTTGGCGCGGTCGCCCGCGAACCATTTCAAAAGCCAGCTCACTGCCTCCCGGGTGGGTCTGTCGTTCTTCCCCACCAGCAGGCAGCGGTAGCGGTAGCGGTTGTTCAGCTTCATCACCGGCGCCGGGGCGGGCCCCAGCACCTCCGGGGAGGCGGCGGCCAGCGCCGGCAGCTGGGCCAGGCGGCGCAGCTCCTCCCGCACGCTTGCGGCGGCCCGGAGCACCGCCCCCTCCTCCGCCCCGGAGACGGTGAAGGTGAACAGGTCCGCGAAGGGCGGGAACCGCCGCAGCCGCCGCAGCCGGATCTCGTTTTCATAGAACCCCTGGTAGTCCTGCCGGGCGGCGCACTGGATCACGTCGTTCTCCGGGGTGTAGGTCTGGATCACCGCCCGGCCGGCGGTGCCGCCCCGGCCCGCCCGGCCCACCACCTGGGTCAGCAGGCTGAAGGTCCGCTCGGCGGCCAGGTAGTTGTCTACGTACAGCGACAAATCCGCCGCCAGCACCCCCACCAGCGTCACATTGGGGAAGTCCAGCCCCTTGGCCACCATCTGGGTGCCCAGCAGAATGGGGATCCGCTCCTTTTCGAACTTGTCCAGCAGCTGCTCATGGCGGCCCTCGGCGGTGTCCGCGTCCATCCGCAGCACCGCCGTCTCCGGGAACAGGGCGTGGAGCTCCTCCTCCACCTTCTGGGTGCCGGTGCCCACGTGCTTCATGATGCCGCCGCAGACGGGGCAGGTGTCGCTGGCCCTTTCCGAGTGGCCGCAGTAGTGGCACATGAGCCGCCCGTTGGCGGAGTGGTACGTCAGCGCCACGCTGCACCGGGGGCACTCCGGCACATGGCCGCACTCCCCGCACAGCAGATACCGGCTGCTGCCCCGGCGGTTCAGCAGCAGGATGCTCTGCTCTCCCCGCGCCAGGTTCTCCGCCAGCTCCCGGCGGAGGACGGCGCCTACCATGCCGGAATTGCCGGCGCGGATCTCCTCTTTCAGGTCCGCCACCAGCACCTCCGGCAAGGACCGCTGGTTATAGCGCCGCCGCAGCAGCGCCTTGTGATAGATCCCCTGCTCCGCGTTCCAGGCGGTCTCCACCGACGGGGTGGCGGACCCCAGGACCAATGTGGCCTTGTCCCGGGCGCAGAGGTATTTTGCCACGTCCCGGGTGTGATACCGGGGCGGGTTCTCCGACTGGTAGCTGCTCTCCTGCTCCTCGTCCAGGACGATGAGCCCCACATTTTTCAACGGCGCAAAGACGGCGGACCGGGTGCCCAGCACCACCTGGACCTCTCCCCGGCGGATGCGCTTCCACTGGTCGTACCGCTCCGTCATCCGCAACGCGCTGTGGAGCAGGGCCACCTGGTCCCCGAAGCAGGCGGCGAACCGCCGCATCATCTGGGGGGTCAGCACGATCTCCGGCACCAGCACCATGGCCCGCCGCCCCTGGTTCAGTATTTCCTGAACCAGCCGCAGATAGACCTGGGTCTTGCCGCTGCCGGTGACCCCCTGGAGCAGCACCGCCTCCGGCCTGCCGGTCCTGGTCAGGGCCAGGATGGACTGGAAGGCCGCCTCCTGCTCCTCGTTGAGGACGATGGGCCCGGCGGGCTCCACCTGGTTCAGGTCCGGCAGCCGCAGCTCCTCCTCTTCCGAGAAGGCCACGATCCCCGCCTTCTCCAGCCCCCGGAGGGAGGCCATGGAGATGCCGGTGTAGTAGCACACCTCCGCGGCGCTCATCCGGCCCTCCGCCGCCAGGAGGCGCACCGCCTCCCGCCGCTGGGGAGAGGACCGCTTCTCCGTCAGGGCCAGGGCCTCCTCGGCGCTGACGGCCAGCTCCGCCATCCGGCGCTGCCTGTCGCTGATCTTCCGCTTGGCGGCGGTCTCGCACACCGTGACCCCCGCCTTCTGCAGCGCCCGCAGCACCGCGCCGGTGTCCTTGCCGCAGGCGGCCTCCAGGTCGCTCAGTTCCGCGGTGCCGCCGGCGGCGAACAGGGCGTCCAGCACCGGGATGGCGTGGCGGATGCCGGCGGCCAGGCCATCGGCGGTGTACCGGTCCAGCCCCTCCGCCAGGTGCCAGACCTCCCGGATCTGGTACCAGAGGCCCGCGGGCAGGATGGTCTTGACGGCCTCGAACAGGGTGCAGAAGTACCGCTGCCGCAGCCACAGGGCCAGGGCGATGCCGTCGCTATCCAGCACCGGCGTCCGGTCCAGGACGGACAGCAGGGGCTTCAGCCTGGGGCCCTTCTCCCCCTGGGTCCGGGCCAGGACGATGCCCTCGCTGGTGCGGTTGCCCCGGCCGAAGGGCACGGTGACCCGGACCCCGGGCACCGCCGTCTCCGTCAGCGACCGGGGCACCAGATAGTCATAGGGCTTGTCAATGGAATAGGGCGCGGCGCTCACCGCGACTTTCACGATCTCAGCGGTTTCCATGCCTCGCCCCTCCTGTTGTCACTGTGCCTGTTCGTCTTCCTCCGGCAGCACATCCTCCGGCTCCTCGATGGTCAGGTCCATGTTTCTGGCGTCCAGCTTGCCGTCCGCCACCTCCTGGATGGCCAGGGTGACGGGCTTCTCCGTCAGGTGCTCACCGGTCTCCTCCGCCTCGTCGGCGATCTGCCGGGCCCGGCGGGCCACCACGTCCACCAGCATATAGCGGTTGGGAATGTAGCTGGTCAGCTTGTTCATTGCGGGATACAGCATCATAGTAAATCGACTTCCTATCTGCCTTTCGGCTGAAAATTTATTTCATGCGAAGGGGGACGGCACTCTCAGCGTCCGCTGATGATCTCCATCCGCTCCTGGGGCTTGCAGTGCTCCGCCGTGATGATGGCGTTCAGCTCCCCCACCGCGTTCTCCACGGTGTCGTTGATGACAAAGTAATCGTAGGTGTGGGCCGTCTGGAACTCCACCTTGGCCCGCAGCAGCCGCTTCTGGATCTTCTCAGGGCTGTCGGTGCCCCGGTCCCGCAGGCGGCGCTCCAGCTCCTCCCAGCTGGGGGGGGCGATGAAGATCCGCACCGTGTCCGGCCGCTTGCTGGTGACCTGGATGGCCCCCTGGATCTCAATGTCCAGGATCACGTCCTTGCCGGCCTCCATGGCGTCGTCCACGAACTTCTTGGGGGTCCCGTAGAAGTTCCCCACGTACTCCGCGTACTCCAAAAACTGGTCCATGGCGATCCACTTGCGGAAGGACTCCACGTCCATGAAGTGGTAGTGGATGCCGTCCAGTTCCCCGGGACGGGGAGCCCGCGTGGTGGCGGACACGGAAAAATACAGATTGGGCCGGGACGCCAGCAGGGCCTTGAGCACGGTGCTCTTACCCACGCCGGAGGGGCCGGAGACCACAAAGGTCCTCCCTCTTCTCATATACACACACTCCTATTCCTCGTTCTCTCTCTCTTCCTTGGGCGCGAACCGCTCCGGCGGCAGGGCCGACAGCACCACGTGGTCGCTGTCCATGATGAAGATGGACGCGGTCTTGCGGCCGTAAGTGGCGTCGATCAGCATTCCCCGCTCCCGGGACTCCTGCACCATGCGCTTGATGGGGGCCGAGTCGGGCCCCACCACCGCCACCAGCCGGTCCGCGGACACCAGGTTGCCGAATCCGATGTTGATGAGCTTCATCTTCCCTCACTCCACATTCTGGACCTGCTCCCGCATCTTCTCCACTTCCGCCTTCAGGGCCACCACGATCTCGGCGATGGCCACGTCGCTGCACTTGGAGCCGATGGTGTTGGACTCCCGGTTGACCTCCTGGATCAGGAAGTCCATCTTCCGGCCCATGGGCTCGTCGGACTGGAGCATGGTCCGCAGCTGGGCCACGTGGCTCCGCAGCCGGACGGTCTCCTCGTCCACCGCCACCTTGTCGGCGTAGATGGCGGCCTCCATCAGAATCCGCTGCTCGTCGATGGTGGTGCTCTGCAGCACCTCCTCCATCCGGGCGGTCAGCTTCTGGCGGTACTCCGCCACCGTCTCCGGGGACCGCTGTTCCACCTGGCCGGTGCAGCGCTCGATGGTGTCCAGCCGGCCGGCGATGTCCTCCGCCAGCTTCGCCCCCTCCACAGCCCGCATGGCGTTGTAGGCGGCCAGAGCCTCGTCCAGTACCGCGCAGAGGTCTGCGCTGACGGTCTCCAGGTCCTCGTCCTCCTTCGTCACCGTCAGCACGTCCGGGAACCGGGCCAGGGTCTCCGGCGCGATCCGGTAGTCCAACTCACCGCACAGGTCCGCCAGCTCCCCCAGGGCGGCGGCGTACTGGGCCGCCAGCTCCCGGTTCACCGCCACCTTGGCCACATCCGCCGCCGTGGCATCCACAGTGATGAACACGTCCACCTTTCCCCGGGACACCGCCTGCTGGACGTGCTTTTTCACCGCGTCCTCGGCAAAGGTGTACATCCGGGGCATCTTCACGGTGCAGTCCAGATACCGGTTGTTGACGGAGCGCACCTCCACGGTGATGTCCCGCTTGTGGAGCTCCTGCCGGGCCCGGCCGTAGCCGGTCATACTCTTGATCATGGTCTCAACTTCCTTCCTCTCGGGTCCGTCAGCAGCAGAAGAAGTATCCGCCGCCGTTGCAGAGTGTGTACAGACAGCACAGGCTCAGGCAGGGGTTGCCGCTGCACAGGGTCCCGAAGCTGCCTGTGGGGCTGTAGGACGTGTCCTGGGTGCCCTCCATATACTCCAAAGCCTGCCGGTACTCGGCGTTGCCGGGGTCCATCTGGACGGCGGTGCGGTAGTATTGCAGCGCCTCGTCCAGCCAGCCTCGGCGGTAGCACACCGCCCCCTTCAGGAAGTTCCACTCCGCGTTGTGGTCGCTGTAGTTGTCCAGCAGCGCCTCCGCCCGACTGATGTTGCCGGTCTGGATGGCGATGCGGGCCTGCTGCAGCACGGAGGACTGGCCGCTGTAGCTCTGGGAGGAGCTCCCGTAGCCCTGATAGCCGCCGTAGCCCCCGCCGTATCCGCCGTAGGAGGCGCCCCCATAGGCGGAACCGCCGGACCGCCTGCCGGAGGCCCGCTCCTTGGTGA
>DWYU01000001.1 GCA_019118505.1 Candidatus Oscillibacter excrementavium
AAGAAAAGGCGGTATTCTACCCCTCCACGGGGCGCATACCGCCTTTTCTTGTTATCCAGCCCTCCGGCTGTATCGGTTGAGCAAAAGTCAACGTGGGTTTTGATGTGGTATCTTTAACTAAGTGAAACCCCCGTGTCCAGTTTGGACACGGGCGGCTTTTTGCCTATTGGAGATTTTTCAGGCAGGTCCCCCAACGGTACAGGCAGGCGACCTCCTTCTGGCAGTTGCCGATTCCGTCTCTCATAAAAAACACGCCGGGGAAGCAGCGGTCCTCTGGCGACACCCGCCCTGTACCTCTGCCGATAACCTTGGCATTCCAACGGCGGTAGGCGGACATCCTTCCATCCCCCGTCACGACGCCCAGTACCGGAAGACTGGAAATCTCCTCGATGCCGGGCAGATTTTTCCCGCAGAAATCCAACAGTGCGAACTCCGGCCAGAGGTCCCGGACCTCCGGCACCACACGGGATTGCCAGGAGATCTGATCCCGAATCTTCTGCACCAGCATCCAGCTTCCGTCTACCTTATAAAATGCCGCCTTCGGCAGATGCGGGTCCGGATAGTAGGGCTTTCCCGCCGTGGAAATCTGCAACGCCACCACGTCTCCAGCCTGGAACACCGGCTTCTGGTGCATTCGCAAGCGCACTGGCCTCGACGGTGGCTGGGGAGAACACAGCCTTTCTTGAAGATCCGCCAGCACCTTCTCGCGCTTTCGGCGCTGAGGTGCATCTGTATAGAGCTCCAGACCGCCCTCCTGCCCAATTAGGTCCAATGCCCGGATTCGGACATTTTCTGTCAGCAGACCATACCTCCACAGAAATAGCGCCAGGGAGTAAACATAGTCCGGCCAGCTGTCCCCGTCCATCTCCCGCCGGACATAGGCGTCCAGCCGCTCCACCGCCTCCTCCGGAGGCAGGTGGGAAAACGCCGCTTCATACTCGTACCGCAGGTCCGCCGCTGTGTCGTTTCCCGTGATGCTGACGATCCAGGCTCCCATCGGTGCAGCTCCTTCCTATTTCACCACCACATTCTCGTCACCCAACGTCTCCCGGGCCTCCTGGAGCAGGGCCTCGTGGAGGACGGCGTGGGTGCCGTAGACCTTCCGGGTGTCCGCCATCACCATCTTCACGGCGGTGGTGCCGGGAAACATCTGGAACACCAGCTTCATGTGGCGGACGCTGGGGTGGTCCAGGCTGGGGAACTTCAGGTACAGCACCTGCCCCGGCACCGCCTGGGTCCGCTTCCCCGCCGGGGACGGCGGCTCCGCCCCGCCCAGGGGATAGGCGCTGTCGCACAGGAGCTGGGGGGCCTTCTCGTCCCGGACGGACAGCCGCCCCTTCACCACCACCGCCTGGTTCTCCTTCAGATAGGCGCCGCAGGACTCCAGCACCCGGGCGAAGCACAGCAGCTCCATGGAGGCGGTGTCATCCTCCACCGTCACGTAGGCCATCAGGGAGTTGTTCTTGGTGGTCTTGGTCTTGCTGGAGGTGACGATGCCGCAGATGGTGACCCGCTGGTCGTCGGCGAACCGGGTGGGTCCCCCCTCCTGGGCGAAGTCCGCCAGGATGGAGCCGATGGTGGGCGCCCCCAGCCGCCGCACCGCGTCCCGGTACTGGTCCATGGGGTGGCCGGAGAGGTAGAGGCCGGTGGTCTCCTTCTCCATCAGCATCAGCTGCTCCGGGGTGTACTCGTCGATATTTGGCAGGGGTATCTCCTTTACAGCGGCCTTGCTGTCCGGCCCTGCCGCCATGGAGAAGAAGTCCATCTGCCCCTCCAGGTTCTGGCGGTGGCTGTCTGCCACCGCGTCCATGACGGACTCGTACACCTGGATCAGCTGAGACCGCCTGGCCCCCAGGGAGTCAAAGGCGCCGGAGCGGATCAGGTTCTCCACCGCCCGCTTGTTGATGTCGCTGTCCGCCATCCGGTCGCAGAAGTCGTAGAGGGACGTGAAGGGGCCCTTCTCCGCCCGGTCCCGCATCACCGCCTGGATGAAGCCCCGGCCGATGTTCTTGATGGCCACCAGGCCGAAGCGGATGCCCCCCTCCTCCACGGTGAACCGGTCGGCGGAGCGGTTGATGTCCGGCGGCAGCAGGGCGATGCCGCAGTCCCGGCACTCGCTGATGTACCCCGCCACCTTGTCGGAGTTGTCCAGCACGCTGGTCAGCAGGGCCGCCATGTACTCCCGGGTGTGGTGGCACTTGAACCAGGCGGTCTGGTAGGCCACCACCGCGTAGGAGACGGCGTGGGCCTTGTTGAAGGCGTACTCGGCGAAGGCGTCGATCTCCTGGTAGATGGCCTCGGCGGTCGCCTCCGGGATGCCGTTGGCCACACATCCCGCGATGCCCCGGTCGGGGTCGCCGTGGATGAAGGACGTCCGCTCCCGCTCGATCTCCTTGCGCTTCTTCTTGCTCATGGCCCGGCGGACCATGTCGGCCTGGCCCAGGGAGTACCCCGCCAGCTGCTGGAAGATCTGCATCACCTGCTCCTGGTAGACGATGCACCCGTAGGTGACGGACAGGATGGGCTCCAGGGAGGGGTGCTTGTAGGTCACCCGGCTGGGGTCGTGCTTGCAGGCGATGAACCGGGGGATGGATTCCATGGGGCCGGGCCGGTACAGGGCCACGATGGCGGTCAGGTCTTCGATGGACTGGGGCCGCAGGCCCACGCACACACCGGTCATGCCGGCGGACTCCATCTGGAACACGCCGGAGGTCTTTCCGGCGGAGAGCATCTCATAGGTCTCCGGGTCGTCCTCCGGGATGTCCGAGAGCTGGAAGTCCGGCTGGCGCTCCTGGACCATCTTCACCGCGTCATCCAGCACCGTCAGGTTCCGCAGGCCAAGGAAGTCCATTTTCAAAAGGCCCAGTTCCTCCAGCGTGGTCATCACGTACTGGCAGACCACCGTGTCGTCGTTTTTGGACAGGGGCACGTAGTCCACCACCGGCCGCTTGGTGATCACCACGCCGGCGGCGTGGGTGGAGGCGTGGCGGGGCATCCCCTCCAGGGCCCTGGCGGTGTCGATGAGCTTTTTCACCTGGGGGTCCGTCTCATACTGCTCCCGCAGGGGCTTGGAGAGGCGCAGGGCGTCGTCCAGGGTGATGTGGAGGGCGCCGGGCCCGGCGGGCACCTGCTTGGCGATCACGTCCACGTCGGCGTAGGGGATGTTCATCACCCGGCCCACGTCCCGGATGGCGTTCCGGGCGGCCATGGTGCCGAAGGTGACGATGTGGGCCACGTGGTCGTCCCCGTACTTTTGGCGGACGTACTCGAACACCTCGTCCCGGCGGGTGTCGCCGAAGTCCATGTCAATATCCGGCATACTGACCCGCTCCGGGTTCAGGAACCGCTCGAAGTACAGGTTGTACTTCATGGGGTCGATGTCCGTGATGTGGAGGCAGTAGCTGACCATGGACCCCGCCGCGCTGCCCCGTCCGGGGCCCACGGGGATCCCCGCGCTCCGGGCGTAGTTCACGAAGTCGGAGACGATGAGGAAGTAGTCGGTGAACCCCATCTTCTCGATCATGTCCTGCTCGTATTTCAGCTGATCCCGGTATTTGTCATCGTCCCCATACCGCTGCCGGTAGCCGTCGTCGCAGAGCTTTTTCAGATAGGAAAAGCTGTCGTACCCCTCCGGCAGCTGGAATTCCGGCAGGTGGTACTTGCCGAAGGTGAACTCCAGATTGCACATATCGGCGATCCTGGCCGTGTTCTCCAGGGCGTCCTCGTAGACGTCGGCGGGAAACAGGGCCGCCATCTCCTCCTCGCTGCGGAGGTAGAAGTTCCGGGGCTCGTAGCGCATCCGGTTCTCGTCGTCGATGGTCTTGCCGGTCTGGATGCACAGCAGCACGTCGTGGGCCTCCGCGTCCTCCTTCCGGAGGTAGTGGGCGTCGTTGGTGCACACCATGGGCAGCCCCGTCTCCTGGTGGAGCCGGAGGATGCCCTGATTCACGATCTGCTGGTCCCGGATGCCGTGGTCCTGGAGCTCCAGGTAGAAGTGGTCCGGGCCGAAGATGTCCGCCAGCTCCAGGGCGTAGTTCCTGGCATTCTCGTACTCCCCGTTCCGCAGCCGCCGGGGGATTTCGCCGGCCAGGCACGCGGACAGGGCCACCAGGCCGCCGCTGTGCTGCCGCAGCAGCTCCAGGTCGATGCGGGGCTTGATGTAGTAGCCCTCTGTCCAGCACAGCAGCACGTCGTGGGCCTCCGCGTCCTCCTTCCGGAGGTAGTGGGCGTCGTTGGTGCACACCATGGG
>DWYU01000052.1 GCA_019118505.1 Candidatus Oscillibacter excrementavium
GCCCGTGGGCCCCCCGCCTTGCTTTGCCCATTATTTCGCGTACTCGATGACCTTGGTCTCCCGCAGGACGTGGACCTTGATCTGACCGGGGTACTCCATTTCCTCTTCGATCTTCTTGGCCAGGTCCCGGGCCAGGATGACCATCTGGTCCTCGCTGACCTGCTCGGGCTTCACCATGACCCGCACCTCGCGGCCGGCCTGGATGGCGTAGGCCTTCTCCACGCCGGGATAGGATCCGGTGATGGTCTCCAGCTGCTCCAGCCGCTTGATGTAGTTCTCCAGGTTCTCCCGCCGGGCGCCGGGCCGGGCCGCGGAGATGGCGTCCGCCGCCTGCACCAGGCAGGCCACCACGGTCCGGGGCTCCACATCGTTGTGGTGGGCCTCGATGGCGTGGATGATGTCCTCCCGCTCCTTGTACTTCCGGGCGAACTCCACGCCCAGGGAGACGTGGGTGCCCTCCAGCTCGTGGTCCACGGCCTTGCCCAGGTCGTGGAGCAGGCCCGCCCGCTTGGCGGTCTGGACGTCGGCCCCCAGCTCCGCCGCCATCATGCCGGCGATGTGGCTGACCTCGATGGAGTGCTGCAGCACGTTCTGGCCGTAGCTGGTCCGGTAGTGGAGGCGGCCCAGCATCTTCACCAGCTCCGGGTGCAGGTTCCGCACGCCGCACTCGAACACGGCGCGCTCGCCCTCGGCCTTGATGGTGGCGTCCACCTCCCGGCGGGCCTTCTCCACCATCTCCTCGATGTGGGTGGGATGGATGCGGCCGTCGGCGATCAGCTTCTCCAGGGCCAGGCGGGCGATCTCCCGCCGCACCGGCTCAAAGCAGGAGACGGTGATGGCCTCCGGCGTGTCGTCGATGATGAGATCCACACCCGTCAGGGTCTCGATGGTGCGGATGTTGCGGCCCTCGCGGCCGATGATGCGGCCCTTCATCTCGTCATTGGGCAGGGGAACCACACTGACGGTCATTTCGGCCACCTGGTCGGCGGCGCACCGCTGGATGGCCTGGGCCACCACTTCCCGGGCGCGCGCCTCGCACTCTTCCTTCATCCGGGACTCCACCTCTTTGATCTTGAGGGCAGTCTCGTGAGTCACCTCGGACTCCACCTGGGCGATCAGATAGGCCTTGGCCTCCTCGGCGGTGAAGCCGGAGATGCGCTCCAGCATTTCCGTCTGGCTGCGCTTGATGACCTTGATCTCCTCATTCTCCTTGTCCACGGCCGCGTGCTTCTGGGCCAGGGACTCCTCTCGCTTCTCCAGAGCCTCGGTCTTGCGGTCGAGGTTCTCTTCCTTCTGCTGCAGGCGGTTCTCCTGCCGCTGCAGGTCAGCTCTGCGGGACTTCTCTTCCTTCTCGTACTCGCTGCGGTTTTTCAAAATCTCTTCTTTGGCTTCCAGCAGTGCCTCTTTTTTCTTGGTCTCGGCGCTCTTGATGGCCTCGTTGATGATGCGCTTTCCCTCTTCTTCCGCGCTTGAGATTTCCTTTTCAGAAACGGTCTTCCGGTAGCGAATACCGAGGGGGAAGCAGATCACGCCGCCGACCACCAGCCCGATCAGGGCAAAGACGATCTCCACGGTATCTTTTCCTCCTAGTTTACGGTATCCATTGCCTTTCGGCTTTATATGCAGGCCCGTGGGCCGCACGTGCAGAAAACGATCGGTGGGACCCCTGTCGCCCGCCGACAATTATCCGTTTATAGTTTAATCGTTCCGCCCTCTCCTGTCAAGGTAAATCTGTAATAGTTACCCAAATCCCGCGGCGCGGTTTTGGAGTTTTTTACGAGGTCTGTCAAGGCCGGGACGGCTCGTTCCTCATGTGTCGATGTAGGCCGCCGCCGCGTAGCCTGTCTGGCCGTTGTAATCCACCACGTACCACCCGTTCCACTCGCCGTAGACCGTCACTTTCGCGCCGTTGGGGAGGTTGGCGATCACCTTGCCGGTGGAGGACGGGTAGTCCCGCAGGTTCAACGTGCCGTTGGACACGGCGACGGTGCCCTCCACCGGGTCCATGGGGTAGATGAAGGGCAGGCCGAAATACTCCGTCAGCCCCCGGGCGATCTGCTGGGCGATGGCGTCCCAGTGGCCCTCCAGCCAGGTGGCGTCGGCGTAGTTGTCGTGGTATCCGATCTCCAGCAGCACCGAGGGGAACCGGGGCTGGCGCACCTCCCCCAGGGAGGTGGTGGGCCGGGTAGTGACCTTGTTTGGCAGGGGGTAGATCTTCCGCAGCTCCTCGGCGATCAGCTCCGCCGCCCGCTGGCCGTTGACGCTGCCGGGGTAATAAAAGGCGATGATGCCCCGCTCCTCGCCGTAGCGGCCCTCCGGGGCGGCGTTGGAGTGGAGGGCCAGGTACAGGTCGAACTCCCCCTGGTTGGCCTCCCGGATGGAGCTGCCGGCGGTCATCTCCGGCCGGTTGCGCTGGTACTGGATGCCGTTGGACAGCAGGTAGGGCACCAGGGCGTCCGCCAGCAGGTTCATGTTGTACTCCTCGGACCCGCTGCCGGTGACGTACATATTCCAGTCCTGGGTGGACGGGCTGAGATAAATTCTGGGCATGGGATGATCCCTCCTTTTTTCCCAGTCTATGGCGTTTCCGGGAAAAATGTGATAAACTGATTCGGAACAATCCAAGAGAAAGGGATCATTTTATGAAAGCAGAGCGGGATCACCCCAAATACACCATCACCCCCAAAGCGGAGGCGGCCATCCTCCGGGGCCACCCCTGGGTCTATGACGCGGAGATCCTCCAGACGGAGGGCGGGACGGAGAACGGCGGCCTGGTGGACGTGGTCAGCAAAAAGGGCCGGTACCTGGGCACGGGCTTTTTGTCGGAGCGGTCCAGGATCCGGGTCCGGCTGGTGTCCCGCAACGCCAACGACCGGTTCGACGAGGCCTTCTGGCGCCGCAAGCTCCAGTGGGCCTGGGAGTACCGGAAGAGCGTCATGTCCCCGGAGGACCTGGATGCCTGCCGGATCATCTTCGGGGAGGCGGACGCCTTTCCGGGGCTGACGGTGGACAAATTCCACGACCTGCTGTCGGTCCAGGTGCTGTCCGTGGGCATGGAGCGCATC
This sequence comes from Candidatus Oscillibacter excrementavium, assembly GCA_019118505.1. GTDB lineage: Bacteria > Bacillota > Clostridia > Oscillospirales > Oscillospiraceae > Oscillibacter > Oscillibacter excrementavium. The sequence goes on from DWYU01000052.1 coordinate 3,066, forward strand.
CAGGGCCTCCTGCTGCCGGCGCTGGTGGAGATCCTCCGGGCGGACGGCTTCCCCATCCGGGGCGTGTTCCTGCGGAACGACGCGGCCCTGCGGGAGAAGGAGGGTCTGGCCCAGGGCAAGGGGTGGTATCCCCTGCCCGGTGAGACGGTCCCGGAATCGGCGGTGACGGAGATCACGGAGAACGGCGTCAAGTACCTGGTGGACGTGGAGAACGGCCAAAAGACCGGGTTCTTCCTGGACCAGAAGTACAACCGCCGGGCGGTGGGGCGCATCGCCCGGGGCAGGACGGTGCTGGACTGCTTCACCCACACCGGGTCCTTCGCCCTGAACGCCGCCCTGGGCGGGGCCAAGCACGTCACCGCCGTGGACGTGTCGGAGTCCGCCGTGGAGATGGCCCGGGCCAACGCGGAACGCAACGGCCTCTCCGGCGTGATGGACTGCGTGGCCGCCAACGTGTTCGACCTGCTGCCCCAGCTGGAGAAGGAGCCGAAGCGGTACGACTTCATCATCCTGGACCCGCCGGCCTTCACCAAGTCCCGAAAGACCGTGGCCAACGCCATCTCCGGGTACAAGGAGATCAACTACCGGGCCATGAAGCTGCTGCCCCGGGGCGGTATTCTCGCCACCTGCTCCTGCTCCCACTTCGCCACGGAGAAGAAGTTCGTGGCCATGCTCCACAGCGCCGCTAGGGACGCCGGGGTGCAGCTGCGGCAGATCGAGGCCCGGCAGCAGTCCTGCGATCACCCCATCCTCTGGGGCGTGGACGAGACAAATTATCTGAAGTTCTATCTGTTTCAGGTTGTATGAGTGTGCCAACATCGCAAAAACCAGGGCCGCCCGTTTGGGCGGCCCTAGTCCGTTTTTTGTTGGTTTCGCGCTCAGCCCACTTCAATGAAGCGGACCACGCCCTGGTAGACGTACAGATCGGACTCCTCGGCGTACATTCTGGCCTCAGTGAGGGTGACCCAATCCTTCGTCTCCCGGTTGTAGCAGGGGACAGTGGCGGGAACCGTATAGGTCCGGCCGTTCACCGTCACGGCGCCGCTGCCGCTCCAGGCCTCGTTGGGAATATCCCGCAGCTGATCCGGACGGACCATGCTGCCGATCCGCTCCACACCGCCGGAGTTGACAATGGTGATGCCCAGGACCTCGCCATTCCGGGCCACATAGCCCGTGTTGAACGCCTTGGTCTTTTTGCCGTCGCCGTACTCGATGGCAAGAGTCCTGCTGGACACGCTGCCGTCCTCGTCGTACAGCACCGTGTAGTCAGCCCGGCCGAAGATGTAGCCACCTGCGGAGACACCGCTGTTCATCACGATGATTTTTACCTTGCCGGCCCAGTCCGTGCCGGCGTAGGTGATCTGACCGGAGGGCACCGTGGCCTCCGTGATCTGGGACAGGCTGATAGCCGTGAGCCCCTCACCGCTGTCCTGGAAGATGATGACGTTCTCCGCCAGCTGCCGGCTGCCCAGCTTGCCTGCGGCCACATCCAGGTCGCCGGAGACGCCGCCGGTGAGGCGGGACAGGGACAGCTGCCCCTTCTTGTTGGAGGAGACCCGCACCAGCTGGTTGTTGACCCGCTCCGCGCTGCTGCCGGTGAGGGTCACATCTCCCTCCACCTTGATGCCGCACAGCAGGTCCACGGTGGCGTGGCCGCCGGAGACCTTTGCGATGCCGATGGCATTGCCGGTGGCTGTTGTGCCGCTGGACTCCACCGCGCCGGCCACCTGATTGTCCTCAGTCAGCAGCAGGGTGATCTGGTCGCCGGGCCGGAACTTGGAGACCGACTGCATTGCCGTGGGCAGCACGTTGAACTCGTAGCCCAGCACCGTGATCTTGGAGGGCTCCTCGGGATTGGGCGAGCAGGTCTCGTAGTAGCCGGTGATCCGGGTGTCACACACGCGGATGGTGTTGGTGACAGCGGAATAGGTGGCCACGTCATAGGGCCGCATATCACCGGCGGAGGCCTTGACGCCGTTCTTGTAGATGGCGTAGCTGGTGGAACCGCCGGTCAGGGAGGTGAAGCCCGCCGTGGAGCCCCGCTCATAGACGACGACCGCCGCAGAGGAGGTTCCGCCTCCGCCCACGAATACGTAGTCCACATTGCCAGCGGTGTTCAGATACAGTGTGACAGAGGTTCCGGCGCCCAGCCAGGCGTAGGCCTGACTCCAGCTGCTGGCCTCTCCGTTCTGGAACACCTGGGTATCGCCGTCCACCTGGTAGGTGACACCGGAGGTATCGGTCAGCTGATCCGCCTTGGCGGAGGCCAGCACCACCGTCTTGCTGGTGCCCAGGTTGTCCGGCACGAAGGTCAGCGCCCGGCCGCTCCGGCTGTCCACGATCACCGTGCCCTTCATGCCGTTGAGCATTCCGTTGGAGGCCTTGCCCTCCGTCAGGGTATACGTCCGGCCGGTGGAGAGCTGCAGCCGGCCCTCGCCGCCCTCGGTCTCAGAGGAGAGCAGCACGCCCTCCACGGTCTCCCCCAGAGTGGCGGCAAAGTCGCCGCTCTCCTTGGTGGGGGCGCGCAGCAGGTTCAGGAACAGCCGCGCCGCCTGGCCCCGGGTGAGGCCGGCGTTGCCGTCGGTGCCCACGCCGTCGGTCAGGCCGATGGTGGCCGCCTCAGCCATGTAGCTGTCCGGCCAGACGCCGCCCACGTCCTCGTCCTTATAGCCCAGCATCCGCAGCAGGATGGTCACCGCCTGGCCCACCGTCACGGTGCGGTCCGGGTGGAACAGGCCGTCGGCGTAGCCGGCGATGATGTTCTTGCCCTTGGCGGCCATGTTGATGTAGGCCGCCGCCCAGTGGGGGGGCTTCACGTCCGGGAACACCGTCACCGTCCGGTAGCGGCCCAGCTCGTCGCTGCCGTTCATGGCGTATACCGCCATCTTGCAGAACTGGGCCCGGGTGAGCACCGCGCCGGGGCGGAAGGTGCCGTCGCTGTAGCCGTCCAGCACCCCAAGCAGGCGCAGGGACTCCACCGCCATGGCGGTGGTGCGGTCCCCCACGTCGGAGAAGGTCACCGTCTTGGCATTGGCGGCCCCTGCCGGCACCGCCAGCAGGGAGACCGCCATGCACACGGCCAGGAACAATGTCAGGATTCGTTTTTTCATCAGTCTCTCCCTCTCATTCCGCCCGCAGGGCTTCCACAGGCTGGAGCCTGGCGGCCTTTGCCGCCGGATAAATGCCGAACAAAATTCCCAGCGCCACCGACAGCGTGAAGGCGCACATGGTGATCCACGCCGCCGGGTAGATGGTCATCTGGAACATCAACCGTCCCACTAGCAGGCTGCCGCCGGTGCCAATGAAGATGCCGATGATGCCGCCGATGCCGCAGAGCATGGCTGCCTCGATGAGGAACTGGATGACGATGCTGCTCCGCTCGGCGCCGATGGCCCTGCGGATGCCGATCTCCCGGGTCCGTTCGGTGACGGTCACCAGCATGATGTTCATGATGCCGATGCCGCCCACCAGCAGGCTGATGGCGGCGATGCCACCCAGGATCAGGGAGATCATGCCCATCTGCTTGTTCTGCTCCTGCTGCCAGGAGTTCTCCTGGTCCACACTGAAGCCCGCCGCATTGGGATTGATCAGTCCCTTCAGAAAGCCGCCGATACGGGAGCTGGCCTCCACCATGTCCCCACTGCTGCGGGTCTTCACGATGAACTGCTCCGGGGCAGCGCCGCCCAGCACCCGCCGGGCGGTATAGGGCAGGACGATGACATTGTCGATCTGGCTGGAGGCCGCCGTCTCTCCGGACAACCGGGGCGCGTAGACCCCTACCACCTCGAACCCCTGCCCGTTGAGCTGCAGGGTCTTGCCTACCGGGTCTGCGGCATCGAAGAAGATCCTGGCAGCCTGCGCCCCCAGAACGCATACCTGTTTATAGCCCCGGATATCCAGCACAGACAGGTCCCGGCCTTTTTCCAGCGTCAGATTGTTGCAGACGCTGTATTGATTGCTGCCGTAGTAGATGCTGGGCGGTGCGTCTCCGATCAAATTGCCCTTGTCATCATAGTTCCAGGTCATATTGGCACTACTCTTGGTACCGTAGACCACAGTAGCATTACAGTTGGCCTGGGGCGTCACGCCCATCACATATTCACTGATGCTGTTGCAATAGTCGTAGAGGGCCGGAAAGTAGTCCTTTCCCAGGCTGTTGCCCTCTTCGTCGTACATATAGTTCCAGATGTTAACGGTGAGCTTGTTGCTGCCCATAGCCTCATACTGCTCCATGGTTTTTTCTGTATACCCGTTGATGGCAGACACGATGGTCATCACCGCCGCGATGCCGATGATGATGCCCAGCATGGTCAGGGCAGACCGGCCCTTTTTGCCCCAGATGGACTTCCACGCCATTTTCACGGCCTGTTGGATATTCAAAGCCAGTCCACCTCCTGTTCCCGGTCCTCAATGATCCTGCCGTCCGCCAGGCGGACGACTCGCCGGGCTGTGGCGGCGATGCCGTTGTCATGTGTGATAAGAATGACGGTGCTGCCCTCTTTATTCAATTCCTGGAGGAATTTCAGCACCTCCTGGCCGGTGTGGGAATCTAGCGCGCCGGTGGGCTCGTCGGCCATGATGATGGGGGGCTTGGTGGCGATGGCCCGGGCGATGGCCACCCGCTGCTGCTGGCCGCCGGACATCTCCACCGGCTTGTGCTTGATACGGTTCGCCAGCCCCACCCGGCCCAGGGCCTCCAGGGCCATGTCCCGGCGGTCGTCGGCGTTCACCCCCTGGTAGATCAGGGGCAGCTCCACGTTCTCCAGCACCGTCAGGCTCTGGATCAGGTTGTACTGCTGGAAGATGAAGCCGATCTGCTTGTTGCGGATGTGGGACAGCTCCTTGTCCGTCAGCTCCCGGACGTCCGTTCCGCCCAGGAGATACGTCCCCCGGGTGGGGATGTCCAGGCAGCCCAGCACGTTCATCATGGTGGACTTGCCGGAGCCGGACTGGCCCACCACCGCCACAAACTCGCCCTTCCCTATGGTCAGGGAGACGCCGTCCAGGGCGCGGACCTCGCTCTCCAGGCCCTCGCCGTAGATCTTATAGACGTCCCGAAGCTCTACTAAGTTCTTCGCCATGGGCATCAACCCCACGCCTGCAGGGACTGGATCTGGGTGAAGACCTCGGTCCCCTCTTCCACGCCGGACTTGATCTCCACATTGGAGTTGTCGGAGATGCCGATCTCCACCGGCACCGCCCAGAAGCCCTCCGGGATCTCCTCGCTCAGTGTGGGCGTCTCGATGGCATTGTCTGGCCGGTCACCCTTTACAAACACCACGTTCACGGTAGAACCGTCCTCCTGGGTCACAGTGCGCACACACTGGAGCGGCAGGACCAAGCAGTTGTCATTCTCGCTGGCAGTAAGGGTGTAGTCAATATAGCTGTTGACCTGCAGGGTCCCCTCACTGTTATCCGCTGAGATGGTGATGGGATAGGATGCCACGCCGTTGCTCACTGTGCTGGAGAGGCTCACCGTCTCCACCGTGCCAAAGGCCGGCGTGCCCCACTGGCTCAGATCCACCGGCATCCCCGGCTTGACATAGCTGATGTTACGCTCGTCCACTGTGGCAGAAATCATTACAGTGGAGGTGTCCGAGATGGTGACCACCGTGGTGTTGGCGGGAATCTCATCCCCGGGTTTGATGGTCAGTCCGATTACTGTGCCGTCAATGGGGGCCTTAGCATTGCAGTTGGCCAGGTTCTCCTCCGCAGTCTTCAGCTCCTCCCGGGCGGTGTCCAGATTCTGCTGAATGGTGAACATCTGGCTCTCGCTCTCCTCGCCGTCGATGCGCACCAGCACCTGGCCCGGGGTGACCTGCAGATAGTCCACCAGATTGCTGGAGATCACCGTGCCGTCCACGGTGGAGACCAGATCGCCGGTGCGGTAGTAGGCCAGCTTCCCGGCCTCATAGGGGTAGACGGTCTCCCCGTTCACCGTGACGGTGGCGGAGGCCGCCATGTCCGCCGTCAGGGCGCCGTCGTTCTCCACCAGGATGTCCGCGGAGAAGAGCTTGGAGCCCTCCGGCGTGATGCGGCTGACCATGTGGACCGCCTCCACCGTGCCGGGGATGGAGGTCATCAGGGCGGGGATGGAGACGTTCACCGTCTGTCCCACCTTCAGATCGCCGGCGTAGGCGTAGCTGTAATACTGCTCCAGCCGCAGGCGGGTGTCGTCAGACAGTACCGCCACCTTCTGTCCCTTGCTGATGGGGTCGCCGGGATTCAGAGTCACCGTCTCCATCAGCTTTCCGGCGTATCCGGCGGAAAGGTTCAGGCCCGCGATGTCCTTCTGGGCCTGGGAGAGCTGCTTTTCATAGCCCTCCACATTGCTCCGAGCCTTCTGCACAGCGGTTTCCGCCGCCGGTGAGTCAATGGTAAACAGCGGTGTACCGGCAGTAACTTTTTCTCCCTCCGTCACCAGCACGTCCGTCACCGTACCTACTGTGGTAATCGTGATGGTCTCACTGCTCTTGGCCTTAACCAAGCCGCTACCTTGAACAGTGGAGGTGATGGCGCCGTACTGCACCACGTCGGTGACCACCTGGCTCTCCCCGCCGCCCTTGCCGCCCAAGAGCTTCAGCAGGATCGCCGCGATCACCAGCAAAATCACAACGACAACGCCCAGGCGGATCACTCTGCGCCGTTTCTTCCGGGGGACTGCCTGCCAGCGGGCCCGCAGATTCACCCGGGTCTCACTGCCGGAGAGGGCACTCTCCGCCGGGGGCTCTGCCATTGCCGGAGTGGTCTTCTCCTGTTCGGTCTTTTCCAGGTCTTTGACTTCAGCCATGGTATGTACTCCTCTTTTCGTTCTTCACATTGCCATTTAACTGTACTGTCCATGTTAGTACAGTCTCCCCTGTAAAGCAATTACAAAACAGTTACAGTTTCCGCTCCGGTCTGTATCTCTTGTAACCAGACAGCCGCCCGGCCGCGAAGCAGAGGAGGGCGGG
>DWYU01000009.1 GCA_019118505.1 Candidatus Oscillibacter excrementavium
GGTGGACGACCCCGAGCTGCTGGAGCTGGTGGAGATGGAAGTCCGCGAGCTGCTGAGCAAGTACGAGTTCCCCGGCGACGACATCCCCATCATCAAGGGCTCCGCTCTGAACGCCCTGATCTCCGAGTCCACCGATCCCAACGCTCCCGAGTATGCCTGCATCAAGGAGCTGATGGACGCTGTTGACGACTATATCCCCACTCCCGCCCGTAACGACGACCTGCCCTTCCTGATGCCCGTGGAGGACGTGTTCACCATCTCCGGCCGCGGCACCGTGGCTACCGGCCGTGTGGAGCGTGGCGTGCTGAAGCTGTCCGAGGAAGTCGAGATCGTCGGCCTGAGCGACGAGAAGAAGAAGACCGTCGTCACCGGTATCGAGATGTTCCACAAGCTGCTGGACTTCGCTGAGGCCGGCGACAACATCGGCGCCCTGCTGCGCGGCATCGACCGCAACGGCGTGGAGCGCGGCCAGGTTCTGGCGAAGCCCGGTTCCATCCATCCCCACACCAAGTTCAAGGGCCAGGTCTACGTCCTGACCAAGGACGAGGGCGGTCGTCACACCCCCTTCTTCAACAACTATCGTCCTCAGTTCTACTTCCGCACCACCGACGTTACCGGCGTCATCACCCTGCCCGAGGGCACTGAGATGTGCATGCCCGGCGATAACGTGGAGATGAGCGTGGAGCTGATCACCCCCATCGCTATTGAGAAGGGCCTGCGTTTCGCTATCCGTGAGGGTGGCCGTACCGTGGGTTCCGGCGCTGTTACCGAGATCATCGGCGACTGAGTCATCTCATAAAAGCAAAAGGACTGCCGCAGAGCGGCAGTCCTTTTTTGCGTCCGGGCAGTCAGTTTGCCTCCCCCGGATAGACCAGGGTGTCCTGAAAGCCATCGGCCCCGGCGCAGAGGATGTCCCCCGCCACCGGCTGCCCCTCGCAGACGTAGAGATTGGCCTGGACGCCCTCCGCCCGGCCGGGGTAGTTGGTGACGGTGTAGGTGTACCGGGCCACCTGCTTGCCGCAGCAGACGGAGAGGTCGAAGCCCTGGGTGTCCTGGAGCTCGTTGTAGGTGAGGTAGGGCTCCTCCAGCTTCTCCGGCAGCAGGAACTGCAGAGTCTCCACCGGTTCCGCCTCCACCTGCCAGCCCATGGACTCCAGGTACGCGACGCGGTCGGCGTTGCTGTCCAGCTGCCACGAGGCCGCATCCCGTCCCGCGTGGGAGCGGCCCGCCAGGAGGATCACGGCGGCCACCAGAATGCCGGCCAGGATCACGGCCACCACGGCCTTTGTCTTTTTGGAAATCCGCGCGGTCCAAATCAGCATATCCATCCCTCCTGCATCTTCCTATTCATTTTTCTCCGGATTTATGATAGGATAGAGCAAACAGAGGAAAGAGAATGGAGGAGACAGATGGAGCGTTTGCGCCTGGACAAGATCATCGCCGCCAGCGGCAAATATTCCCGGCGGGAGGTGAAGCTCCTCGTCCGGCAGGGCCGGGTGCTGGTGGATGGGATGCCCGCCCGGTCCCCGGAGGACAAGGTGGACCCGGAGTCGGCGGAGATCGCCGTGAACGGGGAGGTCCTGCCCTACCGTCGCCACACCTGGCTGATGCTGCACAAGCCCGCCGGGGTGCTCTCCGCCACAGAGGACGGCCGGGGAAAGACCGTGCTGGATCTGCTGCCGCCGGAGCTGCAGCGGCAGGGGCTGTTTCCGGTGGGCCGTCTGGACAAGGACACGGAGGGACTGCTGCTGCTGACCAATGAGGGCAGACTGGCCCATGACCTGCTCTCTCCCCGGCACCATGTGGACAAGGTCTACTACGTCCGCACAGCCGGGACCCTGACGGAGGAGGACTGCCGGGCGTTCGCGGCAGGGATGGCGCTGAGCGACTTCCAGTGTCTGCCGGCGGAGCTGGAGATCCTCTCCGCCGGAACAGAGAGCGAGGCGCTGGTGACGCTACGGGAGGGAAAGTTCCACCAGGTGAAGCGGATGCTGGCCCAGCGGGGCAAGCCGGTGCTCTATCTGAAACGGGTCAAAATGGGCAATTTGACGCTAGATCCCGCCCTCGCCAGGGGGGAGTACCGATATTTGACAGAAGAGGAACTGCAGGTACTTCGAAATCTCCGGTGAGGCCATCAGAAAATTCAAATGTTGCCCAAAAAAGGCAGAGGATTTTTGTTGAAAAAAGAAAAAACATCTTGCATTTTGACAAATTTGACGATATAATATATCCATTGACAATTTGCACAATGCCCCCGCGTGTGATTTTTGAAGAGGAGGACGGCCATGTCTGGAAGAATTTTTCAAAATGTGGTGCTGCAGTTAAAGGAAAATACGGACCGGACGGTTGGTGTCATCGACGGAGAGGGAATCGTCATCGCCTGCAGTGAGCTGGCGATGATCGGCCAGCGGTGGGCGGAGCACGTGCCTGCCATCAACAGCGCCGGCGGCGCGATTGTGACCTCTGAGGGCAAGACCTTCAAGGCCCTGAACGGCTGGGGGGCCCAGTTCGACTACGCGGCCTTCGCCTTTGGGGACAATGAGATCAGCAAGACCGTGTGCGCCATGGCCACAGTGGCGCTGAACGCGGCCAAGTCCTATTACGAGGAGAAGCACGACCGGGGCTCCTTCATCAAGGACATCATCTCCGACAACATCATGCTGGGGGACATCTATGTGCGGGCCAAGGAGCTGCGGGTCACCGCGGACGTGCCCCGGGGCGTGTTCGTGGTCCGCACCCTGAAGAAGGGGGAGTCCGTCCCCACGGACGTGATCCAGTCCCTGTTCCCGGACCGGCAGAACGACTTCGTCCTCAGCGTCGGCGAGGGGGATGTGGTGCTGATCCGGCAAATGCCGGAGGGCTCCAGCCTCAAGGAGCTGAACAAGATCGCCGCCTCTGTGGAGGAGGCTCTGCGCTCCGGCGGGGAGCCCACGGTGGTGGTGGGCATCGGAACCGTGGCCACCCACCTGCGGGACCTGGCCAAGAGCTACAAGGAGGCCCAGATCGCCATTGAGGTGGGCAAGGTCTTTGATACCGAGAAGTATGTCATCAACTACGAGAACCTGGGCATCGGGCGCCTGATTTATCAGCTGCCCACCACCCTCTGCGAGATGTTCCTCCAGGAGGTGTTCAAGAAGAACCCCATCGACGCCCTGGACAAGGAGACCCTCTTCACCATCCACAAGTTCTTTGAGAACAACCTGAACGTGTCCGAGACCGCCCGGAAGCTGTTTGTCCACCGGAACACCCTGGTGTACCGGCTGGAGAAGATCAAGAAGCTGACGGGACTGGACCTGCGGGAGTTCGACGATGCCATCACCTTCAAGGTGGCGCTGATGGTCAAAAAGTATCTGACCTCCCGGGGGATCGACTCCTGATCGTACATCCGAACCGCCCTGACCGGCTGATGCCGGCCAGGGCTTTTTTCGCATCCGGCGGGAAGTTGAAAAGGCCGCCGGAAGAATCGAAAAAGGCGGTTGCATTGCGGGGAAAAAACCGTTATAATGAGAAAAGTTCTTACATTATGTCGACTGGCGGGGAACATTTGGACCCTGCCCGGCGTGTATAGGATGGAGATCTTGTTGAATCACGAGGTAAGGGCATGATTCGATTAAAAGATGTGGAAATGGAGTATGACAACGGGACAAAGGCCATCCAGGGGATCACCCTGACCATCGAGGATGGGGAGTTTGTCTTTCTGGTGGGCCCCTCCGGCTCCGGCAAGTCCACCATCATCAAGCTGCTGACCGGCGAGGTGGAGCCCTGTGCCGGCCGTATTATGATCAACGGCTTCTCCGTCAGCAACATCTCGGAGAAGCAGATCCCCCTGATGCGCCGGACTCTGGGGGTCATCTTCCAGGACTTCCGGCTGATCGAGAAAAAGACGGTCTACGACAATCTGGACTTCGTCATGCGGGCGGTGGGGGCCAGCCCCAAGGAGATCCGCAAGCGCATCCCCTATGTGCTGGATCTGGTGGGGCTGGCGGAGAAGGCCAACAGCTATCCCACAGAGCTCTCCGGCGGCGAGCAGCAGCGGGTGGCCATCGCCCGGGCCCTGGTGAACAACCCCAACACCATCATCGCCGACGAGCCCACCGGCAACCTGGACCCGGAGCGGTCCCTGGAGCTGATGAGCCTGCTGGTGAAGATCAACCAGCTGGGCACCACCGTGGTGGTGGTGACCCACGAGAAGGATCTGGTGGACCGCTTCGGCAAGCGGGTGGTGACCATCGAATCCGGCCACGTCATCAACGACAGCGTGGGCGGCTATGTGGGAGGACACATCCATGGGCAAGCATAATTTTGGCTACTTTTTCCACGAGGGCATCAGCAACATGTTCAGCCACGGGTTCATGTCCTTCGCGGCCATCGGCATCACCGTGGCCTGCCTGCTGATCATGGGCACCTTCACGCTGGTGGCGGTGAACGCCAACGAGCTGCTGGTGACCCTGGAGCAGGAGAACGAGATCCTGGCCTATGTGGACGACAGCTATACCGAGGCCCAGGCCCGGGCCCTTCAGTCCCGGCTGGAGGCCATTCCCAACGTGGCCTCCGCCACCTTCATCTCCAAGGAGGAGGCCATGGAGAACTTCAAGGCCCAGTACCCGGACGAGGAGCTGTTCCAGGACCTGGACCCGGCGATCCTGGAGGACCGCTACGCCATCAAGCTGGTGGACCTGGAGCAGCAGAGCGAGACCGTGGCGCAGGTGGAGGCGCTGACCGGCATCTCCGACGTCAGCCACTATGAGGAGATCGCCGGCGGCTTCGTCACCGTGCGGAACGTTGCCACCGTGGTCTGCGTGGCCCTGATCGCCATTTTGTTCGTGGTGTCGGTGTTCATCATCTCCAACACCATCAAGCTCACCACCTTTGACCGGCGGGAGGAGATCGCCATCATGCGGATGGTGGGCGCCACCAACGGCTTCATCCGCTGGCCCTTTGTGTACGAGGGCTTCATGCTGGGCCTGCTGGGCGCGGTGATCGCCTTCTTCCTCCAGTGGGCGCTGTACGCGGCGGTGGCCCGGGGCGTGGACAGCAACGACACGCTGCAGCTGATCCGGGTGATCCCGTTCTCGGAGCTGTGGGCGCCGGTGGCGGGGGTGTTCATCCTGGCCGGCATCATCATCGGCGTGGGAGGCAGCCTCTCCGCCATTCGGAAATTCCTGCAGGTGTGAGGTGCAGTCGATGAAGAGACAAGACAGACGATTCCCCGCTCTCTGCCGCGCCGTCTTTGCGGCCGTGCTGGTGCTGGTGCTGACCGGCGCCAACCTGGTCCCGGCGGCGGCCGTCACCTGGGCGGACGTGAACGACCTGAAGAACGAGGCCAACAGCCTGGACGCGGAGAAAAAAGAACTCCAGGACAAGCTGGACGCCCTGGCGGACGACAAGAGCGAGGCGATGGCCCGCAAGCAGCTGCTGGACCAGCAAATCGCCAATACAGAGGCCCAGATCGCCAATGTCCAGGCCCAGATCAACCAGTACGCCGCCCTGATCACCCAGACGGAGCAGGAGCTGACAGAGGCCCAGGAGCAGGAGGAGGCCCAGTACGAGCTGTTCTGCAGCCGCGTCCGGGAGATGGAGAAACAGGGTGAGGTCAGCTACTGGGCAGTGCTGTTCCGGGCCACCAGCTTCACGGACCTGCTGGGGCGGCTGGACGCCGTCAACGAGGTGATGAAGTACGACCAGGGAGTCATCAATGACCTGAAGGACCTCCAGGCGGAGATCGAGGAGAAAAAGACCACCCTGGAGACCAGCAAGACCGAGAGCGAGTCCGCCAAGGCGGAACTGGTCAGCAAGCAGAGCGAGCTGGACACCCAGCGCAGCCAGGCCAATGCCGTCATCCAGCAGCTGTCCGCCAATGAGAGCGAGACAGAGGGGACTCTGGCGGACCTGGAGGCCCAGCAGGACGCCCTGTGGGCGGAGGCCCAGCGCCTCAGCGACCAGCTGGTGGCCCAGCAGGCGGCCGCGGGGCAGTCCACGGAGTCCAACCCCGGCGGCTACATCTGGCCGGTGGACAGCCGGTACATCACCTCCACGGTGGGCGGCCGGGCGTCTCCCGGCGGCATCGGCTCCACCAACCACAAGGGCACGGACATCGGCCGGGTGGGCTACACCAGCCCCATCTACGCCTCCAAGGCAGGCACCGTCATCGTGTCCCAGTACTCCAGCTCCTACGGCAACTACGTGGTCATCTCCCACGGCAGCGGCAACACCACCCTGTACGCCCATATGTCCAGCCGGAAGGTGTCCGTAGGCCAGTATGTGAACCAGGGAGATGTCATCGGCATCACCGGCTCCACCGGCAACTCCACCGGACCCCATCTGCATTTTGAGGTGACGGAAAACGGCGTCCGGGTGAATCCCCTGAACGACGGCGCGGAGCCGAAAATGGGGTATCTCACCGGTTACACACTGTCAAAAAGCGCATAAATGTCACTCCCGCCCCGTAGGATGGGGCGGGAGTGATTTTATGATTGGTATGTTGACCTGGACCCCGCCAGCGGGCATCCGGCAAAGGAGCGTAACGGTGGAGAGCAAGAGTTTGTTCCACATGCGGGTGACTTGGGCGGCGGTGGCCAGAGGTTCCCGGACACCGGAGCCGGTGGCCCGGCGGCGGGCGCTGGCGGCGGCCCGGCGGCTGCGGAAGGCCGGCGTCACCCGGGTGGTGCTGCCGGAGGACTTCCCCTGGGAGGGCCAGCTGGAGAAGGCCGGCGTGGCGCCGGTATCCACCCTGCCTTTGCGGCGGAGTCTGGCGGCGGACCTGACCCGGGCGGCCATGGCGGCCCGGGGACTCTCCGGCGGCAGCGCCCGGGTGGCGGTGGCGGGGGACCAGCTCTCCGGCCAGCTGGTGCGGACCGTCACGGAGCTGGCCCTGGGACACCGCTATGTGCTGGTGGATGTGCCCTACGGCGGCGAGGCGCTGGCGGGCCAGCTCCGGCGGGAGTACGGCGTCTCTCTGCTGCTGTCGCCCACCCGGCAGCAGCTGGAGGAGGCGGATGTGCTGGTGCTGTTTGCCGCCCGGACGGACCTGCGGCGGAAAAACCCGGTGGTGCTGCCTCTGTACGATGAGTCGGCGCCCCTGCCGCCGCTGCTGCTGCCGCCGGCGCTGGAGGAGCAGCTGCCTCGGGGCCTGCGGCGGCCCCAGCTGCTGGCGGCGTTGGTGGAGGGCGGCGTCCTTCGTCCGGGCCAGATCACCGTGGGGGCGGGGGGACCGTGAGCCGCGGGCCCGCCGCCGGACACAGTCCTGGAATTTTTGCACAGCTGGGGCCCGGGGCGCTTGACATTCTGAAATCCACACACTATAATACTACTCTATGATAATATAGCATCATTATGTGCAGGGGCGGCCGTGTCGGCCCCCCTGCCAAAGGATAGGAGAGATACAGTCCACATGGAAAGAGAGTACAAGATGAGCGCGGCCCGCGCCCAGGAGCTGCAGGAGGAACTGAACTACCTCAAGACCACCCGGTCTGACGAGGTGGCAGAGCAGATCAAGGTGGCCCGGGGCTTCGGCGACCTGAGCGAGAACAGCGAGTACGACGAGGCCAAGAACGAGCAGGGCAAGCTGTATTCCCGCATCGCGGAGCTGGAGGAGATTCTGCAGCACGTGGTGATCGTGGACGAGAGCAACGCCCCCACCAACGTGGTGACCATCGGCTGCAAGGTGACCGTGGCGGACAAGAACGGCAACACCATGCCCGCCTACAAGATCGTGGGCTCTCAGGAGTCCGACCCCATGAACGGCATCATTTCCGAGGAGTCTCCCTTTGGCAAGGCCCTGCTGGGCGCCAAGGAGGGGGATACCGTCACGGTGGAGGCCCCCAGCGGCGCCATCGTCTACACGGTCCAGAAGATCGAGCGGTAAAGGAGAACAGGTATGGCTGAACAGAAGATGACCCAGCAGCCGGAGCAGGAGCTCAGTGAGCAGCGCCGCGTCCGGCGGGAGAAGCTGGCGGCCCTCCAGGCCGCGGGCGAGGATCCCTTCCAGCAGACCCGGTTTGACTGGGACGCCACCTCCGCCCAGATCAAAGAGCACTTTGACGAGATGGAAGGAAAGGCCGTGAAGGTGGCCGGCCGCCTGATGAGCAAGCGGGGCATGGGCAAGGTCAGCTTCTGCGACCTGCAGGACCGGGACGGCCGGATCCAGCTGTACGCCCGCCAGGACGAGATGGACGAGGCGGTCTACAAGAAGTTCAAGAAGTTCGACATCGGCGACATCGTGGGCGTCGAGGGCGAGGTGTTCCGCACCCAGCGGGGCGAGATGAGCGTCCGGGCCAAGAACATCATCCTTTTGAGCAAGGCGCTGCTGCCCCTGCCGGAGAAGTTCCACGGCCTGCAGGACCGGGAGCTCCGGTACCGCCAGCGGTATGTGGACCTGATCGTGAACCCGGAGGTGAAGCGGAACTTCATCATCCGGTCCAAGTTCATCAAGCATGTCCGGGACTTCCTGGATGAGCGGGGCTATATGGAGGTGGAGACGCCGGTGCTGAACACCATTTCCGGCGGCGCCACGGCCCGGCCCTTCATCACTCACCACAACACCCTGGACATCGACATGTACCTGCGCATCGCCACGGAGCTGCCTCTGAAGCGGCTGATCGTGGGCGGATTGGACCGGGTGTATGAGATCGGCCGCATCTTCCGGAACGAGGGCATGGACCCCAAGCACAACCCGGAGTTCACCTCCGTGGAGCTGTACCAGGCTTACACGGATTTCAACGGCATGATGGACCTGTTTGAGGACCTGCTGTCCTCCGCCGCCCAGAAGATCCTGGGCACCTACCAGGTGGAGTGGCAGGGCGAGCAGATCGACCTGACCCCCGGCTGGCCCCGGATGACCATGGCGGAGGCGGTGAAGCAGTACACCGGCATCGACTTCATGGCCATCAGCGGCGACGCGGAGGCGGTGGCCGCCGCCAAGTCCATCGGCGTGGAACTGCCGGAGACGGCGGATCCCACCTGGGGCAACGCCCTGTATGAGACCTTTGACCAGAAGGTGGAGGAGAAGCTGATCCAGCCCACCTTCATCACCATGCACCCGGTGGATGTGAGCCCCCTGGCCAAGCGGTCCCCCAAGGATCCCCGCCTGACGGAGCGGTTCGAGCTGTTCATCTGCCGCAGCGAGATGGGCAACGCCTTCTCCGAGCTGAACGACCCCATCGACCAGAAGCAGCGGTTCCAGAAGCAGGTGGAGCTGCGGGCCAAGGGCGACAGCGAGGCCGGCATGATGGACGAGGACTATATCAACGCCCTGGAGTACGGCCTGCCTCCCACCGGCGGCCTGGGCATCGGCATCGACCGCTGCGTCATGCTGCTGACCAATTCCGACACCATTCGGGAAGTCATCCTGTTCCCCACGATGAAGCCTCTGGACAAATAATCCACAATATATTGTGGATGACGGAGCAGGACGAAACAAGATGTGGTGAAAGAGGCTTACAACCACAACTTTTTCACAACTTTTGCTTGAAATCAGAC
>DWYU01000053.1 GCA_019118505.1 Candidatus Oscillibacter excrementavium
TTCTTAAAACAGCTCTGCGGTGTCAGGGGATGAAAAAAGCGAGGGTGCGTCGGATTTTTTCCAACGCACTCTCGCTCATGTTTGGGGTCAAACTTGGCGGACAAGCCGCCGTTTTTCAGGGGATTAGGTCAGAGTGTTTGGAAGTAAGTCTGACCTGAGTATAGCACACCCCAATCCTGGTATGCAATAGAAAACCGTCAGATATATGGGCATGTTTTGCCTCATACTTCGTGCTCATCCTGTTCACGAAACGCCGCTTTCTGCTTTGACGGCTGTGCCAAGTGATACAGGGGATGGTCCTCCAGGCGGTATTTCTCTACCACCTTTGGTTCGCCGCCCCGTGTAAACAGCCACGCATGGTTTAAGGGCATGTTCAGGATGGTGTGGACAGACTTGTTGGCCTTGACGGAGATGTACCGGGCCGTTGCAAGCTCCTGTCCGCCCAGGTAGAGCAGGTGGTCGCAGTTGCTCAGAATGGTAACGGCCTTGTCATGCCCGTATGCGGCCTCCAGCTGTGCAAGGCTCTGGAGGATGATGCTGACGCTGATCTCCCGGGAGCGGATGACGGAACTGATCTGGTCGAAGTCAGCGATGCACCCTGCGGCCCCGGCGGCGAAGTCGTCCAGGATAAGGCGGACCGGGACACGCAGACGGCCGCCCGGGCACTGGTCGGCGTGGCGGCAGAGATTTTGAAGCGCCTGGGTATAGAACAGCGTCGCCAGAGCGTCCATGGACCGGTCTGTGTCGCTGATGGTCAGGAACACGGCTGTCTTGCGGTCGCCAAGGCTCTGGAAATAGATTTGGCTGGAGTTGGTAAACAGCTTCTCTGCCCCATGGAAGGCAAAGGGGGACAGCTTTTCTGCCAGAAACGCCTGGATGCTGGCATAGGTCCTGGGGGACTTCTGAATGTTGCGGAGCATCTGATACTGCGCCGCCGCAAAGCTGTCGGGGGCAAAGGTGCAGACCTCCTCGAACAGCCGGTCAAAGCTGCCGCTCCCCATCTCCCGCAGGAGCCGGATCACACTGCCCAGATGATGCTCCTGGCGTGGCAGATACTCCAGCACATAGGAAATCATGGCTGAGAGGGCCATCTGGGCAGCCTGCTCCCAAAACGGGTCGTTCTTTGTCTTGACCGGGGAGAGAGCGGCGGCAATTTGAAGAATGTCCTGCTCATGGCAGCACCCCCGCTTTTGGTCCCGGCGTACATACATGAGCGGATTGTACCCATAGGAAGAAGCGGCACAATCCTGGAAGTTGATCTCAATGACCTGATAGCCGTTCTTCCGCAGGGCCCGGCCGGTCTTTTTGCACAGGCTGTCCTTGACGCTGGTGACGATGACGCTCTCACTGCACTGAAGGATGTTGGGGAGCACATAGCTGCGGGTCTTGCCGGTGCCGCTGGGGCCAATAATGCAGTCGTTGTTGTTCAGCCCCGTGACCCAGGTATCGTTGCTGATACATGGGCCTTTGTATAAAATTCTCTCTGACATAGTACCTCCTGATTTACAGCTGGTGGATGACCCTGTCGGCAAGGCCCCATTCCACAGCCTCCCCGGCGTCGAAGTAGCTGTCAGAGGCGGTCTTGTCCAGTACCTCCTCCAGGCTTTTGCCGGTGTGGGCCGAGATGATGTCCGCAACTGTCCGGCGCGTCTGCATGAGGTTCCTGGCGATGGCGTCCACGTTCAGCGCGCTTCCGCCTACGCCGCCCGGAATCAGCGGGTCGTGTATCATGACCTTGGCGTGGGGCAGCATGTCCCGCCGGTCGCCGGACAGGAACAGGACTGCGGCCATGCTGGCGGCGGTGCCGGTGCAGATGGTCCGCACCGGACAGCCGACCGCCTTCATGACATCGTAGATGGCAAGGCCGCTGGGGACCTCGCCCCCGGGACTGTTGATATACATGGTGATCTCCTGCCCGGGTGCGTCCTGCTGAAGGAAGCGGAGCTGCAGAACCAGCGCCGAGGCGGTGTCCTCCGTGATGGGCCCAATGCAGAAAATCTCCCGCTTCTGGAACAGAATGTCTTGAATCGGGATCTGGTTCAGCCCCTCGCTGGTTTCCCTGAGAACATTAGGAAGATATGCCATCGTGCGCCTCCTGTTCTGCTTTCCGAAGCGTGTCTACGGTCTGCTTTGCCCACTCCGGGAAACACTCGTCCCGGAGGATGCCGATGAAATCGCTCCTGTTCCATCTGGCCCATTCCCCATCCCCGAGGCAGGTGGCATAGATTGCCCGGCCGGAAGCATGGGGGCTGCATCCAAAGCCGCTTTCCGCCAGCCAGAGCTGATTGCGGGGAGACCAGCAGGACTCTTTGAGCGCCGCCGGGCTCAGGACCAGGACTTCTCCCTCCAGACTGCGGCCCGAAAGTGTGTCGCACTGGGAGGCGTCAAAGAGGGAGAGTCCCTTTACCTCGTCCAGGAATGCTTCCACAAAGCCGTCCAGCACCGCCGGGTGGCTCTCCACGATGTACTCGCCTGTCCGGCCGCAGGCGGGGATGAAGATGGTGTCGGCCCACTCCTTGTGCCGGGGACGGAACCGGCCATCCCACCGCTTCTTCTGAATGGTGTTGGCCAGCACCCAGCCCACGCGCTTGAAGCCATATTGGGCGATGACGCCGCGGGCGCAGTCCCCTTTCAGGTGCATTCCGTCGAAGCCGGCCCGGATGGCCGCTTCAATGGCCTGCTTGCAGGCGATGTTGCACTGGTGGCTCGCCCGCCACAGCCCCGCCTCATCGCTGCGCCTGGCCTCGGACAGAGAGCCCAGGTACAGATAGGGGTAGTCTGTTGGTGTCAGTTTGTTCATCTGGTTTACCTCCTTGTTCTTGTGTAGTTCCGCGGCCTTAAAAGCCGTTCCAAATCCGTTCCCCACGGTAATCAAAATATTCTGCGTCAGCACAGTCTTCCGGGGTCAAATCCTTCAACCGCTTTCTGCTCCGGGAGATGTAGAGGTCAGAGTCCATGGGCGGTTTCGGCACCTTGACCCGCAACAGCTCGTCCATTTGAACCAACTGAGCGTATTGCTCCGGCTCATGCTGTCTGAGGTACTGATAGAAGTGGTTTTTATGGAAGGGACAGAAGGTGCAGGCGCTGGCGCGGGTCTCCAGACCCCATACCTCCTTGATATAGCCGTAGCTGTCCGCCCGGGTAAATTCCATCTGTACCAGAGGGAAGCGGTTGACGAACATCGGATTGGTGCTCGCTTTACAGCGTCTGGCTTCTTCCAGGCTGAATCCGATGTGCATTTCATGGGCCTTTTTGTCCTCGTCCCTGAGCCGCTGTCCTTTTTGGTAGCCCAGCAGGTCCCACCGTACATACTTGGAGATCAGTTCCACCTTATAGTCGATGGTGCAGTTGCGGGGCATTTTGCTCTTATGGCCGTCATCCCGAAGGGTCCACCACGGGATGCTGATGGTCCGCCGCTCGCCAAAATTCCGAATGAAATCGGAATATAAGGGTGATTTCAGCACCTTGAACGGCAGACCGCTGGACACGCAGGCCCGGCGGATGAAGTCCACCTGCTTTGCGACCCATGGGGGTTCAAACCCGAGGTCGCAATAAATGATGGCGTCATAGATGGGGACCAGAGGATGGACGGGCCGCCCGGCCTTTGCGTTCTCACAGCTCATCAGGGCCAGGGCCGTGCTCTGCATCCCTGCGCCGCAGGAGAGGATTTTCATTTGCCATCCTCCTACGCCGAAACGGCATATTTCAGCGGCGCATGGATCATCTTTACGCCGCCCTGGGTCCATGCGGAGCCGCACATCCCGTAGACGCTTTCCACTGCGTAGCCGTCACCGCCGTCCGGGAGGGCAGAGCGGATGTATTTGACCGGCAGTTTCACATCCCGCTCCAGCTGAATTTCAAACACGCTTCCGCCGCCCTGCCAAGGGTCATACAGGCCGGTCACGGTGTCTTTCTCCAGGATGATGTAGCCGCAGTAGGGATTTTTGCGGCTGTCATGGAAGTGGCCGTTGCGGTCCTGGAGCCGGATCAGGCGGTTGAGCTCCATCAGGTCAGATAGGGACATCTCCACCAGGAAGGTCACGGTGTTCATGTGGGAGGCGATGTTGGCCACCTCCGCCCGCATACTTGCCAGGAAGCCTTTGGGCCCGGATGTGTCCCCGTCCCGCAGTGCCCTTTGGAGGTTCGCCCTTGTATAGCCTTGGGACTTGGCCAGCCAGACGATGCCGGCGCGGTCGTCGATTTTCTCCTCATAGCGGCCATACCAGCAGGGGTAGACGCTGTTGAGGACATAATCGTAGTTGCCGTCCCCAGTGTCCAGCATGATATTGACCGGGAAGGTCTGGTCCAGGAAGTGTTTCTCCGGGAGCCTGAAATACACATGGTCCATCATCAGGTCATAGAACAGCCCGGTTTCCTCCGCTGTGAATCCATCTGGATATGGCCCATCTTCTGAGGTGAGCGCGGACTGGACATCCTGCTCCAGTTCATCTCTCAGCTGACACTCGTAGTCGAAATACCATTCCTCCAGCGACTCCCAAAAACTCTGCATGGGGTCGTCGCCGGACAGGAGCTTGGTAGCGGTGGCGCTGTCCATCCCGTCCCGGTAGTCGGCGTAGATTTCATAAAAGAAGCAGTCACCGTCCCGCTGTAAAAAAGGCTGACGGTCAAGGGCGTCCAGAATATGGTGCCGGAGTTTTTCTGCCGCCTTATCGTTCATGTTTCCACCTCCTTGTCCATACACGGTTTCGGTATCTGAAGGGAAATGCGCCCCGCCTCTGGTCCAGAGGCAGGGCGCAGATGGT
>DWYU01000054.1 GCA_019118505.1 Candidatus Oscillibacter excrementavium
GCCGAACATCATGCCCTGGTCACCGGCGCCGTTGCTCAGCTCACTGTCGGAGCCCTCCTTGTTCTCCAGGGACTTGTCCACGCCCAGGGCGATGTCGGCGGACTGTTCGTCGATGTTGGTGATGATGCCGCAGGTGTCGCAGTCAAAGCCGTACTTGGCCCGGTCATAGCCGATGTCCCGGATCACCTGCCGGGCGATCCTGGCGATGTCCACGTAGCAGGTGGTGCTGATCTCGCCCATGATGTGGACCAGGCCCGTGGAGACCGTGGTCTCGCAGGCCACGCGGCCGTTGGGATCCTGCTCCAGGATGGCGTCCAGCACCGCGTCGGAGATCTGGTCGCAGATCTTGTCGGGGTGTCCCTCCGTCACGGACTCGGAGGTGAAGAGATAATGTCTAGCCATGGTATCGTTCCTTTCTGTTCCATGCTCCAGCTCCCCATCAGGAGGCGAAAAAAATTACGCGTTTCGACGGCGAAACGCGCAACGGGACTCTTCTCTGTTCCTCATCTGTCGATCACCGCCGGATTTGGCACCTTGTCAGACACAGGTTGCCGTGGGTTCATCGGGCCGTTCCCTCCGCCACTCTTGATAAGGGATGATAAAATTGTCCCTATTATCTTATCAGGTTTTTTCCGTTTGTCAATATGGTTTTCCCGCTTTTACTGGGAAATCCGCTATTTTGGTGAAAAAATATGCGGATGGCCCCCTGTTCAAAAATTATACATGACTTTTTCCCCCTGATCGGGTATAATGTCCTCCGGTATCTGTCAACATCTTCCTGGGAGGTTTTGATCTTGAGAAAACTGAACGCCGCGGTGGACCGGTTCGCATACAGCCATCCCCGCTTCGGCATCCCGAACCTGATGAAGTTTATTGTGGCCGGCTCCGTGCTGGTGTATCTTCTGGCAGTGCTGGCCGGCGGTTACGACTCTGTGCGCTTTCTGTCTTTTGACTGGAATGCCATCACCTCCGGCGAGCTATGGAGGTTGGTGACCTTCATCTTCATGCCCGGCTATTACTCCACCGGCGATGTGCTGTGGCTGGCGCTGTTTCTCTATTTCTACTATATGATTGGCAATGTGCTAGAACGGGAGTGGGGCACTGCCAAATTTACTCTGTACTATCTCTCCGGCGTAGTGCTGACATTGATCGTCGGCATCGCCACCGCGCTAATCACTGGCCAGAACGTGCAGATCGGTGGAACGAGTTATGTCAATCTTTCGATGTTCTTTGCCTTTGCCATACTGTACCCGGACGCCCAAATCTTCTTATTCTATATCATCCCGCTGAAAGCGAAGTGGCTGGCTTGGATCGACGCGGCGTTCTTCGCTCTGACGGTGGTGTTGAATTTGGTCCAGCTGAATACTCTGAACGCCTTGCTGCCCATCGTGGCGCTGCTGAACTTCTTTGTGTTCTTCTGGACCAATATCTCTGACGAAATTGCCTACCGCCGGGGACGCAGCCGCCATCAGACTTCCGCCCAGACCATCCACTTCAAGTCCGCGGTGAAGCAGCAGCGGAAGCGCGCCCAGCAGCAGGGCTACCGCCACAAGTGCGAGGTCTGCGGCCGCACGGACGCCGACTACCCGGACCTGCAGTTCCGGTACTGCTCCAAGTGCGCAGGCTACCACTGCTTCTGTGAGGACCACATCTTCAACCACACCCACTTCACCTCGTAATCTTCCGCCTCCGCCCGGTTTCGGGCGGAGGCGCTTTTTTTCGCGGGGGCGGAGATTTCTCTTCCTTCCCGTCTTTAAATGCGGTATACTGGAAAAAACGACAGTGGATCAGAAGGGAGACGGCACCTATGGACCGACAGACGGGGACCCCCCTGCAGCTCCAGGCGGCGGAGGCCTTTGAGGCCCAGGACTTTCTTCAGCGGCTGAACATGAGCCGCGCCGATGCGGAGCGGCTCTTCAGCGGCGCGGACTGGGGCCGGCTCCTGGGGGACTTCGTGCCCGTCCGGCGCCGGATCTCCTGCGCCGATGCCCTGGCGGCCTTCCGCCCCCTGCTGGAGCGAATCGCCCCGGAGCCGGCGGAGGGATGGCTGCCCTATGTCTATCAGGTTGCCCGCTCTCTGCTGTATCCGGCGGCGGACCCCGGCCACACCGCCGCCCAGCGGGACGGCGCCCTGTGTGTGCTCCAGTTCCTCCAGGTGCTCCTGGATGAGGAGCGGGCCAGTCTGCCCTTCGACTTCTGGCTGGATTTCGACTTCTGTACCGAGGCGGAGCTGCGCCGCAGCGGCGTGGCGGAGGAGTACCGCCTCTTCCGCCGCCGCTTCCGGGCGGAGTACATCTACGAGCTGCTGCGGCTGGGCCGGGAGGTGACCCCCTTCCGCACCCTGGACCACATCGCCGGTGTCCACTACGTGGCCATGCAGGTGGCCCGGGCCTTTTCCGCCTCCGGCGGGCTCATCGACCTGGGGCTGATCTCCGGCGCCGCCCTGGGCCACGACCTGGGCAAGTTCGGCTGCAAGCCCGGGGAGCGGGTGCCCTATCTCCACTACTACTACACCGACCAGTGGTTCACCCGCCGGGGGCTCACCGCCCTGGGCCATATCGCCGCCAACCACTCCGTCTGGGACCTGGAGATCGAGAACCTGTCCTCGGAGTCCCTGACGCTGGTGTACGCGGACTTCCGGGTGAAGCAGACCTATGACGCCCAGCGCCGGGAGATCCCCTGCCTCTACTCCCTGCAGGAGGCCTTTGACGTCATTCTCAGCAAGCTGGACAACGTGGATGACGCCAAGCGGCTGCGGTATCAGTACGTCTATGCCAAGCTGCGGGACTTCGAGGACTATCTCATCTCCTTCGGCGTGGATACCACTCTCCGCACCGCCGGCGGGCCTCCGGTGCCCATGAAGAACGCCGCCCTGCTGACCGCGGAGGAGGTGGTGGCCGCCCTGCGGCGCACCGCCGTGGACCACAACATCCGCCTGATGCACCGGCTGGGCCACGAGCAGCTCTTCGGCAACACCCTGGAGGCCGCCCGGGGCGAGAAGAACCCCGCCCGGCTCCAGGCCTATGTCTCCATCTTCGAGGAGTATTTCACCTACTGGAACGCCTCCCAGAAGCAGCAGACCCTGGACTTCCTCTATGAGCTGCTGCTGATCCCGGACGGCGACATCCGCCGCCGGGCCGCCGCCCTCATCGGCCGCATCCTGGCGGCCTTCCGGCTGGGGTATCAGAAGGAGCCCCCGGCGGACGCCCCGCCGGACCCGGAGGAGGATCTGCCCTTCCAGCTGTGGGCGGAATATCTGGAGAAGCTCATCGACCCGGACCGGCGGCTGACGCCCCGGCAGATCAGTATGATCCGCTATCAGGCCAAGACCGCCGTGGACGCCCTGCTGATGAACTGCTCCGACGCCGACGCCCCCCGCTTTGCCCGGGAGCTGTTCCGCCACTACCGCCGGCCGGAGCTGGTGGACGCAGATGCCGCCTTCGCCCTGCTGGACACGGTGCTGAGTTTGCCGCTGGACCGGGTGTCACCAGAGGATCTGCACCTGCTGACCGGCTTTTCCATCTGGTGGCTGGAGCGGGGCGGACTGCCCCAGAAGGCCGCCGCCCTGCGGCTGTTCCGCCATCTGCTGACCGCTCTGGACCCCGCCGGGCGGGACGCCGGGGCCATCACCGCCGCCGTGGAGGCGGCGGACTGCCGGGACGCCACGCCGCTGCTGTTCCTCCAGGCACGGCTGGGGGCCCAGCTGGGGCTGGACGTCTCCCGCCAGCGGGCCCGGCTGGATCAGCCGGAGGCGGTGAGCAACGTGTTCCTGGACAACCTGAAATCCGCCACCCCCTGGGTGCTGAAGGCCGTGGGGGTGGAATACCTGCTGGACCAGGTGGAGCAGGGAGACCACGCCAACGTGCTCCACATCGCCACCCACTTCTCAAACCTGATGAAGGTCAGCGAGAACATCGTGGTCCGCCGGATGGCGGGCACCTCCCTGCTGGCCGTGGCCCCGGTGCTGACGCCGGACCGCCGGAACGAGGTGGCGGTGGAACTGTCCAAGGTCCTGGAGACGGGGCAGACGGAGATCTCCCAGTACATCCCGGTGTACCTGGGGCAGTTCGCCCTGTGGCTGACGCCCCGGGAGCTGGACGAGATCATCGACCAGATGCAGCTGCTCCTCTCCTTCTCCAACACGGTGATCGTGGCCGCCGCCCTGGCCACCGTGGGCTCCATGCTGGAACACTACGCCGTCTACGCCGGGCGGTTCGGGGAGTCCCGTGAGGTCCTGCACAGCCGGTGGAAGCGACTGGCGGGCCTGCTGCTGAAGGGGCTGGCCTCCTACCGCCAGAGCGTCCGGCAGGAGGCGCTGCAGATTCTGGGAGAGCGGATCTTCGGCTCCCAGGTCCTCTCCTACGAGGGCAAGGCCGCCCTCTTCACCCTGATGGCCAAGAAGATCCTCTTCCTGCTGGGGGAGCAGCCGGAGCAGGAGCTGAGCTTCTTCTACACCGCCGCGGCCCTCTCCCACATCTACCGCTTCATCGTCTCCTACCGGATCGAGAGCGGGGACTTCCCCTTCTACACCCCGGACAAAGTGGCCTTTTTCCCCGGCACCTTCGACCCCTTCTCCCTGAGCCACAAGGGCATCGTCCAGGAGATCCGGGACCTGGGGCTGGAGGTGTATCTGGCCATCGACGAGTTCTCCTGGTCCAAGAAGGCCCAGCCCTCTCTGGTTCGGCGGCAGATCGTCAGCATGTCCGTGGCGGACGAGTTCGACGTGTATCTCTTTCCCCACGACATCCCGGTGAATCTGGCCACGCCGGAGGACCTGGACCGGCTGCGGGCCGTCTTTGCCGGCCGGGAGCTGTATCTGGCGGTGGGGTCCGACGTGGTGGCCAACGCCTCCTCCTACCGGGCGGCGCCGTCGCCCGGCTCCGTCCACTCCCTGAACCACATCGTCTTTCGCCGCTCCAGCGACGCGGAGGGCCACGAGATCGACGCGGACCTCGGCTGCATCACCGGCCGCGTCATCCAGCTGCACCTGCCCACCCATCTGGAGGACATCAGCTCCACCCGCATCCGGGAGAACATCGACCTGGGGCGGGACATCTCCAGTCTCATCGACCCGGTGGTCCAGGACTTTATCTACCGCAACAGCCTCTATCTCCGGGAGCCTCAGTACAAGCAGATCCTCCGGGCGGGGGATCTGGAGTTCTCCCTGGTCTCCCAGCCGGACCGGCGCCTGTGGGAGGAGCTGACGGAGGTGCTGCTCCAGGACCAGGGGCAGCCGCCCCAGCTGGACCCCCGGGACGGCGTCTGCATCCTGCGGGACGTGGGCGCCCGGCCCCGGGTGCTGGGCTTTCTGACCCTGCGGACGGTGAACTCCGGCGGGCTGTACGAGGCCCTGGGAGACGCCGCCCTGGCGGACTACGTCCGCAAGCACACGGCGGGCCGGA
Source organism: Candidatus Oscillibacter excrementavium (assembly GCA_019118505.1). Classification (GTDB taxonomy): domain Bacteria; phylum Bacillota; class Clostridia; order Oscillospirales; family Oscillospiraceae; genus Oscillibacter; species Oscillibacter excrementavium. The sequence continues at coordinate 5,403 of DWYU01000054.1, forward strand.
TCCAGCTCCTCACCGGATTGTACATGGTCCGCAGCCCCGGCGGGAATTATGACGTGGGACAGCTGCTGATGACCGAGGCCCTCTCCCGCTCCATGGGGGAGGACTGCGGCTATGCCGTGTGGTACGCCCCCGCCTCCGGCGCCGTGCTGGACCTGCTGGAGCGGCAGGGCTTTGTCCGGGCGGAGCTGCCCAGCCCGCAGCCGCTGCTGCTGGTGGATATGCGCTCCCCCTCCGTGCTGCTGCAGAACATCCCCACCACCCTGAAGGAGCCCTTCTCCTCCGACCCGGCGGTGCTGGCGGCTGTGCGGACCGCCCACTGCCGGATGCAGCGGGCCCTCACCGGGATGTATCCCGGGTCTTTGATCCTGTCGCTGAACGCGGAGGTCATCTACCACCGGCTGGTGCGGAAGATCGTGGACCGCAACGGCGTCAGCCCGGAACCCACGGTGCCCCGGGTGCTGGGGCCCAAGATGTGCGTGCCCTTCGGCAAGATCCTCCGGGGCAACGCCATCCCCAACACCGTCACCAAGACCATCCACACTGACAAGGTGTTCGCCCAGGACCTGCGGTCCTTCGCCATTGAGAGCTTCCCCGGCTATGCCCCGCTGGAGAGCCAGATCCGCACCATCCGCTCCTTCCGCCGGCCGGTGATCCTGGTGGACGACCTGCTCCACTCAGGCAACCGCATCAACGCCCTGGACCCCCTGTTCCGGCAGGAGGACGTGGTGATCGACCAGGTGCTGGTGGGCCTGCTGTCCGGCCGGGGCCGGGATCTGATGGCCGCCAAGGGCCGCAGCGTGGACTGTGTCTACTTCGTCCCCAATCTCCGGGCCTGGTTCGTGGAGTCCACCATGTACCCCTTCATCGGCGGCGACACCGTGGGCCACGACGAGCCCTCCGTCCCGGGGCTGACGCCGGCGGTGAATCTGATCCTGCCCTATGCGTTCCCCCGCTTTTACAAGGACTGCGGCCGGGAGGCGGTGTTCCGCTTCTCCCGCGCCTGCCTGGAAAACGCCCGGGACATCCTGCTGGCTCTGGAGACCACCTTCCGGGAGCGGTACGCCCGCAACCTGACCCTCTCCCGCCTCAGCGAGGCGGTGATCCTGCCCCTCTCCCCGGACAAGGGCAGCTGCCTGCACTACGACCCCAGCCTGCCCGCCTCCGTGTTTTTGCAGAACGACCTGAAGATGCTGCTGCGGATGCGCAACGTGCTGGAATGACGGACCGGCCCCCGGCGCCGGATGAAAGGAGCATCCCCTGATGTACTACTACCGCTATGGGGAGACGGTGTTCGCCTCCCTGCTGCCGGACCTGCCCCTGGAGGCGGCGGACCGCCCCTCGGCGGGAACGCCCAGCCTCTTCCTCATCGACCGGGATCCGATCGCCGGCCGGTCCTCCTTCTGCGTCTCAGACCCCCGGCAGCTCACCGCCAAGGCGGAGGACGTCTCCTGGCTGGACCCCTCCCGGATGGGCGTGGCGGCCCCCGCCCTGCCCAAGCGCATCCAGCGCACCATCGACGCCCGGCTGCTGCGGGCCGTCAACATCCGCCACCCCCGCTGGGCGGACTTCGCCGCGGCGCCGGACATCCAGCCGCCGGGCCGGCGGCGGATCAACCTGCTAGCGGTGGGGGACGTGGGAGGCACCCTGCTGACGGCCCTGAAGCTGCTGGGGGGCGACTGCATCGAGAGCATCGGCATCTGCGACCTGAATCAGAAGGCCGTCGCCCGCTGGATGGCGGAGATGGGGCAGGTGTCCTGGCCCTGGGACTACGACGCCCTGCCGGAGGTGGAGCCGGTGGCGGCTGAGGACCTGTTCCGCTGCGACGTGTTCCTCTTCGCCGCCACCCGGGGCGTGCCTCCGGTGGGGGGCGGCGTCCGGGACGTGCGGATGGCCCAGTTCAGCGCCAACCGCCCCCTGGTGGAGCAGTATGCCCGCCAGGCCCGGCAGGCGGGGTTCCGGGGGCTCTTCATCGTGCTGTCGGACCCGGTGGACCCCCTGTGCAAGGCGGCGTATCTGGCCTCCAACCAGGGACCGGACGGCCAGTGGGACGGCCTGGGGCTCCGGGCGGAGCAGATCCAGGGCTTCGGCCTGGGGGTGATGAACGCCCGGGCGGCCTACTTTGCCAAACAGGACCCCCGGTTCCGCAGCTTTCTCACCGACGGCCGCAGCTACGGCCCCCACGGCCAGGGGCTGGTGATCGCCAACTCCCTCACCCACTATGACGACGGCCTGTCCCGGGAACTGACGGACCTGGTGACCACCGCCAACCTGCGGATCCGGGAGCTGGGGTTCAAGCCCTATGTGGCCCCTGCCATCTCCTCCGGCGCCATGCAGCTGCTGCTGACGCTGCGGCGGGGCTGGCACTGCAGCTCTGTGGCCCTGGGGGACGTGTGGTTCGGCGTCCGCAACCGGCTGACCGCCGCCGGGCTGGAGATCGAGACCGCCTCCCTGCCCACGCCGCTGTTCGACCGGCTGCGGGAGACCCAGGCCCTGCTGCGGGAGATCATCTGAAAAGGAGATGGCCGCCATGGCTGAACAACTCACCGTGCTCCTTCCCGGCGGAGAGGCCTCGCCCCGGTGCGCCCAGGTGCTGGAGACCGCCCTGGCGGGGCGGCGGGCGGAGGTCCTGCCCCGGCTGGAAAAGCCCCTCCACGGGCGGTGGCTGCTGTTTGCCGTCTCTCTGGACGCGGGCGGCGTGAACCACGGCTTTTCCGACCTGCTGGCCGCTCTCCGGACCCGCCCCGGGTGTCTGGACGGCTGCGTGGGGGGCGTACTGGTGGACGCCCCCGGGGACCTGTACACCAAAGCGGCGGGCCGGGACCTGGTGCTGGCGGCCAATCTGGCTGGGTGCGCCTTTGTGGGCCGCCCCCTGGCGGAGGGCACCGGCAACCTGCGGAACTTCACCGTCCAGGCCCGGAACGCCGGCTGTTCCCTGGAGGATGCCTACCGCCTGGCGGCGGCGGATCTGGCGGAGCGGGTGCTGACCTTCTCCCCGCCCCGGCTGGCGCGGCCCAGGCTGCTGGTGCTCCACGCCTCCAGCCGGGAGACCTCCAATACCCTGGCCCTGTGGGGGCTGGTGCGGGACCGGCTGGGAGACCGGTGTGACATCACGGAGATCGGCCTGCGGAACGGCACGCTGGAGGACTGCGCCGGCTGCCCCTACACCACCTGTCTCCACTACGGGGAGCGGGGCGGCTGCTTTTACGGCGGCGTCATGGTGCAGGAGGTGTACCCCGCCATTCTGGAGGCGGATGCCGTGGTGTTGCTGTGCCCCAACTACAATGACGCCCTGTCCGCCAACCTGACGGCGGCCATCAACCGGCTGACGGCCCTGTACCGCACCACCTCCT
>DWYU01000055.1 GCA_019118505.1 Candidatus Oscillibacter excrementavium
GCGGTCCTCTGCTGTTTCAGTCGTGGGCATGGGGCAGGTTCCACCGGAAGTGGGCGGAGAGGATGCGGATGGCGATGACCAGGCCGCAGCCGGTCAGCATGGCGGCCATCTCTCCTGCCAGTGGCCAGAGCCAGACACAGGCCAGGGCCCCTGCCAGGGAGGCGGAGGCGTAGACGTGCTTGACGAAGATGTACGGGGGATCGCCAGCCATCATGTCCCGCAGCAATCCGCCGCCCACGCCGGTGACCACCCCCACGAACACCAACAGAAACAGCGTGGGCCGGGCGGCGTGCTGGTAAGCGATGCGGATGCCCGCCACGGTGAAGATCCCCAGGCCCGCGGAGTCCATAATCAGCAGCACCAGGTCATAGAGATGCTGGTCCCACATGAGGATCCGCCGAATCCGGGGCAGAAACAGCACCAGGGAGGTCAGCAGGGCCACCACGGCGTAAATGGGGTCCAGAAATGTACTGGGGGGCGTGATGCCCAGGATCAGATCCCGGATGACGCCGCCGCCCACCGCGGTGGTGAGACCCAGGATGCAGACGCCGAAGATGTCCATGTTCTTTTTCAGGCCGGTGATGGCGCCGGAGGCGGCAAAGGCCAGGGTGCCCACCAGCTCCAGAATTAAAAACAGCTGTTCCATAGGCTCAGCGGGCCCCCTGACGGATCATCTCCATGAAGGCGGATGCGGCCGCGGTGGGAGACACCTCCCGCAGGGTACACATATCCACGCTGCGGGCGGGGATGGTGAAATCCGTCCGCAGCTGGCGGATCTCTCCGCTGTCCAGGGCGTCCTGAACGAACTCCCGGGTCACCCCGGCCACCCCCAGGCCGATCTTGGCCAGGGACACCAGGAGGCTGCGGGAGGAGAGCTCGATCTCCGGCGTCAGGGTGATGCCGCTCTGGAGGAAATACTGCTCCAGGAACACCCGGCTGCTGGCCTTCCGCTCCAGCAGGATCAGGGGGAAGTCCGCGATCTCCTGCCGGGTGTACACGTGGTCGAAGTCGCAGCCATAGCCGCCGCCCGCCACAAAAATGGAGTGGGTGGCAAAGCAGGACCAGGTGGTCAGGCTGCTGTCCGACGGGGAGGAGGCGAAGGCGATGTCCACGGCGCCGGACTTCAGCATGCTCAGCACCTTGGCGCTGCGGCCGCTGACGATCTTCAGCCGGATGCCGGGGTGCTGGTGGTGGAAGGTCTCCAGATACGGCGTCAGGAAAAAGCTGGTGACCGTGTCGCTGGCACCGATGGTCAGGGTCCCCAGCAGCAGCTGCTGGGCCTGGGACAGCTTGTCCTCCCCCGTGGCCAGCAGGCCCAGGGCGCTGCGGACGTACTGGTAGAGCATCTGCCCCTCCCAGGTCAGGGAGACGCCACGGGGGCTCCGGGCGAACAGCCGGGCCTGGAGGGCGGTCTCCAGCTGCTTGATGGACTGGCTCACCGCCGACTGGGAGATGTAGAGGTTCTTCGCCGCCAGGGAGATGTTGCCGGTCTCCGCAACCTCTTTGAAGACCCGGTATAATTCCAGCTTTACCGCCATGGGATGTCCCTCCAGCAATCAGAAATTCTAATGAATCGCAGAACCATTATAAGAGAGCGCGGGGAAAAACGCAACCGGCGGAGAAAAATTTTTCCGGGGCTTTCCAAAGGGAGGCGTTTTTGGTATACTAAAACATTAGATTTCAGAAAGGGGGAGCGCGGGATGGAATATCATATTCTGGCGGTGGGAGATGTGGTGATGGAGCCGGGCCTCCGCCACCTGGAGCGGCATCTGCGGTCCCTGCAGAGGTGGAAGGCCATCGACTTCACCGTGGTGAACGGAGAGAACGCCGCCGGCGTGGGGCTGACCCGGGAGCAGGCGGAGCGGATCTATGACGCCGGCGCCGACGTGGTGACCCTGGGGAACCACGCCTTCGGCAAGAGCCAGATCGCCGACTTCCTGGAGGATACCCCCTGGCTGCTGCGGCCCGCCAACTACACCGGCCGGGCCCCGGGCCGGGGCTGCGGCATCTACGACCTGGGCGGCGTCCGCATCCGGGTGCTGAACCTGATCGGCCGGTGCGACCTGGCCTGGGGGGCGGACAACCCCTTCACCGCCGCGGACCGGCTGCTGGGGACGGGGGAGGCGGACTTCACCCTGGTGGACTTCCACGCGGAGGCCACCAGCGAGAAGCTGGCCATGGGCTACTACCTGGACGGCCGGGTGTCCGCTCTGTGGGGGACCCACACCCATGTGCCCACCGCCGACGAGCGGGTGTGCCCCAAGGGCACGGGCTATATCACGGACCTGGGGATGACCGGCGTCATCGAGTCGGTGCTGGGCATCGACCCCCGCCAGTCGGTGGAGGGCTTCCTGGGGGGGCTGCCGGGCCGCTACCGGGCGCCGGAGGGGCCCGCCAAGCTCCAGGGCGCCATCTTCACCCTGGACAGCGCCACAGGACTGTGCACCGCTGTGGAGCGGGTCGACGTCCGCTGACAAGACCATATTTTCAGACAGAGAGGAACGAACCATCATGTCCATTGAAAAAGTCAGAGCCTATTTCAAGCCCCTCGGTATCGAGGACCGCATCCGGGAGTTCGACGTCTCCTCCGCCACGGTGGAGCTGGCGGCGGTGGCCGTGGGGGTGGAGGGCGCCCGCATCGCCAAGAGCCTCAGCTTCAAGGTGGAGGACAAGCCCATCATCATCGTGGTGGCCGGGGACGCCAAGGTGGACAACGGCCGGTACAAGGGCCAGTTCCACACCAAGGCCAAGATGCTGACCCATGAGGAGGCCCACGAGTGGATCGGCCACGACGTGGGCGGCGTGTGCCCCTTCGCCCTGCCGGAGGATGTCAAGGTCTATCTGGACGTGTCCCTGAAGCGGTTCGAGACGGTGTTCCCCGCAGCGGGCAGCAGCAACAGCGCCGTGGAGATGACCTGTGACGAGCTGGAGCGGTACGCCTCCAACTTCGTGGAATGGGTGGATGTGTGTAAGGGCTGGCGGCCGGAGGAGCAGGCGTGATCCGCTTTCTCCACGCCGCGGACTTCCACCTGGACAGCGCCTTCGGCGCCCTGCCGGCCTGGCAGGCGGCGGAGCGCCGCCGGGAGAGCCGGGAGCAGCTGTTCCGCCTGGCGGACTATGTGAACGGTCATGACATCGATCTGGTGCTGCTGGCGGGGGACCTGTTCGACAGCGCCAGCCCCTTCCGGGAGACGGGGGAGCAGCTCTCCGCCGCCCTGGGCCGGATGGAGGCCCGGGTATTCATCGCCCCCGGCAACCACGACTGGCACGGCCCCGGCAGCCCCTGGGAGACGGTGGCCTGGCCGGAGAACGTCCATGTGTTCCGGGAGAATGCGCTGACGGCGGCGGAGGTGCCGGAGCTGGATCTGGTAATCCACGGCGCGGCCTTTACCGGGCCGGAGCAGCCGGAGAGCCTGCTGGCGGGCTTTGCCGCTCCGGCGGACGGGCGGTGCCACATCGGTCTGCTCCACGGGGAGCTGGACGGGACGGAGGAGCGGTACGATCCCCTCCGGCGGGAGGAAGTGACCGCCAGCGGCCTGAACTACCTGGCCCTGGGCCACGTCCACAAGCGGACGGAGCCCCTGATGCTGGGGCGGACCGTCTGCGCCTGGCCCGGCTGCCCGGAGGGCCGGGGATTCGACGAGCTGGGGGAGAAGGGCTTTTACCAGGGGACGGTCTCCGATGACGGGCAGGTCTCCCTGACCTTTGTGCCCTTTGCCCGGCACCGGTATGAGATTTTAGAGGTGGATGTCACCGGCAAGGATCCCCGGACCGCGGTGGAGGCGGCCCTGCCGCCGGACACGGCGGGGGACCTGTACCGCATCCTCCTCACCGGCGAGACGGCCGAGGGCGGCGCCGGCGCGGCGGGGCTCCGGGAGGCCCTGGCGGACCGGTTCTACGCCCTGGAGGTCCGGGACCGCACCCGCATGGCGGAGGACCTGTGGCACCGGGCGGAGGAGGACTCCCTGCGGGGCCTGTTCCTCCGGGAGCTGCTGGCCCGCCGGGAGGCGGCGGAGGATGAGGCCGCCCGGGCGGAGATCGACCTGGCCGCCCGGTTCGGCCTGGCGGCTCTGGACCACCGGGACCTGGGATGATTCAGGCGGAGTGTATAGTATGAGGAGCATTTTACTGATCGGCACCGGCGGCACCATCGCCTCTGAGGTGACGGACAGCGGCCTGGCGCCGGAGCTGACCACGGAGCAGCTGCTGGCCCAGCTACCGGCGATCTCGGACATCTGCCGCGTGGACTGCCTCCAGCTGCTGAACCTGGACAGCACCAACATGACGCCGGCCCACTGGCTGGAGATCGCCGGCTGCATCCGGGACCACTACAGCCGCTATGACGGCTTTGTCATCACCCACGGCACGGACACCATGGCCTACACGGCGGCGGCCCTCAGCTACCTGGTGCAGGGCAGCCCCAAGCCCATCGTGCTGACCGGCGCCCAGAAGCCCATCGGCTTCGATTCCACGGACTCCAAGGTGAACCTGATGGACGCCTTCCGATGCGCGGCGGCGGACCTGCCGGGCGTTTCCATCGTGTTCAACGGAAAGGTGATCCTGGGGACCCGGGCCCGGAAGACCCGGTCCAAGAGCTTTCAGGCCTTCTCCAGCATCAACCACCCGGAGCTGGCCGTGCTGCGGGACGGGGTGCTGCTGCGCTATATCCGCCAGGACTGCGGCCCGGCGCCGGTGTTCTATGACCGCCTGGACCCGAAGGTGGCCCTGCTGAAGCTGGTGCCCGGCGCCGGCCGGGAGGCGGCGGACTTCCTGCTGGAGCGGAACGACGCCCTGATCATCGAGGGCTTCGGCGTGGGCGGCCTGCCGGAGGCGGGGGGCTTCTACGACTGTGTCCGCCATTGGATGGAGGCGGGGAAGCTCGTGGTGCTCACCACCCAGGTGCCCAGCGAGGGCAGCGATCTGGGGGTCTATCACGTGGGCTACCGGCTGAAAAACGACCTGGGGGTGCTGGAGGCCTACGACATGACCACGGAGGCCGTGGTGGCCAAGCTCATGTGGATTCTGGGCCAGACCCGGGACCGGGCGGAGGCGGAGCGGCTGTTCTACACCCCGGTGGCCCGGGACATCCTGTGGCTGGGGACCTGAGAATTCCCGGCGGAAAAACCGGATTCCGCCACTTGACAAGGCGGGAACCCCGTGCTATATTGGGCCTTGTCAAGACAAAGGCATTGAAGAGGACGCTGTCCGGGCAAGACAGCAGAGAGGGGCCGCCGCGGCTGCAAGCGGCCCTGGTCGGCACCCGGAAACCAGCCACCGCCTTGGAGCCGCCCACCGATATGTAGGCTGGGACGGGCCCTCCCGTTACAGAGGACACGAGCGGCATTTCTGCGGAGATGCAAGCAGGGTGGAACCGTGGAATACGACTTCGTATCCCACCCCTGAACCGTCAGGGGTGGGATTTTTATTTTCCAAAAACCATTTTCTGCCCCTCATATCACAAAGGAGGATCAACCATGTCTGAAGAAGTGAAGAACAACGAGTTTACCTTTGACAATCCGGAGTACCGCCAGACCTACTGGCACACCTGCTCCCACGTGATGGCCCAGGCCGTGAAGCGCCTGTGGCCGGAGGTGAAGCTGGCCATCGGCCCCTCCATCGACGAGGGCTGGTACTACGACCTGGACGCTCCCTTCGCCTTCACCCCGGAGCATCTGGAGAAGATCGAGGCGGAGATGCGGAAGATCTGCAAGGAAAAGCTGAAACTGGAGCGGTTCGAGCTGCCCCGGGAAGAGGCCCTGAAGTTCATGGAGGAGAAGGGCGAGCCCTTCAAGGTGGAGCTGATCAACGACCTGCCCGCCGACGCCCACATCTCCTTCTATAAGCAGGGCGAGTTCACCGACCTGTGCGCCGGCCCCCACCTGGACTCCACCGGCCGCATCAAGGGCAACGCCCTGAAGCTCACCGCCTGCAACGCCGCCTACTGGCG
>DWYU01000010.1 GCA_019118505.1 Candidatus Oscillibacter excrementavium
GGCGATCTCGGAGAGGATGTGGCTGGAGATCAGGATGGTCTTGCCCCGTTCGTCACACAGCGCCCGGATGAAGTCCCGTACCTCGGCGATGCCGATGGGGTCCAGGCCGTTGATGGGCTCTTCCAGGATCAGCAGCTCCGGGTCGTGCATCACCGCCAGGGCGATGGCCAGCCGCTGTTTCATGCCCAGGGAGTATTGGGCGTAGCGTTTCTTGTCCCGGTACGGCAGGTTCACCAACTCCAGCGCGCTTTTGATGTAGTTGGGACTCTTGAGGCCCCGGAGCCGGGCGAAGATCTGCAGGTTTTCTGTGCCGGTCAGGTTGGGGTAGAATCCCGGGGACTCGATGAGGCTGCCGATGCGGGGCAGGATGCCCTTCTCGTTCCCCTTCAGCGGCCGGCCGAAGAGGGACACTGTGCCGGATGTTGGGGTGGTCAGCCCCAGGAGCATCTTCATAGTGGTAGTCTTACCCGCTCCGTTGCGCCCCAGCAGACCATAGATACGGCCCTTGCGCACATGGAGATCCAGGTTGGAGACGCTGACCTGTTCCCCGTAGCGCTTGGTCAGGCCTTTGGTTTCGATGATACAGTCGCTCATAAGCGGTACCTCCTTTGCTTGGTAGCAACAGGATAGCACTCGCACCTTGAGATAACGCTGAGCCAACCTTAATTTTTCTCTGAGATTTTTCCGCGGGCATAGGCAGGCCGCTGCTTTGGTGGTATCATAAAGCCAACGGAAGGGAGGCGGACCGTATGGAACATAAGATTTTGTTGGTGGACGATGACAGGGACCTTTTGGAGATGCTGTGCTCCATCTTCCAGCGGGCAGGCTACACGGATCTTGTGACCGCCTCCTCCGGCCAGGAGGCCCTTCAGGCTTGGCGGGAGCAGCAGCCGGCGCTGATCGTCCTGGATGTGATGATGCCGGGAATGGATGGCTTTGAAGTCCTGCGGGAGATCCGCCGCACCAGCCGTGTCCCCGTCCTGATGCTCACCGCCCGGGGCGAGGTGGAGGACCGCATCGAGGGACTGGAGATCGGGGCCGACGACTATCTCCCCAAGCCCTTCTTGCCCAAGGAGCTGTTGCTCCGGGTGGGGGCCATCCTCCATCGGACTTATCCGGAGCCACACCGGACGGTGGAGCTGGCGGCCTCTACGGTGGATCTGGAGAAGGCAGAGGTTTGGAAGGACGGGGAACGGACGCCCCTGACAGCCAAGGAACTCCAGCTGTTCCAGAAACTCTATGAGAACGCCGGCCGGATCGTCACCACCGGCATCCTGTGCGAGACCATCTGCGGGGAGTTCTGGCAGGGCTACGAAAGCACCCTCTCGACCCACATCCGCCATTTGCGGGAGAAGATCGAGGCCAACCCCTCCAAGCCGGTCTCCCTGGTGACGGCCAAGGGGCTGGGATACCGGCTCAATCTGAGGGGGGCGAAGTCGTGAACCCGGTGCAGCGTTTTTTCCGGCGCTACATTTTCTCTACCATTGGCATTTTGGCGCTGTTCTTCGTGGTCAACATCGCTCTGGTTCTGAGTGTTATGATCGCCGGATACATGAGCGGGACAGACAACGGATTATCCGTCCGGTCGGTCTCCAGCCATGTGACGGAGCAGGGCGGCGTCTGGACGGCGGACGACACGGCGCTGGCTCTGCTACGGGAGCATGATGCGTGGGCCATGCTCCTGGACGAGAGCGGCACGGTGGTCTGGGAACAGGGGCTTCCCGAGGAGCTGCCCCGGTCCTACACCAGCGCCGAAGTTGCGTCCTTCAGCCGCTGGTACCTCCAGGACTATCCGGTGAAGGTGTGGAGCCGGGAGGACAGTGCCCTGATGGTGGTGGGATTTGAGGCGGGTACCCTGGTGAAGTACTATTTCTCCATGGAAACTCCCTCGCTGATGATGTTTCTTATGGGGGGCATCGCGGTCTTTGTGTTCAACCTGCTGTTGATGATTTTCCTGATGCTACGGAACACCCGCCAGGTAGAAAAGGCCATGTCCCCTATCCTGCGGGGCATTCAGGACTTGAGCAGGGGCAATTATCAGCCTTTGGACGAGGGCGGGGAGCTGGCGGAGATCAATGCGGGGCTGAACCGGGCCGGGGATTACCTGATGCAGAAGGACAACACCCGGGCGGAGTGGATTCGAGGGGTGTCCCATGACATCCGCACGCCCCTCTCCATGGTGCTGGGCTACGCCAGTGAGTTGGAGGACGATGCCGCCCTCCCGCCCGAGGCCCGGCAGCAGGCCGGGATGATCCGGCGGCAGGGGGAGCGTCTGAGATCTTTGGTGGAGGATCTGAACCTGACCACCAAGCTGGAGTACGCCCTCCAGCCCATCCGCCGGGAGTCGGTGGACCTGGTGGAGATTGGCCGGCAGGCGGTGAGCGAGGTGCTCAACAGCGGCCTGCCGGAACAGTATGAACTGGAATTTTCCGAGGAGCATCCAGGCAGCACGGCCCGGATGCAGGGAGACGCCGCCCTTCTCCGGCGGATGCTGGACAATCTGATTCGCAACTGCATGGTCCACAATCCCCGGGGATGCCACATCTCTGTTACCGTAGGGGCGGAGGCTGGGCGATGCACCTGCACGGTAGAGGATGACGGTGTGGGGATGGACGCCGCCCGGCTGGATGCGCTGAACCGGGAGGCGGATGTCGCCAGCACCCAGGGCGGCGAGCACGGCCTGGGCCTCAAACTGGTGCGGCAGATCGTGAGAGCTCACGGCGGAACCGTACAGTTCTGGCAGGCTGTACCGCATGGACTGGAGGTTTTCGTCTTCTTCTCCGAAAACTCAAACGTCAAACACGCTTAAGTTTGTTCTTCGTTTTGGTGCGACGGGCAGAGCTTTTCTTATTGTTTACTACCCCTTAAATTTTGAGTTGGGTGCAAGGTCAAGATAGCGTTCCTGTTCCTCTTGAGTGGTGTTCCATGCAAGGAGCAGAGGCAGAAAATATCTCCCGTCCTTTGCCGATGAGCTGTCATCGGTAAAGGACGGGAGAATTTTTTGACCACATTTTCAGCCACAGAGCGGTGTGGAGCACTCGGAAACAATGCGGCAAAAGGGTGGTAAAAAATATGTGGATTAGAGCGAAAAGCGCAAAAAAAGAATAGAAATTATGCAAAAAAGTTTTCTTCAACTTCTTGTTTTCAGTACCGCAATTTCTGAGGGGGAGCCCCTGCCGGAACCGCGTGGCAAAGCAGCAGAAAGCTGTACGTATCCCCGGCATGACCCCTACTTTTTCTCTGTGTTTCTAGATTCTCCGGGAAGGTGACCCCAAAGCTGATCCCAGCCCCATGTTTTTGACCCCACTTTTGATACACTAGAAACTCTCTGTAACTGCCCGCACTGCGGGCAGATGTGACTGGCCGGAGGCGCCACCGGCGCCCCCGGTCTTTATCCTGCTATATTTTCAACAGGTAGGGTCACCCTCGATTTGGGGGTAGAAGCGTACTCCGGCAGCAGTTGCGGACTTCCACACACGGGCCCGACAAGGGCTACAAACTTGCTTCGGTGGGCACACGGATGCCACCCCGCCCCTCTCCGCCCGACACAGCGGCTCATAAGGGCAAACGAGGGCGGAATTGTTGGGGGCTCAATGACAGAGAAAAAATGGCTTCATGACTTCTTTGTCAACGCTATCGCAATTCCGGCGACAGGCAAAGCCACGGTTCTTCTCTCTGCCCTTCGGCCCTCGGGCCGCAAAAAGTGGGTGTGGGCGCCAGCCCGCAAAATGCGTTCGGCTGCCTGCGGCAAGCCAAACGCTCTGCTTGCCCTGCCGAAAGGCAACTGTGCATCCCCCAAGGCCCCACTCTCAACACCTCTTATTCTCGTCGAAGCTGCTGTTTCATGACATCAATGAACAGCTGGGAAAGGCGCGTCAGGTAGGTGTCCTTCCGATACACGGCCGCTAAATCCCATACCAGATCCGGGGAATCCACTGCAAAATAGGTCACTGCGCCAGGGTGCTGGCAGACTTTCGCCCCCTCTTCCGGCACAAAAGCGCAGGCAATGCCCTGAGCGGTCAAATTGATAGCTGTGGTCAGATTGCCTGTCTCCATAAGGAGATCTGGCTCAATATGACTCTTCCCAAGAGCATGTTTGACTTCGTGGGTCAAATTCTGTCCGGGCTTCGTCAGGATCAGGGGAATATGGGTTACCAGCTCCAGCGAGGCGACAGGATAGCCTCCAAGGGTCGGGCAGTCTGCAAGTAAGTTCTGCACATAAGGGTGTTGTGTGGGGGCGGCGATTAGAATCCGTTCTTCGCAAACGACCTCTGATACCAGTTTGCTGTAATCCAGTGTGCGGGGTAGATTCATCACTGCAAGGTCGATTTTATCGTTCATCAATGCGCTTTCCAGCTGGACGGAACGGCCCTCAGTCAGCTCGATGTGAATGTCCGGATACTGCCGGTGAAAGCTGGGGAATACATCCGGCAGCAGGCAAGCGCCCCGCCACAGCGCCACTCCTAATCGGAGGCGTCCGCTGGTTTGGTTTTTGATGTCCTGAAATTCCCGGCGGACATTTTCATCCAGCTTCATCATCTGCAGGACGTATTGATAATAGCGCTCACCGGTATAGGTCAGCCTGAGCGGCGAGGCGCTGCGATCAAACAGCTCTACGCCCAGATTCGCCTCCAGCCTTTTCAGATACTGACTGAGCGAAGGCTGGGAGACATACAGGTGCTCAGCTGCTTTCGTCAGGCTCCCCGCCTCTACAATGGCTACGAAATACTCATAGTTATGCAAGACCATATATGATCTGATCCCCTCAGCTAATATAATGTTAACGTTATAATCTTTATATTACCTTTTGTCTTTGACGAAAGCAAGTATAGACGTTAAAATAATGGCAGAAAATCAAAAAATGCGCATATTTTGCTATAATCTTATCTATGTCAAAAAAATTTAGGATCGAGGGTCCAATAAGAAAAATCAATATGGATTTTGCACTTTCGCAAAATCACCTTACCTGAATGGAGAAAAGAAAGGAGAACTCCTATGAGCCCTGCAGTGATTACGCTATTGGTCCTGCTGGTTATGGTCGTATTTTTTGTGACGGAGAAGCTCCCCGCGGCCCTGGTGGCCATGTTGGGCGGCAGTGTTTTGGTGTTGTGCGGGATCATTGACCCGGCGGAATTGTTCAGCGCCTTTTCCGGCAGCACCATCGTCCTGGTGGCGGCAATGATGGTGGTTGGTTCCGCCCTCTTTCACACAGGCATCGCCGCCAAGATGGCGGATGTTCTGGTCAAATTCACAGGTACATCGGAAAACGGAATTATGATCGCCTTTATGCTGGTGGCTACAATCATCTCCGCGGTGTGCAGCGGCGTAGCCGTAGTCGCCATGCTGCTTCCCATCGTCATCAGCGTCAGCCAGCGGGCAGGTGTCTCTGTCTCCCGGCAGTTGATTCCCATGTCCTTCGCCGCAAGCTTTGGCTGCAACCTGACACTGATGGGCGCGGCCAGCAATGTAGTGGTCAACGGAGCCCTGGAGGATCTGGGCGCTCCCACTATGACCTTCTTCGAACTGGGCAAGGTGGGCATTCCGGTCTCCATCGCCGGCATAGTGTTCTTCCTGACCATCGGAAAGCGGTTCCTGACCCCTGGTGACACCTCTGACAGAGAATATCTGGCGGAATATACCGGCAGCAATAAAGCTGTGGAATTCAACGCCGTAAAGGCCGGGCTGTGCCTGGTGATCCTGGCCGTGCTCCTGGTGGCCATGGCCATCGACAGCGATTCCTTCCCCATGTATCTGGTGGCGGCCTTCGCGGCCTTTGTTCTGGTGCTGACCGGCTGTATCAGCCAGTCCGATGCCTATAAATCCATCGATCTATCCACTCTATTTATCGTGGCTGGCATGAGCGCTGTCTCCACAGGCATGAGCAAAAGCGGTGCCGGCGCCCTGATCGCCGATACAGCGGTAAACCTGCTGGGCGAACATCCCAACAAGCTGCTGGTGCTGTTCATCATTCTGGTGACCCTGCTGACCAATGCCATGATGAACACCTCCTGTGCCATGCTGGTCACCCCGTTGTTCATTCCCATCGTGCAGGCATTTGGCATGAACACCACCGCCGTGGCCATCGCCATCTGTGTGGCGGCGTCCTCTCCGTTCCTGACCCCCGTGGGCAGCGGCACCAACACCCTGATCGTCCGTCCGGGCAACCTGAAGTTCATGGACTTCTTCCGTCCCGGCCTGGGGCTGACGGTAGTCATTCTCATCGTATCCATGATCTTCATTCCCATTTTCTGGCCGCTGTAAGCGCCTTTTGAAGGAGGCAAATTTATGAGAGCAATCGTCGTTGACAAAGATTACGGCAGCGTCACGCCCCAGGAACTGGACCGTGTGGCGGCAGCCTATCAGGCGGCCGGGATCCGGATGGAGCTGCTGGAATACCAGGTGGAAGCGGCTCGGCAGAAGGAGCCCACGGAAGAGGAGATCATCGCGGGCTGCCAAGGAGCTCAGGTGCTCCTGGCCACCGGCAACCCGCCCATCACCCGCAAGGTGATGGAGGCCCTGCCGGAGGTGAAGTTTGTCCAGCGGTTTGGCGCCGGCGTCAACAGCATCGACCTGGCGGCCGCCGCGGAGCTGGGCGTGATCGTTCTGAACCTACCCGGCTTCTGCGCCAAGGAGCTGGCTGACGTGGCCACCGCCATGATCATGGGGCTGATCCGCAACACCGCCTACTATGACCGGGAGGTGCGCAAGGGTAACTGGCCCAAATGTCAGTACCTGCTGCCCCCTGATGTGCGGGAGTTGACTCTGGGTCTCTACGGCTTCGGCTTGGCCGGCCGCCATCTCCACGATATCTTCCACAATGGGTTCGGCACTAAGGTCATCAGCTGCGATCCGTACATCAGCGATGCCGTCAAAGCTCAGTACCCGGATGTAGAGTTCGTGTCCTTTGAGGAGCTGATCACCCGCAGCGACATCATCTCCATCCATGTGGTGCTGACCCCGGAAACCACCCACGTGTTCAACAAAGAAGTCTTTAAAAAGATGAAGAACACCGCCATGATCATCAACACCAGCCGAGGCCCTGTCATCGACAACGACGATCTGGTCTGGGCCCTGCAAAATGGCGAGATCCTGTACGCCGGCCTGGACACCGTGGAGCGGGAGCCCCTGCCGGAAAATGACCCGCTGAAAACGCTGGACAACGTCATCATCAACCCCCACTGCGGCAGCTATGGCGTGGGCAGCAAGAAGACCCAGATCCAGATGGTCTGCGATCTGGTCCCCACCGCCGTGACCACCGGCAAGGTGACCGCCCGCTGCGTGGCTGATCGGGACGTACTGAGCAAAGAGACTGGCTTCACATTTGTTTGAGATCGGAGGAATGAGATCATGTCTATCGGATGCAAGATCGTAAAGGATTTCCAGCGGCCCGCCCCGGAGCTGGTGGCCCGGTTCAAAGATATGCCGGTGGCCAACATCGACGACAACATGGGCCGCATCGCCGCAGTGGACGCGGCCATCGAGCCCATTGGATACAAGGGACAGCTGCTGGGCACGGCCTTCACCGTCCGGGTGCCTCAGGGTGACAACCTGATGTTCCACGCTGCCATGGATCTGGCAAAGCCCGGCGATGTCATCGTTATTGATGCCGGCGGCTTCACGGACCGGGCCATTTTCGGCGAGCTGATGGCCACCTACTGCAAGTCCCGCGGGATCAAGGGCATCGTCTGCGACGGTGCCATCCGGGACCGGGGCGGTCTGGCGGCTATGGAGGACTTCCATGTCTACGCCCGGTCCGCCACCCCCAACGGCCCCTATAAGAACGGCCCCGGTGAGATCAACGTCCCCGTGGTGATCGGCGGAAAACTCGTCCGTCCCGGCGACATCGTAGTGGGAGACGACGACGGCGTGCTGTTCATCGATCCCGCCATCGCCGCAGAGCTGGCGGACGCCACCGAGGCGGTTGAGAAGAAAGAAGCTGACATCATGGCCCATATTCTGGGGGACGGCACCTACATCCGTCCCTGGGTAGACGAAAAGCTGAAGGAAATCGGCTGCGAGATCCTGTAAGCGCGGTACCGCATTCCAAATTTGCTGCCATCGGACACACAATCCCTTTTTCGTGCAGGGTCCGGCCCCAGGGCCGGGCCCTGCGCTCCATTTCGGATATAAATGGTATGGCCTATCGGAATATATTGTGGTATTTTTATTGAAACAAGCTTTACGGAGAAGAGGGAGCGAGATGGATTTTTTCTGGGAGATGTTATCCCTGCAGGAGACGCTGTTTCTGCTGATCCTGTTGGGTGTGCTGGTGAAAAAATTGAAGATCGTCCGCGAAAACGGGCGGAAAACCCTTTCAGATCTTCTGATTTATGCGATCCTCCCCTGTAATATCGTAGCGTCCTTTATGGGTGGGATCACACTGCCCGATGGCTTCGTGCACAACTGCATTCTGGCTGTCTGTATCTCCATCGGGATTCAGGTGCTGTCGATTTACGGAAGCAAGCTGCTGTTCCGCCGGTATCCGGCAAACCAGAAAAGCGTACTGTCCTACGGCATGATCTGTTCCAATTCCAGCTTTGTAGGGCTGCCGATTGCCCATCTGATGTTCGGTGATCTGGGTGTCATCTATACTTCTGTATTTCAAATTCCTCTTCGCTTTACCATGTGGACAGCGGGTCTTTCCCTATTTACGGATGTCAACAAAAAAGATGCCTTCCGGAAATTGGTGCGGCATCCCTGCATCATCGCGGTATTTGTGGGCCTGATTTTGATGGTAGCTCCGATCTCGCTTCCAAATTTCTTAGAAGAAGCCATTGACATAACCAGCGGCTGCACAGTGCCTCTTTCCATGATCGTGATCGGCACGATTCTCGCGGATGCACCGATCCGATCTCTATTCTCCAAATCCGTGCTGTGGTACACCTGTTTACGGCTGGTGTTCTTTCCCCTGCTGATCTGGCTGGTACTAAAGCCGTTTCCGCTGGATTCGACACTGGTCAATGTCTGCATTCTGATGACAGGGATGCCCGCAGGCAGCACGACTTCCATTTTGGCAGACAAATACGACGGGGACGCCATATTTGCATCGCAGATCATCTTTGCCTCCACGCTCTGCTCGATTCTGACGATCCCTCTGCTGACCCTCCTGATGGGGGTGTGACAGTGGGAATGTGCTTGGCCAGGCACGATTCTTGTACAGGAAGCATTCATACAGGTGTCACCTGTTTCGCTGCGAAGCAGTAACCCAAACTCAGGAGGTCTGAAAGTCTTCCAAAAAGTATTGCTGTCTGACCCAAGCCGTGACCCAGACGGGGCATAAACTGTACCCAAGAAAAGTGAATCTCTGGAAGCGGATTTTGTCCTGGAGATGGTGGAGCGGCTGGTGTAAAACCATGGCACCTCGCTGAACAAAGGGACTGTGATCCATAGCGACCAGGGGACCCACTACACCAGCTTGAAGTTTATCCAGTTGGTGAAGAGCCGGGAGCTGCGCCGGTCCATGTCCCGCAGGGGCAACTGCTGGGACAACGCTCCTCAGGAGAGCTTCTTCGGACACATGAAGAACGAGCTGGCTGGTGAGATTCCAAGTTGGACATCCTTTGCAGACGCGAATGCCTCTATTGACCGCTGGATGGATTATTACAACAAGGACCGCTGCCAGTGGGACTTGGCAAAGCTGTCTCCCAATAAATTTTACGATTACATCACCACATATGGGTACCCCGCCGGTATGTTGCCGCAGTGGGCCAAATGAAACTGTCCTTGACTTGGGGTGCACTTTAGAAACGAAACAATGGACACAAGAGTACCGGGCAGGAGGTTTGCACCTTCTGCCCGGTTTTTACGCTCTGCTCTTACAGCATCTGCTCCATAAAGCCCCCCATTGTGGCTGCAACTTCGTCCTGCTTTTGCCGGGTGGCGTGGGTATATGTCCGCAGGGTAAATCCGGCATCAAAGTGGCCCAACATACTGGATACCGTCTTGATGTCCACGCTGTTCTGAAGGGCCAGCATAGCGAACGTGTGCCTAAGCTCGTGGAAGCGAAAAATGGACGCAGTTCATGAAATCGACAAATGAGAATAGGGCATATTAACGGCAAAAAGACTGTGGAAATTTCTCCGCAGTCTTTTTTATATCTCAATCCGATTCTTATTGCAGTTAACTCATCGACACGATATTCTATATTTTAAGGAGGTTATTATGGCATGCAAAAGTCGTAAACAAATTCAAGTGGTCGGTCACTTTCCAATAGAGTCACCCATGGCAGTAGGGTATGCACACCTGTCAGTCAATGACCGCTTAGAGAATCATAGAATCAGCTTGTGGATAGAAAGTGTTGAAAATGACACAGAATCCAATGAACAAGAGCAAATTATAAAACGCATTGAAAATAGAATCCAAGAAATTGACGAAATTCTCGATGAAGATTCCGTTGAGGATCGCAAGCAATCCGCCCTTTCTCGTATACAGCAAAATATGACTAAATGGGCCAAAGAACTGGAGCTTGAACACTGTGATAGTCCATATCGGCTTGACCACAACAAGGTAACTGTCGTTGTAGACAATCCGGACAGACCTGTACCGCTTAAGCAATTAGGTAGTGGTTCAAACTGGCTTGGCGTTCATCTAATTGCTTATTTTGCTTTGCAGTATTACTTCATAAGTGCAAATCGACCGGTTCCAAGCTTTCTGTTTTTTAATCAATCCTCGCAGGTTTATTTTCCATCCGAGTTGGACGAAAAAAATATACCACAGAAAGGAAAAATAGCCAGGGGACACGGCGTCTATTATCAGAAAAGCAACAATTTGTCTGCCTGATTGGAAGCCTTGTCCTGTTTTCAGCACTGCAATTCTTTTGATGTGGGTATTCGTGCCACAATAGCTCAGGAACGCCTCGACAACTCTTTGCGGTTCTAAGGAGACCGCCAAATTTGCCGAGAAACGCGCTATTGTCTCAGTTTCGGAGCCAGAACACCTCCCCTTCCAATCCCCTAACCGCCCGCACTGCGGGCAGTTGTGATCACCCTGGCGCCAGAAAGGCACCAGGGTTTTCTACTACTATACTTTCAGCCGGCGGGTTTACCTTCATTCTGGAAAAACCAGGCTTCAACAGTTGTCATCGCCTTCCGCCATACGGCGCTGACAAGGGCTGCAAACTTGCTTCAGTGATTACGGATACTCCCCTGCACCTGTCCGCCCGACACAGCGGAGCACACAGCCAAACAGGGGGTGCTTTTCTCTGTCCTCCGAGAGGCCGTGTTCTCATTGTTAACAGCGTCGTAATCCCGCCAAGCAAAAGCGTACTTCAACTCTTTGTCCTCTGGCCCTCAGGCCGTCCAAAGTGGGCCCGGGCTTCTGCCCGGAACTGTGGCCGGCGTACAGCCGGACGCGATGCTTGCCCCTGCTCTCCCCTGCTCTGTCCAAAAAAACTCTTTATTTACCCATTCACATTACAGCGGCTGATTTTTATTTCATCAGGTTTTTCATTCCTCACCCTTCATAGAAGCGGTCCCATATTTCTGCCGCAGCCGTTCCCAATGACGAAGGAATGTAGTGGGCGGGAGTTTCAGCCGCTCTGCGGCCTTGCGGATACTTCCATACCGCTCGTAGAATGTCTGAAGATACCGCAGTTCCATGCGCTCCAGCATCTCATTCAGTCCCGCCTCTGCCGGAACCTCCTGGACAGGCTCCGAACCCGCCACATTCATCGGCAGGCTCTCCGGCTGAATCAGGTCCGTATCCGTGATGATGGTCGCCTGCTCAATAGTGTTTTTCAGCTGGCGGACGTTCCCCTCCCACCGGTAGTTCAGCAGTGCAAAGCAGGTTGCCGGGGACAGTTTCCGGTGGAAGTCATACTTTTGATTGTAATAGTCCAGGAAATGCTGGGCCAGTGGGATGATATCATTTTTCCGCTCCCGCAGCGGCGGAATATGGATCGGTATGACATTCAAACGATAATACAAGTCCTCCCGAAAGCGTTTCTGCTGGACCATCTCTTTCAGGTCGCAGTTGGTAGCGGCAATTACTCGGATGTCAACTTGTACTGGCTCGTTGCCACCCACGCGGATAAACGAGCGGTTTTGCAGAACATGAAGCAGTTTCGTCTGCATATTCAGAGACAACTCGCCCACTTCGTCCAGAAACAGCGTCCCATGATCCGCCGCCTCCAGAAGCCCCGGCTTCGCTTTACTGCCGGCGCCGGTGAAGGCGTGTCCCTCATGTCCGAAGAGCTCGCTCTCAAAGAGGGATTCCGTGATGGCGCCGCAGTTGATGGGAACAAACCGCCGGTCGGACCGCCCGCTGTTCTGATGGATGAATCTGGCGATCTCGTCCTTGCCCACGCCGGTCTCGCCCAGCAGCAGCGCCGTGGAGTCCACCTTGGCCACCCGGGCGGCCAAGGCCAGCACCTTCAGCATCTCCTTGTCGGCCACGATCAATTTGTTTCGATCTCCCATCTGGGCCTTGATGCTTTCCAGTTCCTGGAGATACTGATCATTCAGCCCCCGGATCTTGTCGAGTTCCTGCTGCAGGGAACTGATCTCGTTCAAATCCCGGTCATTGCAGATATAGAACTCAATCTCACCACAGCTGTCAAACACCGGCGTGCAGGACACATGGGCACTGCGTCCCGTGCGGTAAAAGGTCTGCACGATCGTGTGCGGCTTTTTGGTCTCTGCCACGATGGCACCGCAGGATTCGGAGATCAGGTGGTTTTTCACCAGCTCCTCCACAGGCACCCCCACCAGCTCATCTCTTCGAATCCCGGTGAGAACTTCATAGGCCCGGTTGATCCGCAGCGTCACCAGGTTCCGGTCCGAGATCTGGATGGCGTCCGTGGAATTTTCAATAAAGGCATCCAGGACGCGGTTCTGTTCCTCCAGGTCCAGGATCCGTCTGCGCAGCTCTCCTGCGGTTTCGCGGGAACTCCCTGTCTCCAGCTGTTTTTGCTCCAAAAGCGGAACGCCTCCTTCCAGTTTTCGTCCTTTTACGCAATTTGAAATTTAAAGCCGCACTTTTTTGTAGTCAAACTTCACATCATTTTTGTTTTTCTTTTAACAAAAATGACTATACCACAATTTTCCCCGTTTCACAAGTTTCAATTTTGGAACATCCTGTTCAAATTCCGTTCCGATTTTGGAGCAGAGAATTGCAAATTTTTTCACAAAAGTCGCAGATCCACTCTGTCATTCCAAATATCTGCGCTCTCCCCGGCTTTTTCCAAGGCGGCGGCCGCTTACAGCCGCAAGGCCTCTCGGCTTTGAGGCAAGCTGTTTTTTTGAATTGGCAAGATTTTTGCTATAATAGCCTGTCGAATTCCCACGAAATGTGCTGGCGCGCCGGAAATCCGCAGCCAGACAGATCACAGATGGAATATACGAGATTTCAAGGAGGTACACAAGATGGAAGACTGGAAGGCGCTCTATGCTTCCAAGCTGACGACCGCTGATGAGGCTGTCCGCCAGATCCCCAACGGCTCCCGGGTCTTTTTCGGCCATGCGGCCAATGAGCCCCCCGTCCTGGTGGACGCGCTGGTGCGAAACTATGAACAGTACAAAGACGTGGAGATCGTCCACTGGGTCCCCATGGGAAAGGGAGAGTACTGTGATCCCAAAATGAAGGGGCACCTCCACCATAATGCCATGTTCGTAGGCGGGCCCACCCGCAAGGCTGTGCAGGAGGGGCGGGCGGACTACACCCCCTTCTTCTTCCACCAATCCACCCGGTTCTTCTCTGACGGTACTTTCCCCATCGACGTTGCGATGGTTTCCGTCACCCCGCCGGACAAGCACGGCTATGTGTCCCTGGGCGTCTCCGTGGGCGGCACCAAGCCCGCCTGTCTGAACGCTAAGATGGTCATTGCCCAGGTCAATGACCAGATGCCCCGCACCATGGGGGAGTCCTTCCTCCACGTCTCCCAGCTGACCTATTGTGTGGAGGCGTCCACACCTCTGCCGGAACTGGGCGGCGGAGCCATCGGCGAGGTGGAGGAGGCCATCGGCCGGAACGTGGCCTCCCTGGTGGAGGACGGCTCCACCCTGCAGCTGGGCATCGGCACCATCCCGGACGCAGTCTTGAAATTCCTGGGGGACAAGAAGGACCTAGGCATCCACTCCGAGATGTTCTCCGACGGGGTGGTGGACCTGTACCAGAAGGGCGTCATCACCGGCGCCAACAAGCGCCTGGACAAGGGCAAGATGGTGGCCGCCTTCCTGATGGGCTCCAAAAAGCTCTATGACTTCGTGGACGACAACCCGGACGTGCTAATGCGGACCGTGGACTATGTGAACAACCCCGCCGTGATCTGCCAGAATCCCAAAGTCGTGTCCATCAACTCCTGCCTGCAGGTGGATTTCAACGGCCAGGTAAACTCTGAGTCCATGGGCACCAAGCAGTTCTCCGGCATCGGCGGTCAGTTGGACTATGTCCGGGGCGCGGCCATGTGTCCAGACGGCAAGGCCATTCTGGCTATGCCCTCCACCGCCAAGCACGGTGAGGTTTCCCGGATCGTCCCAGTGTTTGAGCCCGGCACCACAGTCACCACCACCCGCACAGATGTCCACTACATCGTCACGGAATACGGCATCGCCAACCTGCGGGCCAAGAGTCTGCGGGAGCGGGCCAGGCTCCTGATCAGCATCGCCCATCCCAAGTTCCGGGATCAGCTCTGGGAAGCTTACTATGAACGCTATGGCAAGGAGGATCAGTAAAATGTCTGCCAAACAGATTGAAACCGTCAATGGCCATACCCTGCAGAAGGTATTTCTGTCCGTGGAGGATCACATCGCCGTCATGACGCTCCACAACCCGCCGGTGAACGCGGCGGACGGCGTGGTGCAGGAGGAGATCCTGCTGCTGTGTGACTACATCAACCACGAGGATGACATCTGGGTGTGTGTCATGCATTCCGACATCAAGACGTTCTGCGTGGGCGTGGATGTCAAGCGTTTCTATCAGAGCATCCTGGACAAGGATGTCACCAACACCCAGGAGATCTATTACGACGGTGCGCAGGCGCTCTATGAGCTGCGGGTACCCCTGATCTGCGCGGTCCATGGGCACTGCCTGGGCGGCGGCCTCTGCTACCCCGCCGGAGCGGACATCTCCATCGCCGTGAAGGGGACGCTCTTCGGCGCGCCGGAGGCAAAGCTCAGCGTGGTGGGCGGCAGCGCCCATCTGGCCCGCATCCTGCCGCCGCAGATCCAGCGGGACATGAGCTACTGCGGGACCTTTATTACCGCGGAGGATCTCCACGACAAGTACGGCGGCGTCACCATGGTGGTGGACACCTTGAAGGAACTGATGCCCGCGGCTATGGACAAGGCCCGGGAGCTGTGCAAGCGCGGTCCGCTGGTGCTGCGGTACCTGAAGGCCTGCATGAACGAGCAGGAGGACTTCCAGATCCATCGCAAGGATGAGCTGGAGGTGACCTATACCCGCTATATGGCCCGCCACGCGGACTTCAAGGAGGGAGTCTCCGCCTTCCTGGAAAAGCGGGAGCCCCAGTATACTGGCCAGTAAGGCCATCCCCCCACACCAAATTTTAGGAGGAAGGATCATGAGAAAGAATGCAAAAAAACTGTTTGCGCTGCTTCTGACACTGTGTATGTCGCTGTCTCTGCTGACTGCCTGCGGCAGCGATACCCCTGCCAACAGCACAGGCGGGGAAGGGGGAGCCTCCAGTGGTGAGACCATCACCTGGCGTCTGCAGAGCAGCTACTCCCTAAACTCCCTGCAGGGCGATATGGCTACCAATCTGAAAAACGCTCTGGAAACCGCCACCAACGGCCGTCTCCAGGTGGAACTGTATGAGCCGGGCGCCCTGTGCCAGACCTCAGACATCCTGACCTATCTCTCGCAGAACGCCTTTGACTGCGCCGTTATCTTCGGCTCCACCTATTCCGGACTAATCCCGGAGGCGGACCTGGCCTGTGGAATCCCCTTCGCCTGGGAGAGCTCCGCTGAAATCTACGACGTGATGGAGAACTACGGCCTGTTGGACGTCATTCAGGAGGCCTATGGTGAACTGAATCTCAAATACTACTGGAACGCCCACGAGCCCAACTACAACGTCCTGGCCAACTTCCAGGTGGAGAGCCTGGAGGACTTCCATGGTAAAAAGATCCGCGCCCTGGGCGTGTGGGGCGACTTTCTGGCTGCTCTGGGCGCCTCTCCCACCAACATTGCCGGCACAGAGGTCTATCAGGCCCTGCAGCTGGGCACCATCGATGGTGCCCTGTACGGCTGGTCCTCTCTGAGCGACTCCAACAACATCCGTGAGGTGGCCCAGTACGCCCTCAGCCCCTCCATGTGCTTCTGCCAGATGGCCACTGTGGTGAATCAGGACAGTCTGAACGCTCTGCCCGAGGACCTGCGGAGCATCGTGGATGAGACCATCCGGCTGGCCAATATCGGTGTCATCGGCCAGGCCCATGTGGTGGGCACAGAGAAGAGTGTCCGCGATGCTATCCAGGGCGGCTACACCGAGCTGTCCCCGCTGCCTGATGACGTTCTGGCCGAGATGCGCGAGATCGCCGTCACCCAGACCTGGGAAGAACTGGCCTCTAAGAGCGAGCGTATGGCCCGCGGTATCGAGATCATCAAGCAGCAGAACCGTGACTATGGCCGCCAGGTGGACTACTGAGTCCGCGCTTTCCTCACAGGAAAATGGAATTCAAGAGAAGGGAAAGTGAGACATGAACGCACTGTTGAAATTATCCGGCGGCATAGATGCCATCAATCGGACCATCGGCAGAATCTTCGCCTGGATTCTTCTGCCCATGATCTGCCTAACCGCCTTTGAGGTGTTCTCACGCTATATCCTCAAATCTCCCACCGTCTGGGCGTGGGAGCTGATCATCCAGATCTGGGGCCTGATGCTGATGGCCTGCGGCGGATACTGCTACTGGAAAGGCGGCTTGGTGCGGGTGGACCTGCTCTACAACAAGTTCCCCGCCAAAGTCCGCTACGGCATCAATATTGCCACCGCCATCCTGGTCCTGATCTGCATGGGACTGGTATTTATCTACGGCATGAACATCTTCCTGCTGTCCTTCCGGCTCAACGAGCGGATCTCCTCTGTGTGGGGCTCTCCCATGTGGACCATCCGGTTCTGGGTGCCTCTTGGCGCCGCGCTGATGTTCATTCAGGCCATCAGCGAGCTCATCAAGAATGTGGCTGCCATGGCGGGCAAGTTCGAACTCACCAACAACTCTGATGAAGTCGCGGAGGCGATCGAGATTGTCAAATCCACCGAGCATCTGCCCGATGAAACCGGAAAGGAGGACACACAGTGAGTCCTGATATTATCATTCTGCTGCTGGGCCTGGTGGCCCTGATGGCCCTGGGCATCCCCATCTGCTTTGCCATGATGAGTGTGGCCTCGGTCATCCTGCTGGTGTTCTATGGTTCCGGCCTGCTGAACGTTCTGAACGCAGCCTTTGTCTACCAGATGCAGTCGGAGTCTCTTCTGGCCATCCCCATGTTTGCTCTGATGGCAGCATTCCTACAGACCTCCGGCATCGGCGGGGACATCTACGAATTCTTCCACAAGTGGATGGGCGGTGTCAACGGCGGTTTGGCCATGGCCACCGTGGCCACCACAGCGGTCATCGCCGCCATGAGCGGCGTGGCGGCCACCGCCACCATCATGATGGGCCTCATTGCCCTGCCCGCAATGCTGGACCGCGGCTATGACAAGGCGCTGGCCACCGGCCCTGTGCTGGCGGGCGGCTGCCTGGGCCCCATCATTCCCCCCTCCACCATTATGATCATCATGTCCTCCTATACCGGCGTGTCCGCAGGCTGGCTGTTTGCCGGCGGCGTGCTGCCCGGTGTGGGCCTAGCGATTCTGTTCATCATCTACATCGGCATCCGCTGCACTATCAATCCCAAGCTGGGCCCCGGCATTCCCAAGTCCGAGCGCCCCTCCTGGGGTGAGAAGATGCGGGTGTTCAAGAAGGTCATCGCTCCCATCGCCATCATCGTTCTGGTGCTGGGCTGCATCTATGCCGGCATCGCCACCCCCACCGAGGCCGCCGGCGTGGGCGCCTTCGCCTCCATGGTGTATGCACTCATCACCAGGAAGCTGAACGTGAAGAATCTGCGGGCCTCTCTGATCCAGACCATGGAGGTCTCCGCCATGCTCATGTGGATCCTCATGGGCGGTGCGGCTTACAACTCTTTGGTGAACATCACCCGCCTGTCCGACGTGGTGGCTGCCGCCTTTGCAAGCTCCAATCTGGACGGCCTGCCCCTGATGGTGCTGATCTTCGCGCTGTTCTTCGTGATGGGGATGTTCCTGGACACCACGCCCATCATCATGATCGCGATCCCCATTCTGCTGCCGGTGATCCAGGCCTCTTCCCTGGACACCAGCGCCACCATCCTGATCCTGTGCATCACCCTGTGCCTGGGCATGATCACCCCGCCCTTCGGCATCAATATGTTCTACCTGCAGGGTGTGGCGCCTCCGGGCATCGACACCAAGGTCATGTACAAAGCAGTCATCCCTTACGTGATCATCTTCCTAATTGCTTGTTTCTTAATGATGCTCTTCCCGGATCTGCTGGTTCTCTTCCCCAATTCCGCAATGGGCTACTGATTCAAAGCCCCTCCTAGATGGCCGAATGGCGTTCCTATCAGCGAACAGAAGTTCGCAGCCGAAAAATCACCGCTT
This sequence comes from Candidatus Oscillibacter excrementavium, assembly GCA_019118505.1. Classification (GTDB taxonomy): domain Bacteria; phylum Bacillota; class Clostridia; order Oscillospirales; family Oscillospiraceae; genus Oscillibacter; species Oscillibacter excrementavium. Next base: position 18,638 of record DWYU01000010.1, read on the forward strand.
TCCAGCTGGAAAGCGGTGATTTTCTCTGTCCCTCCGCAGCGGGCCCGAGCCGGTCCCAGGTGATCAATAAAATATCGCGTGTCCTGCCGAAAGTGATCAGCGGGTCTTTTACCAAGGTGCTGCCCACCCATGTGATTGCCACGACAATCCTAGTTCAATTTATTCCCGGCATTATTGCCACGTTCGTCATGGTCACCCCCCATGGCCACCGGCATTGTGCCCGTGGTCATGACCATATTCCCTATCTGAGTACGGGCTTCCGGGACTCCAAGAGATTTCCCAGATTCCGGCCCAAGCAAATCGAAAGGCGCCTCCAGCTTGGCCGGAGGCGCCTCTTTGCGGTTTTGGGCTCCCGCCCTGTGGATGTCCGGCAGGGCGGGGCCAGTCAGTTGCTCGGAGCGGCGAGAGCCTGCTCATACAGGTAGATGGCGCAGGCGATGTCCTCCACTGCCATACCCACCGCTTTGAAGATGGAGATCTCCTGGCGGCTCCCACGCCCCGGGCAGCTGCCCAGCAGCACATCTCCCACAGTGCCCAGCAGGTGCTCTTTGCCGTAGCGCCCCTCCTGCAGGGGGATCAGGAAGTCCCCGCTCTCATGCAGGATGGACTCGATATTGTCGCAAAACACCCGGCTTCGGGCCATCAGGTCGGAGTCCAGCTCCCGGGCCGTGGGGGCACAGGCGCCGATGGCGTTGATGTGGGCGCCGTCCTTCACCCAGCCACTGCGGAGGATCGGCTCCTTGGAGGGCGTGAGCGTGCAGATCACGTCGGCGCCCTGGACCGCCTCTTGGGCAGTGGCGCAGGCCACACCCCGCAGCCCCTTTTCCTGGGCGGCCGCGGCCAGCTTCTCCCCACAGGGGGCATAGGCGTCCCAGCAGCGGACCTCTGTCAAATCCAGGGCCTGGGCCATGGCGTTCAGGTGGGAGTGGCCCTGGGCACCGCATCCGAGGATAGCCAGGACCTTGGCGTCCGGATTGGCCAGAGCCCGGGTGGCCACTGCGCTGACGGCGCCGGTGCGGATCTTGGTCACCGACATGGCGTCCACCACGGCCAGGACCTCGCCATGCTCCTTGCCGAACAGCAGGATCTCCCCCTGGTGAGAGGGATAACCCGTGCCGCCGTTGGTGTGGTAGACGCTGATGACCTTGGCCCCGAAATAGCCCCGGTCATAGTAGGCGGGCATCAGGCCCAGGACGTTGGTGTTGGGCAGGTCGATGGCCGTGCGCAGATACTGCACACAGTCTCCCCTCCGCTCCTCCTTCAGAGTCTGCTCCATAATGCGCAGGCAGTCCGGAACCGTCAGATGGGCCTCCACATAGGCTTGATCGAAAATCTTCATGTGTCTCACGCTTTCATAGATTTATCAGGATGAGATCCGGGATCAGGGACACCAGCAGAACCCCCGCCCCCACCGCCAGGGTGGTATAGGGCCGCGGCACGGTACGGAACAGGTGCAGGGGGCTGGGAGGCTGGAAGTCCTGACGGGCCTTCCGCTTCAGCCGGAGGCGGAACGCCTCCTCCGGCAGGTTGCCGCCCTTGAGCAGCAGCAGTGCCGCGAAGAGCAGCGTCACGCCGCCAATCAGCAGCACTGCCGAGCGGGCGGCGGACACCCCCGACAGGAAACTCCCGCCGATCAGCCCGCCCAGCAGGCCGAACAGCAGGCAGGCCGCCAGCCCGATGACCAAGCCGATGGCCAGGGCCAGCAGCAGATCCCGGAGAATCGCTTTCAGCCTGGACATATCTTTACACCAGGTGGCAGGCCACGAAATGGCCCGGCTCCACCTCCCGCAGGGCGGGGCTCTCCTGGCGGCAGCGGTCGCAGGCCCTGGAGCAGCGGCCAGCGAACCGGCAGCCCGGCGGTGGGTCGATGGGGCTGGGAATGTCCCCCTCCAGCTCGATACGCCGGCGCTTGCGTTCCACCTCCGGGTCCGGAATGGGGATTGCGGACAGCAGGGCCTGGGTGTACGGGTGCAGCGGCTTCTCGTAGAGCCGGGCGGACTCCGTCAGCTCCACAATGGTGCCCAGATACATGACCGCGATGCGGTCGGAGATGTGCTTCACCATGGCCAGATCGTGGGCGATGAAGAGATAGGTCATCCCCATCTCCCGCTGGAGCTTTACCAGCAGGTTCACGATCTGGGCCTGGATGGAGACGTCCAGCGCGGAGATGGGCTCATCGCACATGATGAACTCCGGCCGGACTGCAAAGGCCCGGGCGATACCGATGCGCTGTCGCTGGCCGCCGGAGAACTCATGGGCAAAGCGGTTGGCGTGCTCCTTGTTGAGACCCACCATCTCCAGCAGCTCATACACCCGCTCCGTCCGCTCGGTGCGGTCCTTGGCAAGGCCGTGTATGTCGATACCCTCGGCGATGATGTCCGCCACGGTCATACGAGGATTCAGAGAGGCATAGGGGTCCTGGAAGATGATCTGGGCCCGGCGGGCAAAGCGCATCTTGTCCGCGCCGCGGAGCCGATGGACATCGATGCCGTCAAACAGCACCTGCCCGTCCGTCTTGGGGTAGAGGCCCATGGCGGTGCGGCCGCAGGTGGTCTTTCCGCAGCCGGACTCGCCCACCATACCCAACGTCTCGCCCTTGTAGATGGTGAAGGACACATCGTCCACCGCCTTGACCACACCGCCGCCGGAGGCGTTGAAATACTTCTTGAGATGGCTGACCTCCAACAGAGGCTGCTTGCTGCCGTTCATGCTCTCCCCTCCTTCTCGTCATACAGGGGCGCGTCCACCTTGGGCGCTCTGGGGTCGTGGAGCCAGCAGCTGGCCTGGTGGCCGCCGCCGAAATCCGTGGTTGCCGGCATCTCCTCCTGGCAGATGGGCATACAGTACTTGCACCGGGTGCAGAAGGGGCAGCCTGCCGGGGGCTTCAGCAGATCCGGAGGCGTCCCCTCAATGGTGGCCAGCTGCTGCTTGTTCTCCAGATCCATCCGGGGCACGGCGGACAGCAGGGCCAACGTGTAGGGATGGCGGGGGCGGTAGAAGATGTCCTCCGCGCTGCCCCGCTCCACGATCTTGCCAGAGTACATGACGCAGATCCGCCTGGCGATGTCCGCCACCACGCCCAGATCGTGGGTAATGAGCAGGATGGCGGCATTCAGCTCCTGCTGCATCTGCTTCATCAGGTCGATGATCTGGGCCTGAATCGTCACATCCAGGGCGGTAGTGGGCTCGTCGGCAATCAGGAGTTTGGGGCCGCAGGCCAGGGCTATGGCGATCATGGCCCGCTGCCGCATACCGCCGGAGAATTGGTGGGGATACTCCCGGGCTCTCCGCTCCGGATTGGGGATGCCCACCTGCCGCAGCAGTTCTATTGCCTTGGCGGCAGCCTCCTTCTTGGAGGCCTTTCCGTGGATGGTCAGGACCTCTGCGATCTGTTTGCCCACCCGCATGGTGGGGTCCAGGCTGGTGAGGGCGTCCTGAAAGATCATGGCGCAGTCGTCGCCCCGGTAGCTGCGCAGCTCCTTGCCGCTCATTGCCAGCACGTCCCGGCCATCCAGAGTGATGGAGGAGCCCTCTTTGATCTTTCCGGGATTGGCGATCAGCCGCATGATGGACTTGGCCGTCACGCTCTTGCCGCAGCCGGACTCACCCACGATGGCCACGGTCTCTCCCTTTTCCACATCAAAGGAGATGCCTCGTACGGACTGCACCTCGCCGGCATAAGTATAGTAAGACACCCGCAGGTCCTTGACTTCAAGCAATTTTTCTCCCATGGTCCGCCTCACTTTCTCAGCTTGGGATCCAGGGCGTCCCGCAGTCCGTCTCCCAGCAGGTTGAAGGACAGCACGATCAGCACCAGGATGGCCGCCGGGAACAGCAGCTGCAGGGGATAGAACTCCATGACGGACTGTCCCAGGGAAATGATGACGCCCAGGGAGGTGTCCGGCGGCTGCAGGCCGATGCCCAGAAAGCTCAGGGTGGACTCCTGAAAGATGTAGTTGGGAATGGAGGTGGCGGTGTTCAGGATCAGGATGCCCATGGTGTTGGGCAGCAGATGCCGGATGATGATCCGCTGGGGAGAGGCACCCAGGGTCTGGGCCGCCATGACGTACTCGGAGCTCTTCAGCTGCAGGATCACGCCCCGGACCGCCCGGGCCGTGTTGCACCAGGAGGTGACGCACAGCGCCACCAGCAGACTGGGCACGCTGTTGCCCAGCACCAGCATCACCAGAATCACCACCAGCAGGTAGGGTAGGGACATCATCACCTCGATGATCCGCATCATGATGCTGTCCACCCAGCCGCCGAAGTAGGCCATGACGCCGCCGTAGAGGCAGCCGATGACCACCTGCACGCAGGTGCACACCAGGGCGATCAACAGCGATACCCGGGCGCCCACCCAGACGCGGGCAAACAGATCCCGGCCCAACAGGTCGGTCCCGAACCAGTGCTCCGCGCTGGGGGGCTGGTTTTTCAGCGTGGGCTCCATATAGGTGTAATCCTGCCCGCAGATGGTGGGGCCAAAGACCGCCATGACCACCAGCAGGACCAGCACCACCAGGGAAATCATGGCGATGGGGTTCTTCCGCAGGCGCCGCCAGGCGTCCTGGGCGTAGGTGATGGTAGGGCGAACGATGGCCTCTTTGTCACTGTTCTCGCAACCCTTGATGATAAACCGCGGGTCAATTGTCTTTTCCATAGGTCACCTCACGTCCTTCCGCCCACGCGGATCCGGGGATCCACGACGGTGTAGAGAATATCCACCAGGAACACCACTACGACATACAAAATCGCCATCAGCACCGTCTGTCCCAGAACGATGGACAGGTCCTGGGCCTGGATGGACTCGATGAAGTAGCGGCCAAATCCCGGAATGGAGTAGATCTGCTCAATGAAAAAGGAGCCGGTCAGGGCAAAGGCAACGCTCATGGGCAGCACCGTGATGATGGGGATGAAAGCGTTGCGGAGGATATGCCGCCGGACGATCTGAGGCTCACTGAGACCCTTGGCCCGGGCTGCCAGTACATAGTCCTGGTTGATTACATCCAGCATGGAGGTCTTCAGCAGCCGGGAGTAGGTGGCTACGTAGCTGAAGCAGCCGCTGAGGGTGGGCAGCACCGTGTACTTCCATCCGCCGAACCACAGCTCATCCCCGCTGGGCCAGCCCACAATGGGGAACCACCCCAGGTCGCCCGCCACGTATTTTTGCAGCAGCAGGCCGAAGATCAGCGTTGGCACCGAGATCATCAGCACCGAGAAGAACACGATGAGGTAGTCGATCCAGGTCCCCTTGAACATGGCGGCCAGGATACCCAGGAGCAACCCCAGCCCCACGCCCACGATGATGCTCTGCAAGCCCAGCCGGGCCGAGGGCGCCAGGGTGTCCTCCAGCAGGTCCTGAATGGTGTACCCCGGCATCCGGATGGATTCACCGAAGTCCCCGTGCAGCATCCCCTTCATCGTGATGACGTATCGCTCCATGGTGGGCTTGTCCAGCCCGTAGGTGCGGTACAGGTTCTCCGCCACAGCTTCAGGCAGGCGCTCCGCACGGGTGGTCAGCGGATCTCCCGGCACGGCCTCCAGCAGGAAAAAGGTCGCTGTCGCGATGATGAACAGGGTTAGGATCATCTCAAAAAAACGGCGGACAGTATATTTTAACATACGCTTTTCCTCTTTTCTAAGGGAACGCGGGAGGACAGACCCCCGGGGATCTGTCCTCGCCGCCTGTACTGCCTGATGGCAGCACTGTGTGGTTCATCGCGGAAGGGGGGGACTTCACTCCACCATATAGGCGTGGGTGAAGTCGAAGTAGGGACCGACGAAGGGCGTCACCACGTCTTTGATCTTGTTACTGATGCACAGGATGTTGTCGGTGTACATATAGGGGATCGCCGCGACCTCATCGCAGACCACCCACTCCTCTGCCTCGGCATAGATCTCCACGCGCTCCATGGGATCAGCCACCGTGTCCAGCTTGCTCAGGATCTGGTCATACTCCGCAGCCCGCTCCTCGCTCCAGCCGGAGTAGCGGATGGAGGTGCCCCAGCTGGCCCACATCTCCAGGAAGGCCATGGGGTCGTTGTAGTCGCCGTTCCAGCCAGCCTGGCCGATGTCGTACTGGCCGGCGTTGCGGGCCTCGCTCAGCAGGGTGCTGTCGCCCAGGAGGTTGACCTCCACGTTGATGCCCAGGGTGGTTTCCCACAGGTTCTGCCAGTACTCCTGCTGCTGGCGCTTGATCGCGGTGTCGCCGGTGCAGATATAGGTGATGGTGACCTCAGACAGGTCCCGGGTGTCTCCCAGTTCCTCCATGCCCTCCTTGAACAGGGCCTGGAGCTTCTCAGGGGTGTCATACTCCGCGGCCAGTGCCGTGAGGGGCTCGGGCACGTTGTCACGGAAATTGACCTCCTCAACCGTCACGCCCAGGGGCACGAAGCCGTAGGCGGGGTTGTGGCGGCCAAAGACCACCTGGGTGAACTCCTCCCGGTTGGCGGCCAGGGACAGGGCCAGGCGTACCTTCTGGCTCTCCATCAGGCCGGAGGTGGAGTTGCCCTGCCGGTTGAAGTAGAAGTAGGTGACGTTGGGCATATAGGTCTCCAGGTAGGTGTAATCACCCTCTGCAGCGCCGTCCCGGTAGGCCTGGACGTAGTCGCCGGTGGGAGCCAGCACCGCCAGCTCGCCGTTGCGGAACATGGTGCTCTGGGTGGAGGCCTCGCCGATGTTCAGGAAAGTGATCTGGGTCAGGGTCACATTGTCCGCATCCCAGTAGCTCTCGTTCTTGGTCAGGACCATGCTGTTGCTCAGGGAGTAGTCGGACACCACGAAGGGGCCGCACCAGACATGGGTGGTGAAGTCGCTGTCATACAGATCGCCGGCGGCCTCGATGACATCCAGGCGGACCGGGTACATCCACACGCAGCTGACCTTGGAGAGGAACTGGGGAGAGGCCTTTTTCAGCGTGACCTCCAGGGTGGTGTCATCCACCGCCCGGACGCCCAGGTTCTCCATGGCGGCATCGATGTCCGCGTCAGAGACGGTGGAGACGTCCATACTGTACAGCTCCTCGCCGCCCACGATGTCGCCTACGAAGGAGGCGAAGTCGCAGCCGTTGCGGGGATCCGCCAGCCGGCGGAAGGAGTCCACGAAGTGCTGGGCCGTGACCTGCACGCCGTCGCTCCAGTAGTACTCCCGCAGGTGGAAGGTCCAGGTCAGACCGTCCTCGGAAGTCTCCCAGTTCTCTGCGCCGGCGGGCTCATAGATCTGAGAACCGTTCTCGTCCATGCCGGCCCGGACCAGGCCCTCCAGTACGTGGGACTGGATCTGGATCTCCTCGGCCGCGTAGTTCTTGTTATTGTCGAAAGAGTGGAAGTTCTCCGCCGCCCAGTGGACCTGGATGGTCTGGTTGGCGGCCAGGGTCTCCGTTCCGCTGTTTTCGGCACCGCTGTCGCCGGCATCGGCGTCATCATTTCCGCCGCAGCCGGACAGCAGCCCCAGGAGCATGATGGCTGCCAGTAGAAGTGCTAGAGTTCGCTTTTTCATGTTTCTTCCTCCGTTTCTGATTTGGTATCGCTTCATAAGGATATGTTGGGTTCAAAATATGGAATCCGGATCGTCATCTCTCCGGCATTCATGCTCGATCAGCTGCAGGGCCTTCTCCACATCCCGTTCCCGCATGGCATCGATCAGCTGCAGGTGGTACTTGTGGGGCTCCTCGTGGACCTCCTGGTAGAGGTTCACGCTGGGGGCGCGGATGGTCCACTGAAAGATCCGGCGGACCTCCTCGGCCAGATACTCGTTGCCCGTAAGCTGGGCCATGGCCATGTGAAAGTCGTAGTTCACGCCGCCGAAGTCCTGATAGGAGACCTGTTCCTCCCTGCAGTGCTCCCGCAGAGATAGGATCTCCTCCTCCGTACAGTGGCGGATGATCCGCAGCACCACGCCCTTCTCCAGAGTGAAGCGCAGGTAGATCAGCTTGTAGTAGTCCTCCTCCGTGACCTCCCGGACGAGATAGCCCACCCGGGGGATCTTCTTCAGGTACCCCTCCTGGACCAGCATACTCAGCGCCTCGCGCACCGGGGTCTTGCTGACCTGGTACCGTTCTGCCAGCGCCTTTTCATTGATGATCTCATCTCTGCGGAACCGCAGCCGGATCACGTCCTGCTTGAGCAGGTCGTAGACCGCGGTGGTTTTTGACGGCATCGGAATCCCTCCTCACTGTCCGTGCCAGGCCCTGGCTGCATCCAGCAGCCGCCGGATATCCGCCTGATTGGTGAAGGGTGCCACGGAGATCCGCGCATAGCCGGGCCTGCCGGTGCTGATGTACACGCCCTGCTGGGCCAAAAAGTCTACGAAGGCCTCCTCTCCCTCCACCCGGACCAGGAAGCTGGCACAGCGGTGGTCTGTGTCAAAGGGCGTGGCCATCGAGTATCCCAGGGACTCCAGTCCGCGGTAAGCCGCCTCGTAGCAGGCGGAGACGTGGGCCGTGATTCGATCCAGCCCCACCTGGTGGAATCGCTCCAGGGCCTCGCCCAGGACATAGATGCTGGAAAAGGGAATGGTGCCGGCCTCCAGCTTCCGGGCATCCCCGGGGTCCACGCAGCGGATGGAGGCGCTCTCCCGGTCCACGGTCATTGCCGCGTTGTAACAGGCGAACACTGGCTCCACCTGGGCCAGCATGGCGCTGCTCAGATAGAGAAATCCCATGCCCTCCATGGCCAGCATTCCCTTGTAGGGGGAGCCCGCCAGCGCGTCCACCCCCAGGTCCTGTACATCCACATCTACTAGGCCCAGGGCCTGGATGGCGTCAGTCACTACCAGGACGCCCCGCCTGTGGCACTCCTCCACCAGCTTTTTCAGATCCACGCGGTAACCGCTGCCGGACTGGACATAGCTGACGGCCACCACCCGGGTGTGCGCGTCCACTGCGTCCAGCAGCTCCTCCGCCGTGACCCACAGGCCGTTGGCCCCGTCCACGATCTTGCAGGCGGCGCCCTGCTTCTGCGCCTGCAGGCAGGGCATCAGCACGGAGACGTGCTCCATCCGGCCCACCACGATGTTGTCCCCAGGGCGGTAGGTCAGGCCCATCAGCGCCATACTCACCGCCTGGCAGGTGTTGGCGGTGAAGGCGATGTGCTTCGGCCCCGGGGCGTTGAGGAACGCGGCCAGCTTCCGCCGGGTGTCCGCCACTGTGTCCACCACCCGGCCCTTTCCGCCACCGCCCAGTTTGGGCATATCCGGCGAGAGGTCCGCCTTATCCCGGAAAAACCGCTGGATGGCCTCCTCCATATAGGCGGCGCCGCAGTTCTCATAAGCAATATCCAAAAAAGCTGTCTTTTCCGTGACCGGGAACTGCCTGCGCAGCTCCGCCACCCACGTCTCCTCCATGATTTCCCCCGCTCCTCTGTGATCTGCCATCTCTCACCGGACGATCCCGCCAGTTCGGGTGACCTCCAGGCCCGCAGCCTCCCAGGCGTCCAGGATCCGGTTGAAGCCGATGGAATCGCTGCCCATATGGCCGGCGATGATGACATTGCCCTTGTTCTGCTCCTGCACCGCCTTGATGTCGTCCTCCGGCATATGCATCATCACCAGAGTCCCCACGCCGTAGTCAAAGAAGGTCTTGTAGACGTTGGCACCACCGCCGGTGACACCGGCGTACACCACACAGATGCGGCCGGCGTAGCTGTCAGGCTCACCCACCCGGATGGCCGGGTCCTGCAGGGCATTCCGGATCTCCGGGAACTCATTGAGGGCATCCACCACATCCTGGAGGGTCACAAAGGGGCTGCCGGCGTTCAACTGATCCATCCGCTCCTGGACGATGGCCTGGCCGATCAGGTCCGCAGGCGTGTGCAGGCCGATGTAGGGCATCCCGATCAGCTTGGCAAACTCCGCCTGGCGGTTGAGGTTCTTGGAGTGCATCCGCTGGCTCTCCTGCCGGGCCCGCTTCTCGATGGCCTTCTGAGCCACGTTGATGGGCACGCCGAACTCGTACATCCGCATCATCTGGTCCTTGAGCATCTGGTCGCCGATGTGGGTGGCCTTTCCCATGATGCCGTGATGTTCGGCGATGCAATCATAGCCCAGGGCCTTGGCGGCCAGCATCACCGCATCCGACATATCGATGCCGGCCAGCACCCGATGGACGTCCGCACCCTCGCAGCCAATCTCCGTGTCCACCGTGTCCTCCTGGAGCCCGGCCAGCTGCAATGCGATGTTTACCATTTCCCGTGTGTTCATGTGATCACCCCATACGCTTTAGTGTGTTAAAATATATTTGCTATTATATCAAAAGATATATCAGCTTTGCAATTCTCAATTCCGGGATTTCTGCCGAAACTTTGTTGTCATTTTTTACAAATTGCATCATTTTTTCTGGGTGTCCACATACAGGAGGCAGTTATCAGCTCATATGTCCACATCAGGGAATTGCGCCGCCGGAACGTCTTTCTC
>DWYU01000056.1 GCA_019118505.1 Candidatus Oscillibacter excrementavium
GGGGCATGGCGCTGCGCCATGCCCCCGCCCACTGTCTCTGGGAAGACCGGAAAGGGAAAGGAAGGGAAGATAGGAAAACGCTTATTCGGGGAGGTATTCCCCGGGATCCACGGCGGCGCCGTCCAGGGCCATGGCAAAATGCAGATGGCTGGCCAGGGCGCTCTCGGCGATGGCGGTGTCCCCCACCGTGCCCAGCACCTGCCCGGCATTCACATGGTCGCCCGCCTCCACCATGGCCTCGGCGGCCAGGTTGGCGTAGGTGCTGGTGAGGCCTCCGCCGTGGCTGACGGTGACGACGGTTCCCATCAGGGGATCCTGGCTGACGGCGGAGACGGTGCCGTCAGCCGCCGCGCACACCTGGCTGCCCAGAGCGGCGGCGATGTCCACGCCGTCATGGGTGCGCCAGTCGTCCATGGTGGGATTATACATCAGCTCGTCCACGCTGAAGGCGGCGACCAGCTCCCCCCGGACGGGCCAGACGAAGGACGTGGGGGCCGTCTGGGGCGCGGGCTCCGGGGTCGGCGCGGCGGCGGGGGTCGCTTCAGGGGTGGGCTCCGCCGCCGGGGTCGGCACAGCCGACGGCCGGACGGCCGCGGGCACCGAGTGCTCCGGCCGGGCGGGTGTGCGCACCGGCGCCGGCGTGGGGGTGACGGTAATCTCCGCCGTGGCCGCCACGGGGGCGTCCGGCCCGTCACGGGTGAGGGAGTCAAAGAGATAATAGCCCGAAATTCCTATTGCGGCGACGCAGAGGAACAGGACTATGTAGAAGCCCTTGCCCTCCAGGAAGTCGCCCACACGCTGGTGGAACGGTTTTTTCATGTGATTAGCACCTCCGAGCCCTATTGTGGACAGGCCCGGAGCTGGTTATACATGGAATTGCAAATTTTTTCCGGGGCTTGTCTGGACATCGCCAATTTTCAAACAAGCCCTAGGTGCTCTCCCGGTGGTGCTCGGCCAGAGCCCGGAGCATGGCCGAGACCTCCCCCCGGGTTCCCTCCGGCAGGGCGCGGTACAGGGCCAGCAGCTGGGCCTCATCCGCCGAAAGGCCCCGGGCCTGGGGCCTGGACTCCAGCCGGAGCAGCCGGTCGGCGGAGGCGTGGTACAGCCTGAGCAGGGTGGACAGGGTCTGGAGATCCGGCTCCGAAACCCCGTTCTCATACCCCGAGAGGGTCTTGTTGTTGATTCCGGTCAGCTGCATCACCTGGGTCTGGGTCAGCCCGCGCTTCTCCCGGGCCACCCGCAGGGCAAAGCCAAACTCCTCCATAGCCACACGCTCCTTTTTGTCCATTGTAATCGAAGAAGGAATGGTTCCCCCTCTGATTCTTAAAAATGCAGAAATAATAGTTGATTTCTTATTATCAAAGATTTATAATGAAGCCTGCGCCCCTGCGCCGGGCCTGTTTTAAGGAATTTTTAATGTTTCCTTCATCCCTGCTTTCATACAATTCTGGTAAGCTGTTCCCCGTCGGGGAAATTGTGAACGAACTGCGAATTTTTGGCCGGCTCCGTTGACATATGACAGGCTGTCGTCTATGATATGTGACAGCTTGTCAGGTCAGGAGGGACGCCATGCCCAGCACAACGTTTTACAATCTGCCGGCGGAGAAGCGGGAGCGGCTCCTGTCGGCGGCCCGGGCGGAATTTGCCCGGGCGCCCTACGAGGAGGCCTCGGTCAACCGGATGATCCGGGCGGCCGGCATTCCCCGGGGCAGCTTCTACATGTACTTTACCGACAAGGAGGAGCTCTTCCGCTTCCTGATGGAGACCTACAGCGGCATGCTGTCGGACTGGATGGGCGCGCAGCTGGCGCAAAACGGCGGGGATCTTTTCGCCGCGTTCCTGGCCCTGTTTGACTTTATCCAGGCCAACCGGGAGAGCGTGCCCTTTCAGGAGCTGGCGGCCATTCTGCACCGGAACCGGCAGATGCAGCCCGGGCTGCTGCTGGAGGGGCTGCGCCCCGGCGCGGTGCTGGAGCGCCTGCGGCCGCAGGTGGATCTCTCCCGGCTGGATCTGCGGGCCGAGACGGATCTGGCGGATCTCTTCCGCCTGCTGGCCATCTCCACCCTCGGCGCGCTGACGGCCGGATGCGCCGGCGGCGGCCAGTCGGATCAGCGGGAGCACCTGGGCCGCGTGTTCAGCATCCTGCAGCGGGGCGCGGCGGCCAAGCCCGCCCCCTGCTGTGAGTCATAGCAAAGGAAAGAAAAGGAGAAACCACTATGGAAGCAACCCAAGTCAAGCCGGAGGGATCCGCGTCGGCTCCGTCGGCGCCGGAGAAGAAGATTCCCCAGTTCCAGGCACCCAGGAAGAAGCGCAAGTGGGTCAAGCGGCTGATCGTCATTCTGGTGATCGTGGCCCTGCTGGCCTTCCTGCTCTCCCGGTGCATGGGCGCGGGGCAGCAGGCCCTCAGCTCCGTCTATCTGCCCTACACCGCCGAGATGCGGGACATGACGGTCTCGGTCTCCGGCACCGGCACCATCGAGCCCATCAGCGCCTACCGGGTGACCAGCCTGGTCAGCGGCGAGATCCTGGAGGCCCCCTTTGAGGAGGGGCAGACCGTCCACAAGGGGGATGTGCTCTTCCGCATCGACGCCAGCAGCGTGGAGAACAACATCCAGCAGCTCCAGCTCAACGTCCGCTCCGCCCAGCTGGCCCTGGACGATCTGCTGGAGACCCAGAGCGACAACCAGAAAAACCGGAATGTCACCGCCGAGGACGGCGGCATCATCACCGAGCTGTATGTGGATCAGGGGGACGCCGTGACGGTGGGCACCGTCATCGCCGACGTGCTGGATCGTGACCACATGAAGCTGGAGGTGCCCTTCCACTCCGCCGATGCCGCCGGCTTCTATCCGGGCCAGACCGCCACCGTCATGGTGGACGGCACGGCGGAGCAGCTCACCGGCACGGTGGACTCCATCGCCGCCACCGACAGCGTGGGCCCCGGCGGCACCCTGGTGCGGCAGGTAACTATCCGGGTGGATAACCCCGGCGTCCTCACCGACGCCAGCCGGGGCACCGCCTCTGTGAACGGCCTGGCCTGCGCCTCGGGCAATACCTTTACATACGCCGCCTCCGGCCAGATCACCGCCGAGGCCGCCGGCGATCTGGATGTGCTCAATATCCGGGAGGGCGACCGGGTGGCCGACGGGCAGGTGATCGGCGTGATTTCGGAGTCCGACCTGGACAGCCAGATCGAGAACGCCCGCATCGCCCTGGAGAACGCCCAGCTCTCCCTCCAGAACGCCCAGCGGCAGCTGGAGGACTACACCATCACCTCCACCATCGACGGTGAGGTGATCGAGAAGAACCTGGACGTGGGGGACAACATCGGCGGCATGACCACCTCGGGCAGCAGCGCCTCCTACGCCGCGGTGATCTACGACCGCTCCCAGCTCACCTTTGACATGGACATCAGCGAGCAGGACATCAGCCAGATCCAGGTGGGCCAGCGGGTGGAGATCACCGCCGACGCCCTGGACGGCCAGACCTTCACTGGCGTGGTGGACAAGATCAACATCAACGGCACCACCACCAGCGGCAACACCACCTATCCCGTCACCGTGCTGGTGGACGGCTCCCCGGAGGAGCTCTACCCCGGCATGAACGTGTCCGCCCGGGTGATCGTGGAGGAGGCGGGCAATGTGCTCTCCCTGCCTGTGGAGGCGGTGGAGCGGGGGAATACCGTGCTGGTGGCCCTGCCCGGCTGCCTGGACGAGGACGGCAGCATCGCGGACATCACCGCCACCGAGAGCCGCCAGGTGACCCTGGGCCGCAACGACGACAACTACATCGAGATCCTGGACGGCCTGGAGGAGGGCGACGTGGTGCTGGCCCTCAGCCCCCAGGGCTCCAGCCTGATGAGCGCAATGGGGATGGAGTAAGCCAT
>DWYU01000057.1 GCA_019118505.1 Candidatus Oscillibacter excrementavium
ATCGTACACCGCGTCCTCATAGTCCTGGGTGTAGCTCTCCGCGTACAGCTCATGCCAGGTCACAAGGTCCGCGTCTGTCACCAGGCCCAGGGCCTGAAGGCAGTCCACGGTCTCTGCCATTTCCGGGGAGATGTTGATGGAGATCCAGTCCCGGCCTGAGTCGTCCAGCTCCGCGAAGGAGAGGTCCAGGGAGAGGGCGTAGTCGCCGTTGTTGTCCACGTTAAACCAGTCGTACTCACCCCAGTGGCCGGCGTCCAGGTCCCGGCCCACCGCCTCCAGGATGGAGGAGGCCTCCCGGCTGCCCAGGTCATAGCCCTCGTTCCGGGCCTCCACATACAGGCTCCCGCCATCCGGCGTCCAGCGGCTGTCGTTCAGATGGAGCCGCCGGGCCTTGACCGCATCGCTGTTGACGAACTGGTCCAGCAGATGGTCATAGGTCCCCGGCTGGGCCAGACGGTCCCGGGTGATGGGCAGATGGTACCACCGGTCCACCCGGGCGCCGCTTTTCAGGACGTAGGTCAGGGACAGGCCGGTGAATGTCGTGTCGGGGTCCTCGTCTTCCGACAGCGTGGAATACTGGAGGGACTCCATCTCCCGGATATAGGCCTCGTCGGCCACCACCGCCTGGTGAAGGGTCCGGACCTGTTCCACCAGGTCCCTGTCTTGCTCCGGCGTCAGGGTGTAGGAGTTGTCGGCGGTCCGGACCTCCAGGGTCTGGAGCTGGCCGGCCTCCGGCACCCGGTCCGCCACGCCCAGCAGGTCGAAGTGCAGCACGCAGCACACCAGAGCGCAGCCTGCCAGCACCACGGCCAGGCCCTTCCAGCTGCCCCGGAACACCTTGAGGGACTTGGCCAGCAGCATGGAGGCGCCGTAGTACCCGATGGTCCCCGCCGCCAGCAGGCAGACCACCATGGGGAGGGTGTCGTAGTAGTTCCCCTGCTGGAAGCCGTACCAGAACAGGGAGTAGAGGAGCTGGCCGCCCAGCAGGGCGCAGAGGCCCGCCACGCCGTACCGGAACACCGGACGCAGCCAGCCCACCGCCACCACATCGCCGGCGGTCTCGCTGCGGCGCCTACGGTAGAGGGCCAGGGCCAGAAGGGCCAGGACCAGACCCACCAGGGCGTAGACGCCCACCAGCCAGAAGTTCTCCAGGTCCACGGAGGTCAGCACGCGGTCCGTGTAAGACGTGCCGTCCGCCAGGGTCTGCTGGACCTCCGTATACTGTCCGTCGGGATGCACGCGGCTGACCAGGTACACGGTGGGGGACAGCCACTCCACCACGCCGGTGTAGCTGGTGGAAAAGCCGAAGATGAACCCCTGGGCGAAAGAGGAGATCAGCCAGTCCAGCAGCACCGCCAGGAAGTGGAGCAGGGCATACAGCGGCGGCATGGCAAAGGCGTTGCCGGTGATGAACGCCACGAAGGTGGCGCTGGAGAAGTAGAAGAAGCTCTCACCCAGCACCGCCAGCACGGTGACGGCCAGCCCCTTGGCGTCAAAGGCCCCGCCGCACAGAGAGACGATGACGCACAGAGTCCCGGTGACCGCATAGGGGATCAGGGTCATAGAGAGGCCGGAGAGAAAATTGGTGAGGAACAGCCCCTCCCGCCGGATGGGCAGGGTGTGCATCAGCCCCACACTGCGGGCGTTGTAGAGATAGCTCCACACCGCCATGGCGCAGAGGGCGGCGTACACCAGGTCGATCACCGGCACAGCGCTGACCACCTCGTAGTACATCTGGGTGAACTGCGCCGCGGTGAAGGCGGTCCGGCCCCGGTGGACCATGTCCAGCAGCACCGCCAGGGGGAACAGGGCGCCGATGAAGGACGCCAGACCCCACAGGGGCCAGAATCGGGTCAGGTTCTTGCGGAACAGCGTCCCGTTAAAGCACGATGTCTTTGACTGCATAGTCCGCACCTCCCAACTCGTAAATAAAGATCTCCTCCAGGGTCAGGGGCACCGCGTCCACCAGCAGGGGATTGTAACCGGCCAGCAGGTCCGTGGCCTCCTGGGCACTCATCCGCATGATGAGGGTGTGGATGCGGCCGATCCGGCTGGCGTGGAGCACCGGCAGCTCTGCCGGCACCTCCGTCATGCCGTCGGGAAACACCACCTGGAGTTTTACCATGTTGTCCTGCAGCTGGGCCAGGGACCGTTCCAGCAGCACTTTGCCGTGGTCCATGATGCCCACGTGGTCACAGACATCCTCCAGCTCCCGCAGGTTGTGGGAGCTGACCAGCACCGTGGTGCCCCGCTGGGCCACGTCCGCCAGCACCAGGGACCACACCTGCCGCCGCATCACCGGGTCCAGGCCGTCCACCGGCTCGTCCAGGATCAGATAGTCCGGCATACAGCACAGGGCCAGCCAGAAGGCCGCCTGCTTCTGCATCCCCTTGCTGAGGCGGCGGATGGGCCGCTTCTCGTCCAGATGAAAGACCTCCTTCAGCTTTTCATACCGCTCCATGGAAAAACCGGGATAAAATCCCCGGTAAAGGCGCATCATATCCCGGATGGAGGACTGGAGAAAGTAGTACCAGTCGTCGGGGATGGATGCCATCCGGGCCTTCAGGGCGGCGTTTTCCCACACGTCCTGGCCGCTGATTCGGACTGTGCCCGCGTCCTGGCGGAAGATGCCCGTCAGGTGGCGGATCAGGGTGGACTTGCCGGCGCCGTTGGGGCCCACCAGGCCGTAGACGCTGCCCGCCGGCACCGACAGGGTGGCGCCGTCCAGGGCGGCAAAGCCGTCAAAGCACTTGACCAGGCCATTCACTTCGATCATGACGGGCACACCTCCTTCACAAGATCCAGCAGCTCCTGCTGGCTCGCCCCCAGATACCGCAGCTCCGAGAGCAGCTCCTGCACCTGGGCCAGCAGCTCCGCCCGTCGGGCGGAGTCCGCCGCTGTGTTCCCGGCGGCGAAGCTCCCCTTGCCGGGGACAGAGTAGATGTATCCCTCGCCCTCCAGTTCGTTATAGGCCCGCTGGATGGTATTGGGATTGATGGCCAACTGGGCGGCCAGCGCCCGCACTGAGGGCAGCTTTTCGTCGGCGCCCAGAGCACCGGTGACGATCAGCTTCCGCAGTCCGTCCCGGATCTGCTCATAGATGGGCCGGGAGTCCCGGTAATTCAGGCTGATCATCGCTCACCTTCCCTTCCGCGGGGGCCGCGGCGCGGTCCTCGCAACTGTATTAACCGTATTAGTACGGTTAGAATATCATGGAGAGGGACGCCTTGTCAAGCCCCGCAGGGGGGAGAAATGTGCAATATTTTTCCGCCCTGTCCCGGAAAAACCACATTTTTATCTTTACAACCGGAAATTTCTGTGATATCATACAACAGCACGCGATGTGCAGCCCCAGCCCTTCGCTCCGTGGACTTTCACCGATCCCGGGGCGCAGCCCTGCGGGTATCTATAATAGAAAGGTGGAACTTTATTATGCTGCGCAAAGAACAGAAGACCGCGATCATCGACGCCAACCGCACCCATGAGAACGACACCGGGTCCCCCGAGGTCCAGGTGGCCATCCTCACCGAGCGGATCAACGTGCTGACTGAGCATATGCGGAACAACCCCCAGGACAAGCACTCCAACCGCGGCCTGCTGCAGATGGTCGGTAAGCGCCGCCGTCTGCTGGACTACCTCCAGAAGAAGGACATCGAGCGGTATCGTGCCCTCATTGCCAAGCTGGGCATCCGTAAATGAGAAAACCCGGAGGGTGGTGCGCGTGAAGCCGCACCACCCTCCACGCGCATTCGTTCATTCGCCGGGAGCCGACATCTTTTTGTGTTTGAAACTGTGCCTGACGCGTTCGGACCTGGTTTCAAATACGAAAAGAGCCGCTCCCGAGTATCAAAGTAAAGGAGCAACGAAATGTCAACCATCATCACCAAGAGACAGTTCCCCGGCTACCACAAGTATGAGATGGACCTGGCCGGCCGTCCCCTCACCATGGAGGTGGGCAAGATGGCCGAGCTGGCCAACGCCGCCGTCATGGTGGGCTATGGCGACACCCGGGTCCTCTGCTGCGTCACCGCGGCCCCCCGTCCCCGGGACGGCATTGATTTCTTCCCCCTGAGCGTGGACTTTGAGGAGAAGCTGTACTCCGTGGGCCGCATCCCCGGTTCCTTCAACCGGCGGGAGGGCCGTCCCGGCGAGAAGGGCATCCTCACCAGCCGGGTCATCGACCGGCCCATCCGGCCCCTGTTCCCCTCCGACTTCCGCAACGACGTGTCCGTAATGTGCACGGTCATGAGCGTGGACCACGACTGCACCCCGGAGATCGCCGCCCTGATCGGCACCTCCGCCGCCCTGGCCATCTCCGACATCCCCTGGAACGGCCCCGTGGGCGCCATCAAGGTGGGCCTGGTGGACGGCAAGCTGGTGTTCAACCCCACCAGTGAGCAGCGGAAGGTCAGCGACCTGGACGTCACCGTGGTCTCCACCCATAAGAAGGTAGTCATGATCGAGGCCGGCGCCAACGAGGTGCCCAACGACAAGATGTTCGAGGCCATCAAGTCCGCCCATGAGGAGAACCAGAAGGTCCTGGCCCTCATCGACCAGATGGTGGCCGAAGTGGGCAAGCCCAAGTTCGAGTACCCCCACGCCGACTTCAACCAGGAGCTGTTCGACAAGATCGTGGCGGACTTCATGGACGAGGCCAAGGCCGCCATGGACACCGACGACAAGAACGTCCGGGAGGCCCGCTGGAACGCCATGATCGAGAAGTGGCATGAGAAGTATCTGGAGGAATATCCGGATATGGACCAGTACCTGGAGGAGTTCACCTACAAGTTCCAGAAGAAGATCGTCAAGGCCTGGCTGCTGGAGGGCCACCGTGTGGACGGCCGTGCGAAGAACGAGATCCGTCCCCTGGCCGCCGAGGTTGGGATCCTGCCCCGGGCCCACGGCTCCGGCCTCTTCACCCGGGGCCAGACCCAGGTGCTCTCCGTCTGCACCCTGGACACCCTCTCCGCCTGCCAGAAGCTGGACACCATCTGGGAGGAGACGGAGAAGCGGTATATGCACCACTACAACTTCCCCGGCTACTCCGTGGGCGAGGCCAAGCCCGCCCGTTCCCCCGGCCGCCGGGAGATCGGCCACGGCGCTCTGGCGGAGCGGGCCCTGGTGCCCGTGCTGCCCAGCGTGGACGAGTTCCCCTACGCCATCCGGGTGGTCTCTGAGGTGCTGAGCTCCAACGGCTCCACCTCTCAGGGCTCCATTTGCGGCTCCACCCTGGCCCTGATGGATGCCGGCGTGCCCATCAAGGCTCCGGTGGCCGGCATCTCCTGCGGATTGATCCAGGACGACGACGGCTCCTTCACCACCTTCATCGACATCCAGGGCGTGGAGGACTTCCACGGCGAGATGGACTTCAAGGTGGGCGGCACCAAGAAGGGCATCACCGCCATCCAGATGGACCTGAAGAACGACGGCCTCACCATGGAGATCATCAAGGAGGCCCTGGACATCACCTATGACGCCCGGTGCGAGATCCTGGACCAGATCATGCTGCCCGCCATCTCTGAGCCCCGGAAGGAGGTCAGCAAGTACGCTCCCAAGATGCTGACCATGCACATCGACCCCTCCAAGATCCGGGAGGTCATCGGCTCCGGCGGCAAGGTGATCCAGAAGATCGTGG
Source organism: Candidatus Oscillibacter excrementavium (assembly GCA_019118505.1). Lineage (GTDB taxonomy): Bacteria > Bacillota > Clostridia > Oscillospirales > Oscillospiraceae > Oscillibacter > Oscillibacter excrementavium. The sequence continues at coordinate 5,636 of DWYU01000057.1, forward strand.
CCGACACCGGCGCCAAGATCGACATCAACGACGACGGCTCCATCTTCATCGCCGGCGTGGACGCCGCCAGCTGCGACGCCGCCAAGAAGTGCATCGACGACATCGTGTTCGTGCCCGAGATCGGCAAGCTGTATTACGGCCGCGTGGTGCGGCTCATGACCTTCGGCGCCTTCGTGGAGCTGGCCCCCGGCAAGGACGGCCTGGTCCACATCTCCAAGCTGGCGGACCACCGGATCGAGAAGGTGGAGGACGCCTGCAAGGTGGGCGACATGATGTGGGTGAAGGTCACCGACATCGACGAAAAGGGCCGGGTGAACCTCTCCCACAAGGATGCCATGAAGGAGATCCGGGCGAAAGAGGCCGCCGGCGAGCGGGTCAAATAAAGAACACTTCCCCCTGTCAACAGAAAGCGTCCGGGCGGCATTGCACCCGGGCGCTTTTGATGAAAGGCGGCGGCTGCCTCTTCCC
>DWYU01000011.1 GCA_019118505.1 Candidatus Oscillibacter excrementavium
GCCAGGCGCCCAGCTCTCCGGCGGACAGAAGCAGCGCATCGCCATCGCCGGCGTGCTGGCTATGGAGCCGGCCTGCATCGTGCTGGACGAGGCCACCGCCATGCTGGACCCGGTGGGCCGGCGGGAGGTACTCTCCGCCGTCCACAAGCTGAACCGGGAGAAGGGCATCACCGTGGTGCTGATCACCCACCACATGAATGAGGCGGAGGAGGCTGACCGGGTGATCGTCATGGACGACGGAAAAGTCGCCATGGACGGCACGCCCCGTCAGGTGTTCACCCGGGTGGATGAACTGCGGTCCATGGGCCTGACGGTGCCGGACACCGTGGATCTGCTGGACCGGCTGCGCAAGGACGGATGGGACGTGCCCCTCACCGCCCTGACGGTGGAGGCGTGCGCGGACGCCATTTGCAGCGCCGTGGCCAAGTGAGCGGAGGGAAAGAGAATTTTGGAACCGATACTGCAAGTACAACACCTGACCCACACCTACAGCGTGGGCACCCCCTTCCAGCGCAGCGCGGTGGAGGACATGAGCTTCGACGTGTACGACGGGGAGTTTCTGGGCATCATCGGCCACACCGGCTCCGGCAAGTCCACCCTGATCCAGCACCTGAACGGCCTGCTGAAGCCCACGTCGGGGCAGATCCTGCTCCACGGGAAGGACATCTGGGCGGAGCCCAAGAAGATCCGGAACGTCCGGTTCCAGGTGGGGCTGGTGTTCCAGTACCCGGAGTACCAGCTGTTTGAGGAGACCGTATATAAGGACATCGCCTTCGGCCCCACCAACCAGGGCAAGACCGGGGAGGAGCTGGACCGCTGCGTCCGGGAGGCCGCACGGCTGGTGGGCATCCGGGACGATCAGCTGGACAAGTCCCCCTTTGAGCTCTCCGGCGGGCAGAAGCGCCGGGTGGCCCTGGCGGGCGTCATGGCCATGGAGCCGGACGTGCTGGTGCTGGACGAGCCCACCGCCGGCCTGGACCCGGCGGGCCGGGAGAACCTGATGGCCAACATCCGGGACTATCACCGCAACAAAAAGCGCACCATCATTCTGGTGAGCCACAGCATGGACGAGATCGCCCAGAACGTGGACCGGATCCTGGTGCTGAAGTCCGCCCACGTGCTGATGAGCGGTACCCCGGCGGAGGTGTTCGCCCGGGCGGAGGAACTGCTGTCCGCCGGACTGGATGTGCCCCAGGTGACCCGCATCGCCATGGGCCTGCGGGAGCGGGGCCTTGCCATCGACCCGGCGGTCTACACCGTGGAGGCCCTGGAGCGGGAGCTGCTGGCGCTGAGAGAGGGGGAGACGGGATGCTGAAGGACATCACCCTGGGCCAGTATTTCCCGGGGGACACCATCGCCCACCGCCTGGATCCCCGGACGAAGATCCTGCTGGTGGTTTTGTACATCGTGGCGCTGTTCTGCGCCAACAGCCTGCTGGCCTATGGCATCCTGGCCCTGGTGCTGGCGGTGTGCGTCCGCGTTTCCCATGTGGGGCTCAAGTCCCTGGTGCGGGGGCTGAAGCCAGTGGTGTTCATCATCGTGTTCACCGGCGTCCTGAACCTGTTTTTCACCCCCGGGGACCACACCCTGGTGGAGTGGGGCGTCCTCCGCATCACGGAGACCGGCGCCCGGAACGCGCTGTTCATGGTGCTGCGGATCATGCTGCTGATCATGGGCACCTTCCTGATGACCTACACCACCAGCCCCATCAGCCTCACCGACGGGCTGGAGCGGCTGCTGAACTGGATGAAGAAGCTCCATGTGCCGGTCCACGAGCTGGCCATGATCATGTCCATCGCCCTGCGGTTCATCCCCACCCTGATCGAGGAGACGGACAAGATCATGTCCGCCCAGAAGGCCCGGGGCGCGGATTTCGAGAGCGGCAGCATCATCCAGAAGGCCAAGGCCCTGATCCCCATTCTGGTGCCCCTGTTCGTCAGCGCCATCCGCCGGGCGGAGGAACTGGCCACGGCCATGGAGTGCCGCTGCTACCACGGCGGCGAGGGGCGGACGAAGCTCCACGTGCTGCAATATGCGGGCCGGGACTACGCCGCCCTGGCCCTGGGCGTGGTGATCACGGCGGGCATCATCGCCCTGCGGCAGTTGGCGGTGCAATAGGATTCGAGACATCTGCGGCTTGACGGAGAGGAGAGGAATCCGATGAAAAACAGGCAGAACATCTGGTTGGGAGCTCTGACGGCGGCGGTGATTCTGCTGGCTGTCACCCTGGCGGACACCCACGGCCGCCTGACAGCCCTTCAGGCGGAACACACCGCGCTCCAGCAGGAGACGGAAGATCTCCGCGAGAGGCTGAGTGAGACCAGGGAGCAGCTCTGGGAGCAGGAAGACGCGCTGCGGGAGGTCTCTGCACAGGTCACGCAGCAGGAGGAAGAACCGCTGCTGGCAAGCTATACGTTGACGCCGCTCCGACTGGAGGCCGCATCCCACCAGGTGGAACTGGGGATCTCGCTGTCCCTGACCACGCCGGACCAGACGGCCACCGCCACTGTGAATGTCTATCAGGGCGGAGGGGAGCGGAAACGGCTGTCCCAGACAGAGCTGACTCGGAATGCGTCCGGAACCTATGCCGGAGAGATGGCGGTACCCGCAGAATGCACCAATCTCCAGATCCTGGTGACGGTCCGGTCCGGAGGTTCCACGGACACAGCATGGCTCTATGAGGGCCGCGCCGCGGGGCTGCTGCCGGTGACACTGTCCGGCCGCAGCGGGAACGGAAGCCGCCAGGACGGGGGCGCGGAAATCACCGCCGCTGTCCGGCTGGGGGAGCCGGTATCCGCCTCCGGACAGGCGTTCCGCTTGTACTGCAATGGCCGACTGGCGGAGACGGTCCCGGCCGTCGCTGGACAGGAATCCGGCACCTGGGAGGGCACCGGAACGCTGTCCTGCGCCGATGGTGACCAGGTGGAGGTACGGTTCTTCTGTGAGGACGATCTGGGGCTGGGGTATGAATTCCCGGTCCGGGTCTGGGAGGTCAAAGAGGACCGGATAGCCGCTGGGTGGCCCGTTACATATGCACCAGAGTTGGTCTGGCCGGAATAGAATGCCCGGTCAGGATGGAGAGATTTTCCTCCATCACATGAAAGGGCAGTCATCAACCGCCCGGAAGATTCTGCTCCCGCAGGGGCCGTTTCCACGGGGGATGCGCCCCCATTGCGTCGTCGCAAAGTCTGCTCAGCTCCGTTTCCGCCTGCGGCGAAAACTGCGCCCGCTCCCTTGCGCCTCCTCTCCCCACCGCGCGGGGCGCGGCGGGGGTCGGCGTATCGGTGCCTGCTCCGATTTGGCCTGGCCGACCGGCACGCTATTCTCTTCTGCGAAGTCGGTACTGCCGTCCCGTGGCGGATGGTGCGGAGGTCAACAGGGTGCAAGAACGCATTTGACCAGCTTCTTTTTCCGCGCGTTCCGCTCCGCTACGCGCTGCTCTGGCGGGCGTGGGGGCATCTCTATGGGGATGCGAAGGGCCATTCGTCCGTTCGTAGGGGCCGATGCCCTCATCGGCCTGCTGTGGGGGCTGCCATCACCCACCGGACAGCGGCGGTGTCGGGAATGCACATCTGATAGGGAGGGGACTCTCATGTGGAAGCAGCATTGGAAACTGGCGGTTCTGGTCCTGGCGGTTCAGGCCGTGGCCATCGCTGTGCTGTGGGGCCAGGTGGACGGCCTGCGGGCGGATCTGGCGGACAGCCGGGAGGGCGCCGCGGACCTGGAAGCCCAGCTGGAGGCCGCGGACGAGGCTCTTCGGGAGCTTCAGGCGGCGCAGGCACAGCAGCCGCCCTCCGCCCGGTTTGAAAACCCCGTGGTCAACACCCGGAGCCGGATGCTGACAGTGGACATCGTGGCACAGGTGCCGGATGTCCACGCGCCCAGTCTGGACATCGGATTCTGCCAGGCGGGGGAGCCCTATTCCCAGGCGTGGAAGCTGGACGCCCTGTCTCCCCATGCGGACGGGGTGACCTACACCGGCACCGTGACCTTCCCGCTGGACCTGGACATGGGACTGGAGCTGCGTCTGGCGGACGATACCGTGCTGTACAGCAGTGAGACCATCGCCCCGCTGCTGCCCCTGCAGGTGCGGAGCGGCGGAAGCGGCTTCCACTACTCCTATGAGCTGCGGCAGCTGTCGCTTCTGGATTTTTGGGTTGAGCTGGTGTCACCGTCCGGGGAGGAGACAGAGGCCGCCGGAGGCGCGTTCCGCCTCTACCGGAACGGCACCCTGATCCACACGATCCGGGAGACAGCGGATCGGCCGATGCTGGACGTGGATGGGACCGCGCAGGACGGTGTCGCCATCCCTTGTGCGCCGGGGGACCGGGTCCGGCTGACCTACGTCTGCACGGATGCGTTTGGCCTGCGATATGAATTTCCCCTCTATGAGCAGGAGGCCATGGGGTGGGATGACCTGGAGGAGTGCCCCCTTTCCAGAACACCCACCCTCACCTGGCCGGAATAAGGAGAGCTTATGCGCAACATCGCCTTGAAACTCATGTACAACGGCACCGCCTACCACGGCTGGCAGGTGCAGAAGAACGCGGTCACCGTCTGCGGGACCCTGGAGAAGGCCATCGCCTCCATCTGCGGCGGACCGGTGCACCTCACCGGCTGCGGCCGGACCGACGCCGGCGTCCACGCGGAGCACTACATCGCCAACTTCCGCACCGACAGCCGCATCCCCCTGGACCGGCTGCCCTTCGCCATCAACACCCACACGCCGGAGGACATCGCCGTGAAGGAGGCCTTTGAGGTGGCGGAGGACTTCAACGCCATCGGGTCCTGTCTGAAAAAGGAGTACACCTACCGGATCTACAACTCCCGGTTCAAGAACCCGTTTTACGTCAACCGGGCCTATTTCTACCCCAAGCACCTGGACGAGGACTTCCTGAACCGGGCGGCGGGGATGTTTGTGGGCACCCACGATTTCGCGGCGGTGCGCTCCGTGGGGACGGAGACGAAGTCCACCGTCCGCACCATCTACTACTGCCATGTGACCCGGAACGGGGATCTGCTGGAATTGAAGGTCTGCGCCAACGGGTTTCTGTATAACATGGTACGGGCCATCACCGGCACCGTGCTGTACGCGGCGGAGGGCAAGTTCGCCCCGGAGGACATCCCCGCTATTCTGGAGCGGGGGGACCGGTCCGCCGCCGGCCCCACGGTGCCGCCGGGGGGACTGTACCTGACGAGACTTTGGTATGAGGATGGACGGCTCAATGCGTGATACGACCAACGACATCTGGAATGACAACGACGGGGAAGAGGAGGAGACTCCCCGAAAGCGCGGCCGCTTCCGCCGCTTCGGGATCTTCTTTTTGATCCTGGCGGCAGTGCTGGCGGTGGTGATCGTGGCCGCCTACCGGGACGGCACCGGCTTTGACGCTCTGAAGCGGCTGTTCTCCTATGGCGGCGGCTCGGAGGTCACGGAGGAGACCGGCTACCACTACGACGCCTCCGACTCCAACCGCTTCGCGGTGCTGGGGGACTCCCTGGTGGTGCTGTCGGACACCAAGCTCCAGGTCCTGGGGCAGAACGGGGAGGAGCTCTGGTCCGCCTCCGTGCGGATGAGCGCCCCCGCCCTGGAGACGGGCGGCGGCCGGGCCGTGGCCTATGACGTGGGCGGCACGGAGCTGTATGTGGTGGACGAGACGGGAGAGGTGCTCACCCTCACCGCGTCGGCGGACGCACCCTATCTCTCCGCCCGGCTGAACGGGGACGGCTGGCTGACGGTGACCACGGAGCTGCCGGGCTACAAGGGCGGCGTCACCGCCTACAACAGCCAGGGGACGGAGGTATTCTCCCTCACCGCGTCGGACCGGTTCGTCATGGACGCCCGGGTGATGGACGACGACACCACCCTGGCGGTGGTGACCCTGGGCCAGGAGAACAGCGTGTTTGTCAGCAACATCGTGCTGTACAGCCTGGAGACGGCGGGCGTGGTGGAGCCCTATGCGGACTACGACGTGACCGACGGTCTGGTGGCCGCCATCGGGGAGCAGGGGGACCGGCTGACCGCCGTGTCCGACACCAGCCTGACCTTTGCCACCACAGGGGGAGACGTGAAGGCGTCCTACTCCTACGCCGGCAGCTATCTGCGGGAGTATGACCTGGGGGGAGACGGCTTCACGGCCCTGCTGCTGAACCGGTATAAATCCGGCGGCGTGGGCCGCCTGGTGACAGTGGACACCGACGGGCAGGAGATCGCCTCCCTGGATGTGAACGAGGAGATCCTGTCCATCTCCGCCGCCGGCGGCTATCTGGCGGTGCTGTACACGGACAGCATGGTGATCTATACGGAGGCGCTGGAGGTCTATGCCCAGCTGGAGGGCACCGGCTCCGCCAGGAACGTGGCGATGCGGCAGGACGGCTCCGCCCTGCTGCTGGTGGCGGACAGCGCCAGCCTGTTCCTGCCTTGAGTGGGAAACATTCCAACCGGAATTCACAAAACGTTTACGAGAAAAAAGGTAGGCAAGCATGACAACAACTGTTATAATAGACGTGATTGCGGCGGCGGTGCTGATCGCCGCGGCGGCCTGGGGCGCCCACCGGGGCCTGTTCCGCTCTCTGGCGGGGCTGGCGGTGGTGATCGTGGCCCTGGTGGGTGCGGCGGTCATTGCCAATACCCTGGCTGCCCCGGCGGCCCGGCTGGTGACGCCTCTGATCCGGGACCACATCGAGACGAAGGTGGACGCGGCCATGGCCCAGCAGTCCCAGGAGGTCCAGATGCCGGAGGCGGACGTGGACGACGAGGGTTTTGAGATCGCCGACCTGCTGGCCCTGATGGGACTGGACGAGGACGTGCGGGACTCTCTGGTGCAGCAGACGGAGGAGAAGATCCAGGACACCGGCGTCTCCCTGGCCATGGCCGTGGTGGAGAGCGTGGCGGAGTCCATCCTATACGCGGCGCTGTTCCTGCTCTCCTTTGTGGTGCTGACCATCGCGCTGAAGCTGCTGATCCGGGCGCTGGACCTGGTGCTGCAGCTGCCGGGCCTGCACCTGGTGAACTCCCTGGGTGGCGGTTTGATCGGCCTTGCCGAGGGGGCCCTGGCCCTGTTTCTGGCCATCTGGGTGCTGCGGCGCTTCGGCGTCTCCTTTGAGACGGACACCGTCTCCGCCACCCACATTCTCAAATTTTTCGCGACACACACGCCTCTGAGCGCGCTGTCGCTTCTGCAATGACGGACGGGGACCCTGCCCCGGAATCGTCACGAATTCTGGAGGGATATACACAATGCAGCCGACACTTTGTTCAAGATGCAAGAAAAACGTGGCCGTGGTCTTTATCTCCAAAATGGAGGGGGACAAGACCACTAACGAGGGATTGTGCCTCAAGTGCGCCAAGGAGCTGGGCCTGCCCCAGGTGGACGACATGATGAAGCGCATGGGAATCTCCGACGAGGACCTGGACACCCTCAACAATGAGATGCTCCAGGCCATGAACGGCGTGGAGAATATCGAGGACCTGCCCGGCGGCGAGGACGCCGGGGAAGAGGAGGAAGAGGGCAAGACCGCCACCTTCCCCTTCCTGAACCGCCTGTTCTCCGGCGAGGCCGCCAAGGGCGAGAGCGGCAGCCAGGAGGAGGGCGGCGCCCGCAGCCGGGAGAAGGAGCGCAAGGACCCCAAGAACGGCAAGCGCAAATATCTGGAGAGCTACTGCATCTCCCTGACCCAGCGGGCCCAGGAGGGCAAGCTGGACCCGGTCATCGGCCGGGAGGAGGAGATCGAGCGGGTGGTGCAGATCCTGAACCGCCGCCAGAAGAACAACCCCTGCCTGATCGGCGAGCCGG
>DWYU01000058.1 GCA_019118505.1 Candidatus Oscillibacter excrementavium
GGGCCCGGCCGTCCGCCCAGATTGTCAGACACGCCATGGGCTATCCCTCCTTGAAAAAGACAGCACCGAAATAGGTGACCGTGTTCTGCCCGTTGATGTACTTCATGCCGCTGGCGGCGGCCAGCTCTGACACGTTGACCCCGTAGCCCTCCAGGGAGGCCATCGCCAGATCCGGATGGCGGCAGGGCTCGTTGTCCACCTTGGAGCAGGTGTCACACACATGGCAACCGCCGGCCCCCAGGTGGAGCCGCTGGCCGGGAATCCGGCCGGCGCACAGCTGCTCAATTTGGCGGGAGAGCAGGCTGTGTTGGTGGGCGGCCTCCATCATGCCCTCGAAGTCAAAGCTGTCCTCCAGCCGGCTCACCGTCTGGTAGACCAGCAGCCAGTCGTAGCCGCGGGCCTGCTCCATCAGCACGTCGATGTCCCCGATGTCGGGGGGGCACATCCAGCAGCGGCCGCACTTGCCGCAGGCATTGGTTTCGCAGATGTCCCGGAAGCTCCGGTCAAAGGATACGGCGGAGACCGGGATCACCCCGGCCTTGAAGGCCCCCAGGGCCACCGCCTCCTCGATGAGCTGGTTCCATGCAGTCATGTCCATTCTCCTTGTATAAAGGCCGGGAAGCGGTGCATCCGCCTCCCGGCCGGGGTGTCATTGATAGAATTCCTCCACCGCCGCGAAGAACGCGTCGATGTTCTCCCAGGAGGAGGCGGGCGGGATGTCGCATCCGGAGGAGATCAGGAAGTTCTTGTGGGGGGTGCAGCGTTTCAGAAGCTCCAGCGTGTCCGTCCGGACCTGCTCGGGCGTGCCGCTGCGGAAGACGGACACCGGGTCCAGGTTGCCCATGGTGAGCACGTCGCCGGGCATCTGCTCCAGGACCTCCTCCATGCTCACCGCGTTGCCGAAGTGGTAGCCGGAGGCGCCGATCTCCAGGAGCTGGGGCACCATGCGGGCGGCGGCGTTGCCGCAGTTGTGGTAGATGACCAGGAACTGGTCGTCCTGCACGGCGTCCACGATCTTCTTGACATAGGGGGAGGAGAACTCCTCACACAGGTCGGGGGAGAGCAGGCCGGCGGCGGGCTCGGCGATGACCACGCCGTGGGCACCCGCGTCCTTGTAGGCCTGGATGTAGGCGAGGATGAAGTCGGTGGCCTTCTCCAGCGTGGTGTGAACCATCTCCGGCTCGTCATAGCAGTTCATCATGATCTGGGTCATGTCCATCAGCCGGCCGGCCAGGGAGTAGGGGCCGATGACCCCGGCAAAGACGGGCCGGTCGGTGATGAGCTTCAGCGCCTTGGAGATGGCCTCCACATACACCCCGGTGCGCCCGGCGCCCACCTGGGGCACCTTCAGGGCCTGGGCGTCCTCCATGGAGTTGACCACGGAGCCCACCACGGTGGGCACCTCGTCATCGCTCACCCGGATCTGGGAGCCGAAGCACTCGGCCTCCACCGACAGATCCATCATGGACACCGCAGCGGCGGCGGGGCAGCGCTTGGCCACCTCGCACATGCCCCGGGCCTGCAGATCGCTGTCGGAGATGAGCTCCCGCACGGTGATGCCCAGCAGCTGGATGGAGGGGAAGGACAGGATGGGCAGGGCGCGGCGCTTGTCGGCGGTCAGCTGTTCATGCAGCCATGCTTTCATATCCATCGCGGCCACCCCCGGTTATTTGCACAGCTCCACAGCGGCGTCGGCGGCGCTTGCCGCGTCGGCGGTGTAGCAGTCGGCGCCGATCTGCTCGCAGAAGGCCTCGGTGACGGGGGCGCCGCCCACCATGATCTTCACATGATCCCGGATGTTGGCGGCCTCCGCGGCCTTGACCACCTCACCCATGACGCCCATGGTGGTGGTCAGCAGGGCGGAGCAGGCGATGATCTGGCAGTCCTGCTCCACGGCGGTCTTGATGAAGGTCTCGGGGGCCACGTCGGTGCCCAGGTCAATCACCTCGATGCCCTTGCCCTCCATCATCATCTTGACCAGGTTCTTGCCGATGTCGTGGAGGTCGCCCTTCACGGTGCCGATGCACACCCGGCCGCTGGCCTTCATGCCGCTCTCCGCCAGCAGGGGCTTGAGCAGGGCGGCGCCCATGTTCATCGCGCGGGCGGCCACCAGCACCTCGGGCACGAACACCTCGTTGTTCTTAAACTTCTCACCCACCACGCTCATGCCGCTGAGCAGGCCCTCGTCCAGAATCTGCTGGGCGGGGACCCCCTCGTCAATGGCCTGCTGGACCAGCTCCTTGACCACCTTGGCCTTGCCGCGCTGCAGGTTTTCGGAAATGTCAGTCAAAATGCTCATGATGCTTTCCTCCCGGATATGATGAAAGATTTCTGTAAATTCCCCCGATTTCCCGGGGTTTCTTAATCTTTACTATACCTGCTTGGGGACAGACTGACTTGTAATTTTTCTAGAAAATTTGGTAATTTTATGTCACAGTACACTTGACTACCAAAAAAATTTTGTATATTCTTATTAAAGACATAGATTTACTATTTTTAACTTGCGGGAGAGGAGCTGACGCCGCATGTCACCGGGAAAGACCTTCAACATGAAACTGGCCCAGGAGTGCGCCCAGGCGTTCTCCGCCGCCTTTGGCGTGGGCTGCCTGGTGACCGACGCCCAGGGCAGGGCCTACTACGAGCAGGGATATGGCTGCGCCTCCTGCCAGCTGTGCCACGCCGCCGGCCGCCGGCCGGAGGAGTGCGTCCAGTCCCAGCTCTACAGCATGACCGAGTCCACCCGCTTCGGCGGCAAGTATATCTATTTCTGCCCCATGGGGCTGACCTGCTTTGTGTCCCCCATTCTGGAGAACGAGGAGGCCACCGCCAAGCTGACGGTGGGGCCCTTCCTCATGGTGGACAGGCAGGACTACATCGCCTGCGATCTGGAGGGGCAGATGGGCCTGTGCGGCCAGCCGCTCCAGAACGTGACGGCCCTGCTGGACAACATCCCCTACGTCCCGGCGGAAAAGGTGACCGGCATGTCCAACCTGCTCTTCATGGCGGTGGGCTTCCTCAACAACGTCTCCGCGGCCAACCGGATGCTGGAGAGCCAGGGCTCCACCGAGATCCAGGGGCAGATCACCGCCTATATCCAGCAGGTCAAGACCGACAGCGCGGCCCCGCCCTATCCGCTGGAGACGGAGCGGGCCATGCTGCGGGCGGTGCGCCAGACGAATAAGGAGGAGGCCCAGCGGCAGCTCAATGAGCTGCTGGGCTACCTGTTCTTCTCCTCCGGCGGAGATCTGGCCCGCATCAAGACCCAGATCTACGAGCTGCTAGTCCTCATCAGCCGGGCGGCCATCGACGCCGGCGCCAACTCCGAGTCCATCCTGACCGCCAATCACCAGTATCTGCTGGCCATGAACCGCATTCAGGACTTCGACGCCCTGTGCCTCTGGTTCACCAAGACCATGGGCTCCCTGATGGACAGCGTGTTCGACTGGGCGGGGGCGCGGCACGCCAATGTGATCCACCAGACCGTACAGTACCTGAACACCCACTACAGCGAAAAGATCACCATGGAGCAGATGGCCCAGCGGGTCTACCTGTCCCCCTCCTATTTCAGCCGGGTGTTTAAGGAGGAGATGGGGGAGTCCTTTACCGCCTACCTCACCCGCATTCGGATTGAGCGGAGCAAGGGGCTGCTGAAGCAGAAGAGCATCCGCCTGACAGATATCGCCCAGCTGGTTGGCTTTGAGGATCAGAGCTATTTTACCAAGGTGTTCAAAAAGCAGGAGGGGATTCCGCCCCTCCGCTACCGGGAATCCCACGCCGGGCAGGAAAAAGGGCGCAGACGGGGAAGGGAAAAGCCGTAGGGTAGCAGCATCCGTCCGGGCATCCCCACTCCCTTCCACCGCTTCCTCTTTCCGCAGCAGGCTGTGCGCCGGCATAAACATGGAAAGGGACCGCTTTCCAGAAGCGGTCCCTGAGACTGTCGATAAACCCTCCAGCCGAAGGATTCGGAGGGAGAGATAGTGTGAAAGGCTGCCCCGCAGGGCGTTTCGGAGCACAACCGCCGCAAAGCGGCGGCACTTGGCGCGGAGATGAACCGTCAGGGTTCCCTATGTCTGCTTTTCAGACGGGGCAGGCCATATGCCGCAGGCTCAGCACCGACTGAGCCCCAGAATAGCGCGGGCCTCGTCCGGAGTGGCCAGTTCTTTACCAAACTCAGCGGCCACACGCTTGACGCGTCCGATGAACTGCTCGCTGCCCTCAGCCAGCACGCCCTTGTTGTAGTAGACATTATCCTCCAGTCCCACGCGGATGTTGCCGCCAAGGGCCAGGGCGGCCAGAGTGATCTCGTTGGCGCCGCGGCCGATGCCAAAGGTGCTCCAGGTGCAGTCCTCCGGCAGGTGATTCACCAGGTAGAGCAGGTTCTCGGTGGTGGCCTCCATGCCGCCGGGGGCGCCCAGACAGAGCTGGAAGTGGGCGGGGGCCTGGAGCACGCCGGTCTTCAGGTAGTACTTGGCGGTGTTGAGCATGCCCATGTCGAAGATCTCGATCTCCGGCTTGACATTGGCGGCGATCATCTCCTGGCCGCACAGCTCCAGGAACTTGGGCTCGTTCATAAACACCACGCTGTTGAGCCAGTTCATAGTGCCCGCGTCAAAGGAGGCCAGCTCCGGCTTGAGCTCCTTGAAGGGGCGGATGCGCTCCTCCCAGGAGAAGCCCTGGCCGCCGGAGGAGGTCAGGTTGAGCAGCACGGGGCAGCCGGTGTCCCGGATCAGGCGCACAGTCTCCTCGAACTTGTCAAACCGCATGCTGGCGGAGTCGTCGTCGTCCCGCACATGGATGTGCACCATGGCGGCGCCCGCCTCATAGCAGCGCAGGGCGGCCTCAGCGATCTCCTTGGGCTGGGTGGGCAGGTGGGGGTTGTTCTGCTTGGTGGTCACCGCGCCGGTGAGGGCGGCGGTGACAATGACCTTGGTGCTATGGTTGAGACGCTGTGTGGTAGCCATGTTCATTCACCTCAGAATTTGTTCGGCCTGTCAGGCCATATTTTCGATGATCACGGCGGTACCCATGCCGCCGCCGGCGCA
>DWYU01000059.1 GCA_019118505.1 Candidatus Oscillibacter excrementavium
CGCCGCTTCGCGGCGCGCTTTTTTTCAGTTTTCAGCCCTGATAACTCAGCTGGAAGATGTCGTCCGGGTCGCCGGCGAAGGCCACCAGTCCGCCCTCCGGCAGGGTGACGGAGGTGTCCCCCCACAGGACAGAGGAGGCCACCACCTGACCGCTGCCGTCATAGACCCAGAAGCCGGCGCCCTCCGGCACCTGGACAGTCATGGTCTTTCCGGCGGCATCGCCCACCTGGTACCAGCAGGTATAGCCCGCTGACTGGATGATGGCCCGGGCGCCGCCGGGACCGGCGTAGATGGCCGGGGCCGCAGCCGCATCCATGTAGAGGCTGCCCTTGGCATTGATCCACAGCACGCCGTTCCGATTCTCCAGCTGGTAGTCCACGCCATCCCGGCTGCCCACGCCGGGCACCTGGATTTCAGACCGGGCGGTGGCGGCGTCCACGATGCGGGCGGAGCCGATATAGCCGGGGACCGCCTTGGGCGTGTCCGTGGCAGTGGCATCCGCCAGGGCCAGATAGGTCTGGGAGTTATAGGCCTCGTTCATGGGCAGGATGCTCATGGTGGAGATGCTGTCCCAGGCAGCGGCCACCTCCGGAGAGAGGTCGTTCTCCGGCAGCTTCACCGCAGCGTAGCTGGCGGTGGGCAGGGCTCCCAGCCCCGGCAGGGGCGAGACCGCCTGCTGGTACAGATAGGTCTGGCCGTTGTCCTCCTCCACAAAGGAGATGTAGGAGCCGTATTCGTCCCGGAAGGAGCCGTCACTGTAATAGGTGAAGGTCTGGGCCGGCATGGTGGTGGGATAGTTCATGGTGGACAGGGTCATGGTGCCGTCGGCGGTGATCTCCACCTGATACTGGACGGAGGTGGTGCCGTAGTAGCCGGCGTTCTCCATCTGCTCCGCCGGCATGGTCGCGGGCTCCGCGGCGGGCAGCGTCTTTACAGTCTGGTCCACGGTGACGCCGTCCTCCGCCAGGGCGCTGATCAAGATCTGGTTGGCGGCCAGCTGGTTGTAGGTGGACACGCCGCCGGAACTGACCACCGCCGCGGCCATGTCGTACTCCGGCAGGACCACCAGGCCAGCGTGGTAGTACAGGGTGTCGCCGCCCTTCACCAATGCCTGGATGTCACTCTGGCAGAAAGGATACCACTCCATATTGTCCCAGCCCAGGCCGTAGGCCAGGGAGTCCGGCTCCCCGCTGTCGGGCCACAGGCCCCGGCTGTACTCCGGATAGGCCATGGCGTCCAGAGAGGACTGGCGCAGCAGCTCCGTGCCCGTCAGGGCGCCGCCGAAGGACGCCAGGTCGGAGGCGGTGGCGTAGATGCCGCCGGCGCCGATGGCGTTCAGGGTATCCTGGGGCAGGGCCCGGGGATCGGTGCCCCGGTAGATGCGGGCCAGATCGTCGGTGTCAAAGTCCCCGCCGGGGGCGAAGGTGCGGTCCAGGTCCAGGGGGGCCAGGATGTTCTCATCCACATAGTCCATGAAGGACTGGCCGCTGACGGCCTCCACCACCAGCTCCGCCAGGGAGAACCCATCGTTGCAGTAGACGCTGAAGGCGCCGGGATCCGCCGCCAGCCGCTGGGTGGAGAGCTTCTCCAGCAGGGTGTCGTGGGCCTTGGTGCTGGCCTCGCCGAATAGCATGGCGTCAGACAGGCCGGTGCCCAGGAGGCCGGAGGAGTGGTTCAGCAGCATCCGGACGGTGATGTCCTTGTAGCGCGGGTCTGCCATCTTGAAGTCCTTGAGATACCGGGTCACCGGGGCGTCCAGGGAGACCTTGCCGTCCTCCACCAGCTGCATGATGGCCACGGTGGTGTAGATCTTACTGACGGAGCCGATGCCGTACAGTTCGTCTCCGGTCATCAGGCGGTTTTCAGACCGGGAGAAGTCGCCCGCCTGGCCGGTGAGGACGATCTCCCCGTCCTGCCACAGGGCGTACTGTAAGCTCTGGGCGCCGCCGTACTGGGCGGCATAGGAGGCGGCGGTGTCCGCCAGGGTCTGCAGGTCTGCTGCCGTGGTCTCCGTGTCGGCCGTCTCAGGCTCCGCCGCCGCGGCGGGGACTGCCAGGCTCAGGGCCAGAAGGAAGGTCAGAACCAGTGCCTTCCAGCGGGTGCGCAGTGTGTTCATACTCGTTTCCTTTCCCGCCCCGCAGGGCGATGTGCCGGACGCTCCGGCGTGATGACAGTGTCAGGATACACCTTCCCCCCGGGGGAAGGTCAAGTAAAATTTTTGACAGACTGGGGAAATGGAAAAAAGTGCCGCCTGTCCGGAACAGTTTAGAACAATTTATTCAAAATGTCACCTCTCGCATTCAATGGATGGTATGATTGCAATGGTGATTCGCATGAAATATCCTCGACTGAAACAGATTCGGATAGAGCACTATTTAACGCAAAAACAAGTCTCTCAAATATTAGTATGCAGCCAGAATTGTTATTCGAAATATGAACGAGGTGATCGAGAGATGCCGTTAAGATTTTGGATTCAGCTCGCAAAATACTATCATGTCAGTTTGGATTTTTTAGCAGGTCGTACTGACAACAGGGATCCCCATTATTTCACAGCGAACCAATAATCTTATCTTCTGCTCCTCCCCGCCGCCAGCATGAAGAGGATGCCGATGACGCCGAAGGCCAGACACATCCCCAGCATGGCGTTGACGCCGCCCCAGTCGATGGCGTATCCCGCCAGGAAGTTGCCGAACATGGCCCCCAGGCCGTTGGAGGCGATCATCATAATGGACTGGCCCTTCACCTGGTCCACCGGGGACACGTTGGCGTTGGCATAGTACACGGAGGCCGGGGTGAACAGCCCGTACCCCAGCAGCTGGATGGGCTGCACCAGCAGGATCCAGAAGAGGCTGGGGGCCAGCAGGAACAGCAGGGGCTTCACCGCCATGAAGCAGATGGACATCCGCAGGGTCCCCGCCGCCCCGAACCGGTGGAACAGGGGCGTGAACAGCAGGGCCGCCGGCAGCTCCGACGCCCCCATCAGGAACAGCGCCAGGCCCAGGTGCCCCTGGTCGCCGCCCCGGTCCGTGACGATGTTCACCATGAAGCTGACAATGGGCATGATGGCCGCCAGGGCGAAAAACAGGCTCACCAGCATCAGGGTGAAGGGGCGGCTGCTCCTCAGGATGTAGAGGATGGAGTGGGGCTGCTCCCCCCGGACCCGGGGCGGCAGCGCCTCCCGGGGAAAGGTTGGATACAGGGCCACGGCCGCGATCATCAGCACCAGCAGGACCATGTGGGTCAGCAGCAGGCTCTCCGTTCCAAAGCGCACCGCCTGCTGGCCGCAGATCACGCAGGCCAGGGCATAGGCCAGGGAGCCCAGTCCCCGGCTGAGGCTGTAGGACATATTGACCCCGGCGGCGATGAACTGCACCGCCATGGAGTCCAGCAGCGGATAGGCGTTCAGCTCCAGGACCCCCAGGGCCAGGAAGATCACCGCCGTGCCCCAGAAGCCCGGGCGGGCGGCATAGAACACGCCGTTGACCGCCAGCGCCAGCACCAGGCAGCCGTCCAGCAGCCACTTGATGGGCACCTCCGGGTGCCGGTCCGCCCAGCCCCCCAGCAGCGGCTGGGCCAGAATGCCCGCAAAGCACCGGATGGAGGCGAAGATCCCCGCCTCGCCGCTGGTGAAGCCGCGCCCCAGCAGCAGAGAGGTCTGGTAGCCGGTAAAGACGGCGAACATGGCCCAGTAGGCCACGTGGACCAGGGTGTAGGAGATGTTCAGCCGCCGCAGAGAGGGAAAGGCGGTGCTCATACGGTCTCCTTCCCCGGGATCAGCAGCCCCAGCAGCGGCTCGAAGTCCACGCCCTCCCGCATGGGCAGGTTTTCCGCCGCGGTCCGCTGGGCGCAGGCCCGGACGAACTCCGCCGCCTGGCCGGCGGCATCGGCCAGAGCGCTTCCCCGCACCAGTGCCCCGGTGAGGACGCTGGCGAACACGTCGCCGGTGCCGTGGAACTCGTGGGCGATGTAGGCGGTCTGGACCACCTGGGTCCGGCCGGTGCGGGCGTCATAGCACACGGCGCCGGTCTGGCCGGGAGCCAGGGAGGCGCCGGTCAGCACCACGGACCGCCGCCCCTCCAGGCTCAGCCGCTCCGTGATCTGCCGCAGCCCCGCCTCTCCGGCAGGCAGAGCGTCGTAGGGCTGGCCCAGCAGCAGCGCCGCCTCCGTCAGGTTGGGGGTGATCACGTCCGCCAGCTCCGCCAGGCGGGCCATGCCGTCGCACATGGCGGCGGTATAGGTCTGGTACACCCGGCCGTAGTCGCCCATCACCGGGTCGATCACCACCACGGTGTCCGGCCGCCGGAACCGGCGGATGAAGTCCTCCACAATACCGATCTGCCGCGCGCTGCCCAGAAAGCCGCTGTAAATGGCCTGGAACGTCAGTCCCAGGCTGGCCCAATGGTCCGCCACCTTTGGCATCTCGTCGGTCATGTCCAGAAAGGTAAAGCCCTCGAACCCGCCGGTGTGGGTGGAGAGAAACGCCGTGGGCAGCGGGCAGCACTGGACGCCCATGGCGGAGAGAATGGGGATCGCCACCGTCAGGGAGCACCGGCCGAAGCCGGACATATCGTGGATGGCAGCAACGCGGGGGGTGGTCATGGTCGTCTCCTCTTTTCCAAGGTTTTGCACAAACTGTTTTTTATTGTATCGTAGTTTTTTCTATTGTTCAAGAGGCAAGGATGTGGTATACTGCAATTATTCCAGCGCCGTCCCGGCGGCCAATCTGCGGGTATGGTGGAATTGGCAGACACGATGGATTTAGGTGCCGTTACCTTAGTGAAGGTTTACTGCTCTATTTCCGGTGCCGTGATCTCAAAAACTGAATATGCGCCTGTGATGGAATTGGTAGACATGCGAGATTTAGGTGCTGTCACCTTAGTGAAAAATTTCCCATCAACCAGATAAAAGCAGGCCTGGCCTGTTTTTATAGACGCGGCTCAAGCGCAACGCTCCGTCTCGGGTATCCCCTCCCCGAGTAAAAATGGAGGGAAACTGAATATGCGGGTATGGCGGAATTGGCAGACGCG
>DWYU01000060.1 GCA_019118505.1 Candidatus Oscillibacter excrementavium
GACGGCAACACCACGGTGTTTGAGGACGCGGTCCACGGCACGGAGATCATCAACGGCAACCCCCGGCACGACAACTACAATGACCGGGCTCTGGAGCTGGCCCGCCGTCATCCGGAGTACTACCGCCTGGCAGGGTCCGACACCCATCAGAGCGGGGACGAGGCCCGGGCCGGCGTGATCCTGCCGGAGAAGCCCGCCGACTCCTTTGCCTACAAGGCCCTGATCGAACAGCACCGCTTCCACCTCTGGAGCCCGGAGTTCCAGTCCTTTGTGGACGCGGATGAGGAAATGCGGAAGGAGGAACAGAAATGAGCCAGTTCGACTCTCTGATCATCGGTGAGGTGGCACAGGACACCAATGTGGACTACGACGGCACCACCGTCCAGGCGGTGGGCGGCGCCGTGTACTACTCCGGCTTTGCTGCCGCCAACATCGGCCACAAGACCGCGGTGCTCCCCAAGGCGGACACCACCCAGGTGGATCTGGCCGCCGCCTTTGCGCCGGCGCCCAATGTCACGGTCTATCCCCTCCACAGCAAGGCTTCTTTTGTGACGAAAAATGTCTATCACACCCCGGACCGGGAGCGGCGGACCTCCACTGTGGACAGCGTCATCGAGCCCTACCGCCCGGAGGAGGTGCCGGAGATCGACGCCGCCATCTGGCATCTGGCCGGCCTGGTGGGCGGGGATATTCCCAACGAGATGATCCCCTATGCCGCCCAGCACGCCATGGTGGCCATTGATGTGCAGACCATGCTGCGCTGGGTGGAGAACGGCAGCATGGTCTACCACGACTGGGCGGAAAAACGGGAGATGCTCCCCTACGTCCGCTTCCTCAAGACCGACGCCGCCGAGGCGGAGATCCTGACCGGCCTCACGGACCGGGCGGAGGCCGCCAAGCTCCTCTATGCCTGGGGCGCCAAAGAGGTCCTGATCACCCACAATACCGAGGTGCTGGTCTATGACGGCCAGGAGATCTACACCTGTCCCATCAAGGCCAGAAATCTCTCCGGCCGGACCGGCCGGGGGGACACCACCTTTGCCGGGTACATCAACGAGCGGCTGACCTCGGACATCCCCACGGCCCTCCGGTTTGCAACGGCCCTGGTCTCCCTGAAGATGGAGACGCCCGGCCCCTTCTCCGGCACCCGTGGCGATGTGGAGGCCTATCTGAAAGAATTCTATTGAGCTCTGCCGTCTTTCATGTCCAACATCCGGGAGGGCGCCGCCGGAATCGGCAGCACCCTCCCCCCTGCATCCGCGGGGCTCGCCAGGGCGGCCCCTTCCGGCGGCATCATCAGGTCCGTTCCACAAAGGGGATTGACATTTCCCTGACAGGGCGGTATAATTGGCAAAAATCGAATCAAGGTCTTCAGGGCGGGGTGCAATTCCCCACCGGCGGTACAGCCCGCGAGCCGAAAGGCATGACTTGGTGCAATTCCAAGGCCGACAGTAAAGTCTGGATGAAAGAAGATCGTGACCGCAGGGATCGATTCCTGCGTCCATGGACGTTCGCTCTGGAATGCGTGCATTCCGGGGCGTTTTTGTTTCATGGACGGGGATTTTCCGTATTTTTCACGACGCTCTGAACCGCTGGTTCAGAGCATCTTTTTTTCGGAGGCGATGACATGGAGGACAAGGACTATCTGCGCCTGGCGGCGGAACTGGCGGAGCGGGGCGTGGGCTGGGTCAGCCCCAATCCCCTGGTGGGGGCCGTGCTGGTGAAGGGCGGGCGCATCATCGGCCAGGGCTGGCACGCCCGGTGCGGCGGGCTCCACGCCGAGCGGGCCGCCCTGGCGGACTGCCGGGAGGATCCGGCGGGGGCCACGCTGTACGTCACTCTGGAGCCCTGCTGCCACACTGGCCGCCAGCCCCCCTGCACCGACGCCATTCTCTCCGCCGGCATCCGGCGGGTGGTGGTGGGCAGCCTGGATCCCAACCCGCTGGTGGCGGGCAAGGGCGTGGAGATCCTCCGTGCCCACGGGGTGGAGGTGGAGACCGGCGTGCTGCGGGAGGTGTGTGACGCCCTGAACCCGGTGTTCTTCCACTACATCCGCACCAGGCGGCCCTATGTGGTGATGAAGTACGCCATGACCCTGGACGGAAAGATCGCTACCCGCACCGGGGCCTCCCGGTGGATCACCGGAGAGGCGGCACGACGGCGGGTCCACCAGGACCGGCACCGGTACCGGGGCATCCTGGCGGGGGTGGGCACGGTGCTCTCAGACGATCCCCTGCTGACCTGCCGGATGGAAAACGGCCGGAACCCGGTGCGGATCCTCTGCGACACCCATCTGCGGACCCCGCTGGAGAGCCGGATCGTCCGCACCGCCGGAGAGGTGGAGACCATCCTGGCCACCTGCGAGATGGACGGTGAGCGAATTGCCCCCTACGCAGCCGCCGGCTGCCGGGTGTGGCAGCTGCCGGCCCGGGAGGGCCATGTGGATCTGCCCGCCCTGATGGACTGCCTGGGGGCGGCAGAGATCGACGGGGTATTGCTGGAGGGCGGCGGCACCCTGAACTGGTCCATGCTGGAGGCGGGGCTGGTCCGGCGGGTCCAGGCCTATATCGCCCCCAAGCTCTTCGGCGGTGGGGACGCCAAGTCCCCGGTGGAGGGCCTGGGGGTGGCGCTCCCATCCCAGGCGGCACACCTGCAAAACCCCACCGTCACCCGCCTGGGAGAGGACTTTTTGCTGGAAGGAGAGGTGGACGCGGATGTTCACAGGAATTGTTGAGGAGATGGGCGTCCTCCGCTCCGTCCGGCGGGGCGCCCACTCGGCGGTGCTGTCCATCGGGGCGGAGACGGTGCTGTCGGACCTGAAGATCGGCGACAGCGTGGCGGTGAACGGGGTCTGTCTCACCGCCACCACCGTGGACGCCGGCGGCTTCACCGCCGATGTGATGCACGAGACCCTGAACCGCTCCTCCCTGGGGGCATTGGTCCCGGGGAGCCCGGTGAACCTGGAGCGGGCCATGGCGGCGAACGGCCGGTTCGGCGGCCACATGGTGGCCGGGCACATCGACGGCACCGGCACCATCACCGCCCGGCGTCAGGACGACAACGCCGTGTGGTACACAGTCTCCGCCGCCCCCTCCCTGCTGCGCTACATCGTGGAGAAGGGCTCCATCGCCATCGACGGCATCTCCCTGACGGTGGCGGCTGTGGAGGCGGACCGGTTCTCGGTCTCTGTCATCCCCCATACGGCGGCGGTGACGGTGCTGGGCCGGAAGCGGCCGGGAGACATCGTCAACCTGGAGACGGACCTCATCGGCAAATACGTGGAGAAGCTGCTGCGCCCGGCGGAGGACACCGCCCCAAAAGGCGGCATCTCCCTGGAATTTTTGATGGAAAACGGATTTTGAGTAAGGAGGAACGACCCATGGATTCCCAATTCTGCACGGTGGAGGAGGCGCTGGAGGAGCTCCGCGCCGGCCACCTCATCATCACCATCGACGACCCGGACCGGGAGAACGAGGGGGACCTGATCTGCGCCGCCCAGTTCGCCACCACGGAGAACGTCAACTTCATGGCGGTCCATGCCAAGGGGCTGATCTGCACCCCCATGAGCGCCGAGATCGCGGATCGGCTGGGGCTGGAGCAGATGGTGAAGGTGAACACCGACAACCACTGCACCGCCTTCACGGTGTCCATCGACCATGTGGACACCACCACCGGCATCAGCGCGGAGGAGCGGGGCTACACCTGCCGCAAATGTGTGGACCCGGCCACCCGGCCGGAGGATCTGCGCCGGCCCGGCCACGTGTTTCCCCTGGTGGCCCGGCGGGGCGGCGTGCTGGTCCGCAACGGCCACACGGAGGCCACTGTGGATCTGTGCCGGCTGGCGGGGCTCCCCCAGTGCGGATTGTGCTGTGAGATCATGCGGGACGACGGCACCATGATGCGCACCACGGAACTGCTGGAGAAAGCAAAGGAGTGGGGGCTGAAAGTGCTGACCATCCAGGCCCTCCAGGACTACTGCCGCCGCCACGACAAGCACGTGGTGCGGGCGGCCGCGGCCAAAATGCCCACCAAGTACGGCGACTTCCGGATCTACGGCTATGTCAATGACCTGACCGGCGAGCACCACGTGGCCCTGGTGAAGGGGGACATCGGCGGCGGTGAGAATGTGCTGTGCCGGGTCCACTCCGAGTGCCTCACCGGGGACGTGTTCGGCTCCAAGCGCTGCGACTGCGGGGAGCAGCTGGCCGCCGCCATGCGCCAGATCGAGGCGGAGGGCCGGGGCGTGGTGCTGTATATGCGGCAGGAGGGCCGGGGCATCGGCCTCATCAACAAGCTGAAGGCTTACGCCCTCCAGGAGCAGGGGCTGGACACGGTGGACGCCAATGTGAAGCTGGGCTTTGCCCCGGATCTGCGGGAGTACTGGACCGGCGCCCAGATCCTCCGGGACCTGGGGGTCAGGACCATGCGGCTGCTGACCAACAACCCGGACAAGATCTACCAGCTGTCGGACTTCGGGCTGGAGATCGTGGAGCGGGTGCCCATCCAGATCCCCGCCACGGCGGAGGACCTCTACTACCTGCGGACCAAGCAGCAGCGGATGGGGCATCTGGTCCGGTACTGAGCTCCGTTCCTGTCGGCAGAACCACGAATCATTTCCAATTTACTATTTCTATTTAAGGAGGACTAGCAATATGAAGGTCTATGAGGGCAATCTGGTCGCGGAAGGTATTCGGGTGGGCGTGGTGTGCGCCCGGTTCAATGAGTTCATCGTCTCCAGGCTCCTCTCCGGCTGTGAGGACGGCCTGCTGCGCCGTGGCGTCCGGGGAGACGACATCCATGTGGCCTGGGTCCCCGGCGCCTTTGAGATCCCGCTGGTGGCCGCCAAAATGGCCAAGAGCGGGAAGTACGACGCGGTCATCGCCCTGGGGGCGGTGATCCGGGGCTCCACCAGCCACTACGACTACGTGTGTGCCGAGGTGTCCAAGGGCATCGCCCTCGCCTCCCTGGAGAGCGGCGTGCCGGTGCTATTCGGTGTCCTCACCACCGACACCATCGAGCAGGCCATCGAGCGGGCGGGCTCCAAGGCCGGCAACAAGGGCGCCGAGTGTGCCCAGGGGGCCATCGAGATGGTGAATCTGCTCCACGCTCTGGACTGACACCGCAGCAGCAAAAAAAGGACTGTGTTCTTCTCAGAACACAGTCCTTTTTTGCGGGGGGCTTTCCCGCTCTTACGCGCCGGAGGCGGTCTCCGCCCTGACATAGGGCAGCGTGGAGCCGCCATAGGGCATGACGAGGACGGAGGCGTCCTTTCCCAGCTTCTCCGCCGCCGCGTCATAGGCGGCCTGGACGGTGGAAAAGGGCCGCAGGAACAGGGACTCCACCAGCGCCGGCTCCAGGTCGGAGACCAGGTAGATGTCCGCGTGCTCCAGCACCATGGCGATGGCCGCCGCCTTGTGGCCCCCCAGCCGGAACTCCCGCTGGATGCGGTCGATCAGGGAGCGGGGCGTGGGGGCGGCGGTCATCCACGCCTCAAAGGTGGGTTCCCCCAGGCCCTCCCTGCAGGAGCCCACCAGGATCACCACGCCGCCGTCCCGGACGGCGTGCTTGGCGTTGTCCAACGCCTTCTGGGTCTGGTACAGGTTCAGGTCCTTGGGGGCGCCCCCCTGGGAGACGATGACGATGTCCGCCCGGCGGTCGATCTCCTTGCGGTAGAGGGTGTCCAGAAAGGCGCAGCCCGCCCGGTGGGCGGCGGTGACGTCCCCCGCCACCGCCCGGAGGATCTGCTTGTGCTCGTCCAGCACCACGTTGAGGAGGAAGTCCACGCCGCACAGGGCGGCGGCCTCCTCGATGTCCTGCCGGAGGGGATTGGTGTCCAGGTTCCCGGCGCAGGCTGCCTCCTGTACCATCATGCTGTGGTTGGCCTGGATGGCCGCCCGGGTGGACACGCCGGGCATGATGGCCTTGGCCCCGCCGGAGTAGCCGGCGAAGTAGTGGTACTCGATATTGCCCAGGCAGATGCGCCGGTCCGCCTCCGCCACCACCCGGGTGATGTCCACCGGTGTGCCCCGGCTGGTGACGCCCAGGCGGACGCAGTCCTCCGGGTCGCCGTCCACGCAGCGGATCTCCTGAAAGGCCCGCTCCCCTGCCAGCTTTCGCATCTCCTCTGCCGTGTGGGGCCGGTGGCTGCCCAGGGCGAACACCAGGGTGATGTCCCGCGGGCGGATACCGGCCTCATACAGCTCGTCCAGCAGGGGCGGCATCACCGTCCAGGTGGGCATGGGGCGGGTGATGTCGCTGGTGATGATGGCGATGGTCTCCCCGGGGCGGACGATCTCCCGCAGCCGGGGCGTGCCGATGGGCTCTGCCAGGGCCCGGCGGACCTCCGCCTCCCCGGTGAGGCCATGGGGCACCGGATTGGGCTCCAGCACCTGCTGGACGCAGCGGTCCGGCACCTCCACCGTCTGGGTGCCGGCGCCGATGCCAAGCTGGATTTTCATTGTCCGGCCCCCCATTTCTCCGCGGCCTGCCGCAGGGCCGCCACCACCGGCAGCTCCTCGCCGGTGAGGAAGCGGATCAGCGCCCCGCCGCCGGTGCAGATATAATCGATCCGGTCTGTCTTGCCGTACTTCGCGGTGGCGGTGATGCTGTCTCCGCCGCCCACCACGGTGTAGGCCGCCGTGTCTCCCAGCGCGTCCCACACCCGGCTGGTGCCCAGCTCTGTCTCCGCCTGCTCAAAGACCCCCATGGGGCCGTTGACAAACACGGTCCTGGCGCCGCGGATGATCTCCTGGTACCGCTTCGCCGTGGCGGCGCCGATGTCCGTCAGGGACACCTCCGGCGGGATGCTGCCCAGGGGCGCCTCCGCCCGGCGGCCGTTCTCCACCCAGGCGCCGTCCGCGGGCAGGCAGATCTTCTCCCCATACCGGGCCAGCAGGTCCCGGGCCGTGTCGATGAGGCCGCTGTAGCCGGACTTCTCGATAAAGGCCAGGCTGCCCGCTCCGATGGCCTCCCCTCTGGCGGCCAGGAGGATGTTGCCCACCAGTCCGCCGGTGAGGATGGTGTCCGCCGCGCCCTTCTCCAGGACGCTGGACATCATCAGAAAGGCATCGGACACCTTGGCCCCGCCCAGCACAAAGACGCAGGGCCGCTCCGGCTGCTCCATCAGGCCGGAGATGACGCAGTACTCCTCCTCGAACAGCCGTCCCATGGCGGAGGGCAGCACCTGCTCAAAGCCGCACAGGGAGGGCTGGTCCCGGTGGGCGGCGGCGAAGGCGTCGCACACATAGAGGTCCGCCAGGGGCGCCAGCTTGCGCACCAGCAGCGTCCGGGCCTGCTGTTCATGGGTCAGCTTCAGGCTCTTCTCAAACAGGGTCTGCTCCTCCGCCAGGAAGCGCACGTTGTCCAGCAGGAGGATCTCCCCCTCCCCCAGGGATTGGATGGCTTCCCGGGCGGCGGGGCCGCACACGTCGTCGATCCACTTCACCTCCCGGCCCAGCAGGCGGCGCAGGACCTCCGCGTGGGGCTCTGTGGACCAGTAGTTCTGGTACTCGATGTCGCTGCCCTGGTGGGCCAGCAGGACCACCCTGGCCCCCTTGTCCGCCAGCTCCCGGACCGTGGGTACACAGGCCTCGATCCGCTTTGTGGAGCGGAGGGTCCCTGTGGTCCGGTCCACCGGCTGGTTGATGTCCACCCGGCAGAGGACCGTCCTGCCGGACACATCCCAATCATCCAGGGTACAAATGCCAAAACGCATCTTGTCTCTCCTTTACACGGCGTTCTTGAAGCGGCCGATCTTCAGATAGCGGTTGGTGGCGGCGGTGCCCTCCTCTCGGGTCAGCTGCATCCGGAGGGCCGCCCGGATGGCGTCCATGGTCTCCGGGATGGTGACGCTCTCCTGGGGGACGTTGATGGCGTACATGATGTCATTGCCGCTCTCCACAATGGAGTCCGCCCACAGGCCGATCTCATACATATCGCCCCGGCGGTTGCCCAGGTCCCGGGCGTACTTGAAGAAGGAGGTGTTGCCCTTGAAGCCGCTGTCCACCGTCACCACCCGGATCCGGGGATGGGCGGAGAAGGCGGCCAGGGCCTCCTCCCGGGTGATCTTCCGGCCGTTTTTGCCGGAGGCCACCACGGTGATGATATGGCCGTGGGTCACCGGCGTGTGGACCAGGATGCCGGTGGCGCTGATGTGGGGCATGATGGTCATCAGGTCCAGGGCCTGGTGAGAGGGCGCCTTCTCCATCTGGAGGGCATTGGTGAGGCCCCGGTGGTAGTCGCCGGGATCCGCCACCCGGCGGATGATGGTGATGGCCACCTTCTCGATGCCGAAGGCCCGGTCCAGGCAGTCCACGGAGCGGATCAGGCCCGTGGTGTTGCAGGAGGTCAGCTTCAGATAGTCCTGCCCCAGGCCCTGCTCGTAGTTGGCATAGCCGTGGAAGAACACGTCCGCCACGTCGTTTTTCTCGCCGCCCTGGAAGATGGCCTTGACGCCCAGCTTCGTGTAGATGGCCTTGTTCTTGGCCCCCACGCCGGCGGGTGAGGAGTCCAGCATGATGTCCACGCTGCGGCACAGGTCCTCAAAGCTCCCCGCCACGGGAATGTCCATGGCGGCAAAGGCGGCGGGGTCGGCCCCCTCCACCAGATAGAGCTTGTACTCCACGCCGTTGGCGCCGATCATGTCGTTTTCCCGCAGCGCCTGCAATGACAGCGTGGGCGCCAGGTCCGCGATACCCACCAGCTCCATGTCCTCCTGAAACGCAACGCCGTCCGCCAGCCGTTGGCCAATGGTGCCGTAGCCGGCCACACCTACACGAATTTTTTTCATGGTCGTCCTCCTGAGATCGTTCAAAATTTGAGTCTGCCGGGGGAATGGGCGGCCCACAGATCGCCCGAGTTTTACGGTTAACTAAAATCGATTGTAGCCGCCATTCCCGGAAAGTCAACAAAAGATATTTATTTCACATATTTTGCGTCAATATTGCCAGGAAATTCGTTTGAAAAATGTAGAAAAAACCAAAAATTTCGGCAGTTATTTCACAAACAATCCTGGTATTTTTTTCACAAAATTTCCGGCAGGGATCTCCCCTTTTGACGGATGGCCAAGGCGGGCTCCATGAAGCAGGCCGGGCGGAGTGATTCTCCGCCCGGCCTGCTTTGCGCGTTTTGGAAAAACGCCGGATGCTACCCCCTATTCCACGCGCCTGGCGACCACCACAAAGCGCTCGTCCGCAGTGTGGTAGCTGCAGGTGGCAAGGGTCAGCAGCTGGTCCCCCGGCTCCGCTGTCACGCCGGTGTCATACAGGGCCGCCGCCCGGACCTGGTCCAGATAGTCCGCCAAGGCGCCGGGATCCCGCAGGTCTGTATACGCGTAGAAGGGAAAGTCCACTCCGGCATCCCCCAGAGTGACGTCCGCGTAGAAGGCGGCCAGGACCTCATACGTCCCCGCCTCCCCCAGGGTGTCATAGCGGATGGTGGGGTGCTGTCTCCGAAACGACGGGTCCGCGTAGGAGAGCAGCGCGGCAAACATGCTGCCGTCTCTCATATTGTGCCCGTATACGATATAGTTCCCACAGCCCTCAAAGCAGTCCGCCGCCAGAAACGGCGTGCCGCTGACCGACTGACTGCCGTCAAAGGCCCGGCGCAGGTAGAATTCCTCGTCCAGCGCCGTGTGCATCACCGGGTAGTCAATGGCTGTGCCCGGGATGGAAATCCACCCCGCCAGGTCCTGGTTCTGCTCCCATAGGGCCTGATACTGGGGCAGGACCCCGTCCTGGGTGGGCAGGGCTCCGCCCCCCTGGCTGGCGATCTGCTCCTCCACGCGGTGCACCTGCCGGGCCAGCGCCGCATGGGCCGCCTGTTCCCGCCCGGCCCGCAGCCGATTCCGCAGCAGCAGTCCTCCGGAGAGCAGGAAGATCCCCAGGCAAAGGGCGGCCAGCCGCAGATACCAGTTTCCCCGCCGCCGGGCCGTTCCGGGCTCTCTGTTTTCTGAAGGGCGTCTGTGCTTTCCGCATCTATCCATGACCGCACACTCCTCTCTTTCGCTCTGTGAAATGGAGAAAAGAGAGGGCTTTTGCCCCCTCTTTTCTCGCCGCGGCCTCCGGCGGATTTACTGCAGCCGCTTTCCGCGGCCGCGGGTCCTCCGCAGCCCCAGAATGCCCAGGACCACCGCGCCCGCCAGAGAGGTCAGGCACAGCAGCGCCAGCGGGCCGTTCCAGGTGGGATCGCCGGTGCTTGGCACATCCGGGTTCTCCGGAACGTCCGGCGTATCTGGGGTGTCCGGGGTATCCGGGAGATCCGGTTCCGTCGGCTGATCCGGGTCCTCCGGGATGTCGGGGCTGGGCGGCTCGTCGGGATCTTCCGGGTCCTCCGGCTCTCCCGTGTCGTCGTTGATGATGGTGAAGGTCCAGCCGGATCGGGTGACGGCGGCGGTGAAGCCGTCCGGCACATCCGCCTCCTCCACCGTCCAGACGTACCGGTCATCGAGTCGGGTCCAGGTGTAGGTCCAGCTGTTGTCCGCATCCAGCACCACGGTGTCCGCCACAGTGCCGCCCCGCAGCAGGTGGACCGTCACGGAGTCCGCGGCGGTGCCGCCGTCGTCCAGCCGCCAGACCTTCCGCACAGACACATGGGTATAGGTGGTCCCGCCGCCGGGGGGATCCTTGTGGTTGTTGAAGGTGGCTGTCACCGTCCCGCCGGCCGGGATGGTGCCTGTCTCATGGGCTGTGCTGGTCTCATAGCCAGCCTCCTCTGTCTCCGTCACCGTGTAGGTGAGGCCGGCGGGCAGATTCTCGGCGGTCACGCTCTGACCGTGTTTCAGGGTGAATACGGCAGCGCCGTCTTTGAACGTCATCCCGCCATAGGTCCCGTCAATGTCCGCCGCCGGGATCCCAGCGGTAGATTCCCCGGAGAGCGTGACCGTGAAGGAAAATTCCTTGTCAGTATCTCCCGCACCGGTCACGTACTTCTCCACCGATAGGCCGCCCCGCTGGACGTTGGTAAAGTTGTAGAGGAAGAGGCCGCCGGCCAGCAGGGAGACGCCCTCCTCCGCCCTGCCGTCATAGCCGTCAGGGGAGACCTCCATCACGTAGTAGGCATAGGCGCTTCCGTCCGCGTCACAGCGGGGCAGGTTTTCAAAGGAGTAATACCACTGGTCGCCGTCTCTGCCAAACCACCGGAGGATGACCTCCGTCTCCGGCACCAGTTCCCAAGAGTCCGTGTTCCCCGGTGTGGTGGTGCGGTAGAGATACAGCTGGAGCTGGTCCCGGGCGGTCTTGTCCTGGTCCACCCAGGTCTTGGTGCCCCGCACCTGGACATAGTCCTCCTGCTCTCCGTCCCCATAGTTGATGATGTGGGTGATTCCCTGACCGTCGTGATGCTCCGCATCAAACCCGGTGTTCTCCACTGGTACGCCGCCGATGGTGGTCTCCCTTGCGTAATATTGATATTCCGCACCAGCCGCACTGTAAGCGGGGAGATTTGCAAAGACGCCCTGCCAGCCGTTGTCTGCGTTCAGGAGAAGATACCGCTGGTTCGTTGTTCCGGATTCGTATACCGGTTCCTCGGTGCCGCCCTCCGTGGTGCGATACAGAAGGACTTTCACCGCTTTCTGATTGCTCAGGTCGGTGCCGTACCAGGTCTTGACCACCCGCAGCTGCGTGGCGGGCACGTTTGTGAAGGTGTAGGAATTTCCTTCGTGTTGATTCTCCACCTGCACATAGTCTCCGGTGTGGGTCTCCGTCACGCGGTACTCCGTGAAGCCGTTCTCATTTTTGCCATTCGGGTGATAGAGCGGCAGATCCTTCCACACGGCATGCCAGGCTGTGTCTTCGTAGGCCGGGCCTGTGGACTCCTCGTCCGCAGCCCCGTCCAGAGTGACCGACTTTAACGGAACCCATTTGTTTTCTTGACTCAGGTATTCCAGGGTCAGGGTGACGGTCACACCCTGCGGGGTCGTCGGGAGCCATTTTTTTGTGGCCGCAATTACGTTACGGGTCTGCAGGGTGTTGGTGACGGTGGTACCGTCCGCATTGTCCTTATATTGGGCCTGATACGTGCCTTCATAGTAAGAGCCATCTCCTGACAAGAT
Source organism: Candidatus Oscillibacter excrementavium (assembly GCA_019118505.1). Taxonomy (GTDB): domain Bacteria; phylum Bacillota; class Clostridia; order Oscillospirales; family Oscillospiraceae; genus Oscillibacter; species Oscillibacter excrementavium. Next base: position 12,050 of record DWYU01000060.1, read on the forward strand.
ATATTTGTCCGGAATCTTTCCATTAGTATCCCGCGTCCATTCCGGCTGGAGTTCCCGGGCCCGGTAGGTGTAGGGGCCCTTGGGCAGGCCGGAAATCGTTGCGGATGCGGAGTCCGCTGTATTCCCTCCGGTGAGGGTGATCACCAGGTCACGGCCCTCTTGGTACTCCGTGCTGTAGACCTGGACATTCTCCCACGAGGTGCCGTCGGTCGATCGCTGGATAACGAAGTCTGCTTTCCAGTCGCTGTTGGGACTGTCGGACGCGGGGCGGATGCCGTAGGCGTTGTTATTGTCCCCCGCCCAGTTCTTGGTGATGGTCAGGCTCTGGACGTCCAGGATGTTGGTGGTGATATTTCCACTGGACGTAAACTGTGCGTCCAGCACAAAGCCACTCTCCGGGGTTACGGTATAGGTACCGTCATCCTGTATGGTAATGGTTTGCTTCTGCTCCGCAACGGTCACGGAGGTCTCCACCACCCGGTATTCCAGATAGGTGATTTCTTCTCCATTCTTCCTGATGGCTTTGGGCAGGTTGGCAATGGTGCCGCTCCAGACGCTATCCCCGATGTGGCCTTGCTTCTCAATGTCAAAATTAAAGTTCTTGAAGATAGCATCCCATTGATCGTCTGTCAGGATTCCCCCATCCCCATGTGTGAAATACGTTTCCGCGGAAGTCCACTCCCCCGGTTCGGAGGACGTTCCGTCAGCAGCAGTCTCCCGCGCCTGAAGCTGGAACGCCACCGTCAGCTCCGCGCCGATGTAGTCCCCGGTGACCGTCTGGCCCTTGTTGTCCTCCCACCGCTTGGAATAGGAGACGCTGTTGGCCATGCTGTTGGTCAGGGTCGCCATCGTGCCGGTGAAGGCGGTAGAGTCATCCCCTTCGGTTTCTCTCCGGCCCGTCTCGTTCGCGCTGGAGGGGCTCGCGGTGTAGATCTGCTTCAATTCGTCACTGAGGGACTCCTTGACAGAATACTTCCAGGGCATTCCGTTGGGGGCATAGGCCGGCAGGCCCTTGCCGTCCTCGCCGGTGATGGTGTAGGTCCAGGTGTTGCTGTCATCGTTTGTGATCCAAGTGACTTTATAGGTCTCTTCGTCTACCGGCACGCTGGCAATTCCGTTGTCCTGGCCCGGCTGGCTGTCCGCGGAGCGGTACAGGGTCAGCATCAGGCCGACAGACTGTCCATTATTATTTACCTCCGGCCGCAGGTCAAAGCTGTTGTCAAAGTCCTTCCATGTCTTCTTCCCCTCCAGAACGACCGTCCGGGTGTCCGGCACGTTCTTGAAGGTGGCGGCGATTACATACTCTGGCTCCTCTGCGGGGTCCGTGGGGGCCGCTTCGCCGGGATCCGGGACGTCCTCCCCGCCGCCGGCGCCGGGGTCCTCCGCCACAGGAGTCGGGGAGAGCGGTGTGGCCTCGCTGCCACTTTGGAATGTTGGGCTTTCAATCTCCAAGTCGTCATTTCCCCAGGAAGTCTCATAGCCCTCCAGGAAGTTGTCCTTTACCTCGGTGACGGTGTAGATATATTGGGAACCGTTGGGGGCGTAAAGCTCCAGGCCCTCAAACGTGAAGATGTGTTCCAGGACGACGCTGTCGTCTCCCCCGGCTTCTTCCGTTGCCTGCTTATAAGCCTTCTTGACGTCCTCGGCGGACCAGGGCAAGGTGTCAACGGTTTCTGCTTCAGATGGTTCACCATTGTTCTTGGTGTATGTCCGGGTCAGCGTCATTTGGACCGCCGGGAATACCGGATCCCCGCCTGCATCTGTCTGGGGCGGGTCCAGCGCCAGCAACTTCTTCACCGACAGGGTCCCGGTTCCGCCGTCGTAGCAGTTGGAGGCCATGTAGGTGTTGGCCACGATGGATGGTTTCTCGTAGACATTGCGCCAATCGGTGGCAGCAGCTTCTCCCTGCTTTACGCTCTCCGGCCAATCAATAGAGGTTTCCACAAGCGTATAAGTATACAGTCCGCCATTCGAGTCATACCGGGGCAGCTTCGTCTCCCTCGTATTATTCTCCGAAGGTTTGACCTCTATGGTGCCGTCAGGCTGTACCTCCATGAAGTTTTCGCCCTCATATTCTATGCGAAACACATAGGTGCCGTTCCGATAGAGGTCTGCCCAATCAGATACCACAAGGGTGGCGACGCCCGGTTCCGTTGATTCTGTCTTATCCCCGTATTGGTTTGTTACCGTATGCGTCCGGTCCAGCTTAAAAGTCACCGTAGGCAGATCCTCGCTTGGGTAGCCGCTGGGCAGGTTGTTCCACAGCTTCTGGCCCTGGATGGTGACCGTACTGGAGAGGCTGTTGGTAAAGAAGCCGCCCTCTCTCAGCGCGTATTCCGGCGTCTGGGTTTCCGACACGTTCCAGACATACTCCTCAGATCGGAGCCCCTCATCAACCTCCGCCGCCGTGCCGAAGGTGTGCTCACCGTCCATGGAATACGCCGCCGGCAGGTAGTCGAAGTCCTCCGTATCCACACTGCTGCGCTCCACGGCATAGTATTGGATCTCATAGCCCAGGTCGTCGTACTTGGGCACTCCTGTGATCACCGCGTGCCAGTGGTAGAACGTGTTGGCATCATTCGGTCCGTCCGGCAGAGAGCTTCCCTCGGCGCTGTACTCCCAGCGATAGTCCTCGATGTAGGGTTCCACTTTGGTTGTAACCTTGCCATCTTCTTCCGGCACATGGTACACCCGGTAGATGTCCAGATAGATGTCCGGGCGCTGGTTGTTCTCCAGGGTGTAGGTGTCCTTCCACAGCTTGTGCCAGTAGATGGTCTTGACCTCGCGGAGGGCATTGGTGACTGTGATCTTCTGCACATCGTCCTGGAAAGCGTCCGGCTCCTCGCCCGGTGTGTCCGGGTTGACGTCGTAGGCTGTCTCCACCACGGAACTGCTGAACTCGTCCAGCAGGCGCAGGAGGGTTTCTCTGGCCTCATAATTCTCCGGCAGATAATTGTCGAAATATTCGGAAAGGTTCTCCACGTGCTTACCAGACGCATCCAGCCAGACCTCGCGCACGGTGTAGCGGACCACGCTGCCGTCCACATCGTACTTGGGCAGGCCATAGAAATGGAAGGTCTGGCTCGATTCTTCCAGGTCGATCTCCTGGAGAGCCGTGGTGGGTTCGCGTTCCTCGTTCAGAATCGGCGTGTCCGCGCCGCCCAGATTGACGGTGTCGGAATCGTTCTCTGTCTCAATTCCGTCTGTCTTGATCGCATAGTTCTCATCACGGGTCTCCTCGGTAAAGTCCAGCTGGATATAGGGGGTAAGTCTTGCGCCATCTTCCAAATGCTGAATTGCACCCGCCAGAGCTTCCCGCAGGGTGCCGTCGCCGTCGTCCCAGGTCTTGGTGACCGTCAGGTCCACACTGCCCAGGCGGCGGTTGGTGACGGTGTAGAAGGTCTCTCCCGCCAATTCGAATCGCTCCTGATACGTAGCCTCGTACCGGTGGTACAGGGTTTCGTATTGATAGACGCTTGCATCTTCCATGCCGCCGAATGTTGGCTGCTCTGCGTTGGTGATTTTTCCGTCCGCATCGTATTCAGCATAGTGAGCGTCCACACTGTCCGACATCTGATAAGGCCGCACGGGTATCTGGTAGACATCCGCCTGCTCTCCCTGCGAGGCGGACACCGACGTCTCCAGAATGTAGACATCATCAACATCGCGTGGGGTTCCATCTTCATAAAAGCCTAATCCAACCTGCGCGCTCCACACGCCGGCTCCCAGAGTGACTTCCTTGATAAACGCATTGGTTCCCCGCTCAAACACCGCGATGGTCACATCGCCCCGGTGGGCGCTGTCGCCGCCGTCGATCCACACCTTCCGCACGGTGATGCGGTTTCCTTCGCCGGGGCCGTTGATGACTCTGGTGACATAGTTGCCATCCTCGTCCCGGGTGGTCTCATAGGTGGGATAATACGCTGTCCCGGTGGTATCCTCCAACAGCAGATACTCGTACTCCTGGCCGTTCTCGTCAAACTCCGGCAGGCTGTGGAGATCCACGGTCCAGGTGGTGTTCCCATTTTCATCTGTTCCAATGACAGCCATCTCGTCCAGGGTGATACCGTCGGGCCAAGTGCTCCCCTCCGCCACGACCGTACCGTTCCAGGTGAAGGTCAGGTAGGGATTGGCATCTCCTGTCAGCGCACTGCCGCTGGGAATCTGGTACAGGTTGAAGGTCAGGTATTCGCCCTCCTCTGGAAGATTCGTTCCTTTCTCCCAAACCTTGACCACCTGGTAGTCCAGCTCCTCCGCCACGGAGTTGATGATGGTGGCCTGATAGGTGCCAGCCTCTTCCTCATCGATCTCCACGCGGTAGGTCACTTTCCGGCCGTCCTGCGTCAGGGTGAAGGCCGTTCCATCCTCGTTCAGGAGATTTTCGCCGCTGTCCCCTTGATACACGCCGGTCTCCACCCAGCGGTACTCCAGAAGCTCTCCATCATCGCCGTAGGCGTAGACGCTCTCCGTGTGGGACCAGAGCGACAGTTCCTCCTCGGAAAAGCCGGTCTCTCTCATAACGATGCCGGTGTTCTCCCAGTCCGCCTCTTCACCCGTAGGTTCCTCTTCCTTCGGGAGCAGCGGCCGGGACTGGAGGGTGAATTCCAGCGTCACATCCTCCAGCTGGCTCTGGAAGGCGGAGGCGTTCCAGATTTTCCGCACCACGGTGGTGACGGTGTCCGAGCGATGGTTGGTGATGGTGCCGCCGTTGTAGACATAGCGGTCGCCGTCTGCCCGCTGGGAGATGCTCTTGTCCAGCGTGTCCTGCACTTCGCCGGTCTCCGGGTCCACCGCGCCGAAAATCTGCTCATAGGGATCATCGTCCGCCTCGGCTTTGATGTACTCCCGCACCACGTAGATGTAGCGGTAGCCCTCCGGGTCGTATTTCTCCAGTTCGGCGTCGACAGGGCCGTCCGTGCTCTGGACCAGGAACACGATCTGCTGTGTGTCATCTTCCGCAGCCTCTGTTTCCCCGGAAGTATATTTCAGGATATAGGGCCGCCCGCTGCTGTCCGTCACCGGGGCGGCGGTGGTGTAGGACGCCCCCTCCCGGTAGCGCCACAGGTGGAACTCCACCCCGGGCCGCCGGCTGGAGTCATCATCCGCCCAGACCTTTTTGGCCTGGTAGGTGGTGGTGCCGGTGAGGGTCACATAGGCCGTGCCGCCGTCGTAGACCTCCGTGGTGATGGAGCCCACATTGGGAGCGCTGGTGTTGTCATAGCTCACCAGGAAGTAGTCCTCCCCCAGCTGCTCCGCCAGCTGGCTGCCCTCCGCCGGGCGGAGCTCTGTCTGCTCTTTTTCCGCGGTATCCACGTAGAAGTTGATGGGGGTGCCGTCCAGGTTGTACTTCCAGCCGCCGGAGATGGTCACCACGCCGATGGTGGGGTTATCCTGATCCGGTGATTGTGAGAAGTCCACCTGCAGAACGCCGTCCTCCTCCAGCTTCTGGAGGGAATGTGCCTGTTCCGTGGTTCCCTCCTCCGCGGTGGAGATATACAGGGCGAAGCTCTTCATGATCAGGTCCCGCAGGCCGTCCGCCCGGCCCAGGGTCCCCCAACGGACCCGCAGGGTAAAGACGAAATCCGTCTCCAGGACATAGTACCAGCCCAGTTTGCCGCCCGCGGAGGGATACTGTTCCCAGTTCGCCTCTGTGACTGGCACCTCAGCATAGCCGTCCACCGCCGGCGGGTTCTCGGCGAATTTCCATTGGACCGTGTGGGTGTACAGGGGCTCTCCCACATCCGACTCCGGGTCATTCTGAACCAACTTAGACGGCAAATCCCTGTAGGTCACTGTGTATACGCCATTTCCATTGTCCGAAACGGCCGGCACCGGCATCACGGCAAAGCCCAATTCCGCCATGTTGGCGGGGGTCAGCAGCGTCCACTCCCCTGTGCCGTCCAGCTGGTAATACAGCGGGGTCTCTTGAAAAGCCGACGTGTCCGGGCGGTTACCCGCCTCATCGCGGTTGTCCACCCAGTAAATGGTCTGGGGGAGGGAGTCCAGCCTCTCTGTGACATTCAGGCCCTCCGGCGGCGCGACCGTCTCTTCCTCAATGGAAATGGTCGCGGACGCCGCCGCGGCAGGGGAGCCGCTCCCCGCCTCCTGGGACAGGACCTCTCCCCTGGCGGTGATGGTGCCGGTGCGGAAGTCCTCCTCCATCTCCAGCTGTTCGCCGTGAATGGTGATGGGGTAGGACCAGGAGAGCTCCCGCGTGCCGCGCAGCAGCTGGGAAAAGACCTCTCCCGCTGTCTCCAGAAGGGTGCTCTCCTCCGCCGCGTCCTCCTCCGGCGGCTGGGACTCGGTATCAGGCCCCCAGCTCTGCCCGATCTCTATGTAAAGCGTATTCCCTTCGCAGCTCACGGAGGTGAGGCTTGTCCCCTCCGGCAGAGCATCCGCCTCGATTTCCGCCAGGACCCGGTCCCCCACCAGGATTTGATTTTCAGAAATCGTATTGTTCCCGGCGGGGAAGGCGAGCTTCTCCGGCAGCGTGATCCCCAGCCGGACCGTGGTCCTGCCGCTTTCCTGTTTGGCTGCATTGGCGGTGAGTTTCGCTGTCACAGTAAAGTCGGGCAGCTGCCGGGACTCCGGTTTGAGGGTTGCTGGCTCTGTGGTGAGGGCCAGCGCAAAGGTCTGCTCCCCGGCGGGTTCCGTCTCGTTCCGGAAGGTCAGATGGACGCCCTCCTTCACCACGATAAGGTCCTCTGTCCCCTGGCTGACGACCAGCTGGGCCTCCAGCTGCCCATCCGCCGGCTCTGTCTGGTCGGGAGACACCTCCGTTTCAGAGGGCTCCGCCGGGGCAGGCTCCCCGCCAGTTACCGGCTCTTCTTCCGGAACAGCCCCATCCGCTGAAGAGGTGCCGCCCTCCGAGGGATCCCCGTTCGGATCCGGTGTCTCCGCCGGGGACGTATCCGCTTCCCCCTCCGTATCCGGCGTCTCCGATTCGTTTTCCGGAGGTATCTGCGCTTCTTTGGATTTTAACTGGTAAGAAACCGCAATATCCCCTGTTGCCACGTCGAATTCAAATCCATCTGCGCCGGCATTGGCCGGGGCCTGGATCTGCAGCTCCCTTGTCCAGTTTTCCTCCCCTGTGTTCGAGAAGGTGTAGGACATAGTATAGTTCCCATCGCCGGAGGACGGCTGCGGCTCTGTACCAGAGGGTTCCCTCACCGCCTCGTATTCCTCCGGGGACAGGGAAACCTTCACTGTGACGGATTCCAGGGAGGCCTTGGCCCACTCGCTCAACTCCACCCGCAGCTGGAGATCGGCGGTCTCAGTAAGGGAATAGGTCTCTTTGTCCGAGCTCCAGCGGACAGAAATATCCGCATCCTCTTGCAGCGCCTCCGCCGCGGCGGAGATCGCCTGCCCCGGCAGCAGGGTCGCTGTCAGCAGCACGGCCAGCAGGAAACTGCAAAAACGTCTCCTCTTTGACACTCTCGATTTTTTCACTTTGCTCACCCCGTTGTCAATTTCATTTGAAGTTCACGCCGGACGCCTCCGGCAATCTCTTGCAACTACATCAGCCTGAGAGTCCAATGCCCGCCCAGCCAATGGCCATCTGTTCCTGTTCCAGCAGCTGGTCCTGTGCCTGCCGCACCAGCAGCCGGACGTTTGCCTCGATGTGCTCCTGGGTGGCCTGGTACAGCTTGCGGAGACATCGGGGATTGCACTTTCCCTCCGCCACCTGCGCCGGTTTGCTCAGATCCCGGATTTCCTTGGAAATCTGGGTCCGGCGCAGCGGGCGGCCGTTCCTGGTGACGAATACCGGGCCCGCGGCGGTCCCCGTCCGGCGGAGATAGTCCCGCAGTTCTTCCTGCAGACAGGCGGGAAGCGGGATGCCGTGGGCCCGCCCGCTGTTGTCCGTCCCCTGCACCTGACCGCGCTCTACGGACCAGGCGCTCAGGCCGGCCACATCTCCCACCCGGATTCCCGTCAGGGCAAAGAGTTTTACCAGCAGGTACGTTCGTTCCCGCTCCAGCACCTTGGCAGCGCCCAGCAGCCGCAGGTACTCCGCCCGGGTCAGCTCCGGCTGGACGCTCGGGTCCAGCTCCAGCCGGTCCACCAGCTGGAGATCCCGCCGGCCGATATGGTCCAGCAGCCCGTTGACGGCAGTCAGATATGTATTGACGGTATTGGGCGAGTACCCCCGCTCCAGCAGGGACTGCCGCCAGTCCAGCAGGACCTGCTCCGTCACCTGTTTTCCCTCCGGCAGTTCCTGATAGAACATCGTCAGCTTGTTGCTGTAGTTTTTCACCGTGCTGGCCCCCCGGCCTTTTGCGGTCAGCCGGTCCAGATATGCCTGGATGGCATCCGGTGTCACCGCGGCAGCCCGCCTCTGCGCCGCGCCGTTTCTCTGCGTTCCCATCTCTGCCCCCCTCGAAATCCCATATCGACAAAATTCATATATTGTGATTGTCCCGCGGACGCGAGGAGGCAAATCCCCGGCGTTCTACCCGGGCCTGCCGCCTTTTTCGCGGATAAATCCGAAAAACGGCAGCATGAGAGAAAGACCGCTCAAAAAAGGTTTTGAACGGTCACTTTTTCGCGCCCTTTCAGCCAGTCTCTCCCTTGAAAAGCAGGTCCCCCTGTGATAAAATATGGGAAATATGTAATCTTGAGCATTCTTTTTTTCGGCGGGAGCAGAACAATATATGAATTTTGTCTAGTTCAAAAGGTGAAGCCCCTCCAGCATGACGGCGTGTTCCGCGCCGGTGGAAATCAGATAGATCCGGGTCGTCTCCAGGCTGCTGTGCCCCAGCACGTCCGCCAGCTTGGCCACATCCCGGTATGCCTTGTAAAAGGTCCTGGCGAAGAGATGCCGCAGATTGTGCGGGAACACCTTGCTGGCGGCCACGCCGGCCTCTTGGCACAGGGCCTTCATCTCCGCCCAGATCTGGCCCCGGGACATGCCCCTGCCGCCTTTGGTCAGAAATATCTTACCAGAAGCAATTTGTCGTTTTCGCGCGTATTTTAGGAGCTTCCGACAGAGTTTTCCCGGCAGCAGAATGGTGCGGATCTTGCCTTTCAGCGCGATCTCGGTCTTGCCCCGCCGGGCGGCCTCCACGGTGATATTCTGCACCTCGGACACCCGGATCCCGGTGGCGCAGATGGTCTCCATCAGCAGGGCCAGCCGCTCCCTGCCGAGGGCGCGGGCCGTCTCCAGCAGGCGCAGGTATTCCGCCCGCGTCAGTTCCCGGCTGTCGTCCCGGAACAGCCGCCGCTGGATTTTCAGGGGCTTTACCCGGAATTCCGCCCAGCCGGCAAAGGAGAAGAATTTGTTGATGGCGGCCAGCTTGGAATTCACCGTGGCCGGTGTGCAGCCCTGGTCCAGCAGGCCGCCCTTCCAGAGCGCCGCCGCCTCTTTTGTCAGCGGGGTGCCGCCGAGCCACGCGGCAAAGGCCCGCACATCCCGCAGGTATTTTTCGATGGTGCCGGCGCTGCGCTCCTCCTGCCTCAGATATTGCCCAAACGATGTGACCCATTCTTCCGTGATGCTCCGCGTGTGCATATCTCCGCCTCCTCCGTAATGTCAACTTATTTTATCTTGCAGGGTCGGATTTATGTACGGGCAGTTTGCGCAACCGGAAGCGTTTTCCCTCCCTCTGCTTCTCGCTCTCTGTCCGCGAAGAGCGCCTGTGTTCCGAACGAACACAGGCGCTTTTTCCGCTTCTGCCTGGCGGGTCTCCGAAGAATCGAGAAAATCTCCATCCCAAATTCACAATTCCGTGGTATACTCCTCCCAGGTGATGACACATGAAACGCATTCTGATCGTAGAGGACGAGCCGGACATCCAGGAGCTGCTGGGGACCTATCTCCGGGACGCGGGGTATGAGACCGCAGCGGCCGGGGACGGGGCGGCGGCGCTGGCCGCCTTTGAAAACGCCCCATTTGACCTGGTGCTGCTGGACGTCATGCTGCCCAAACTCGACGGCTTCGAGGTCTGCCGCCGGATCCGCCAATCCTCCCAGGTGCCGGTGGTGATGCTGACGGCCCTGGACGGGGAGGCCCAGCAGCTGCGGGGCTTCGGCCTGAACATCGACGACTACGTGACCAAGCCCTTCTCCATGCCGGTCCTGCTGGAGAAGCTCCGGGTGATCCTCCGCCGCGCCGGCGGCGGGGAGGCGGACAGCCGCCTGCGGTACCGGGATCTGGTGGTGGACCTGGACACCCGGGAGGCGGTTCTGGCGGGCCGCCCCCTGGACCTGACCGCCCGGGAGTTCGAGCTGCTGCACACCTTCCTGGCCGCGCCGGGGCGGGTGTTCACACGGGAGATGCTGCTCTCCAGGCTGTGGGGCTATGACTTTTTTGGGGACGAGCGGGTGGTGGACAGCCATATCAAAAACCTCCGGCACAAGCTGGGCCGGGACTATATCGAAACCGTGAGAGGGGTGGGCTACCGTGCTGCGAAAGAGAGTGGCTGAGAGTTTGACGGCCCGTATTTTTCTCATCACCGCCTGCATCCTGCTGTGCGCCGGAGGGGTCACCTTCGGCCTTATCGCCTGGGCCACCCCCAGCACCTACACCGCCGTGGTCACCGACGATCTGACGGCCCAGGTGGACACTCTGGTGGAGAACCTGACCGGAACGGCGCTGGAGGACTGCGGCCCCATACTGGACGACTTCATCCTCTCATCCGGCGCGGCGGCCATGCTGGTGGGCCCTGATGGACAACTGGCCGACACCAACTCCCAGCTGGCCGTCCAGTCGGTGTATGAGGACGATTCCGTCGTCATCACCTCATCCGAGGGCGATTCCGCTGTCACCTACGCGGCGGACGCGGTGGACGCCCAGGACGGGGGAAGCACGGTGGCCGTCACCATGTCCGAGCAGGCGGCCATCTCCACGGAGGTGTGGTTCGCCGGCCAGGAGGCTCCCTGCACCCTCTATGTCACCCCCCGGATGGAGGCGGAAAACCTGGCAGTCCGCGCCCTGGCCCAGATGGCCCCCTGGCTGGCCCTGGTGCTGCTAGCCTTCTCCCTTCTGTGCGCGTTGGTGTACTCCCGGTACATCACCCGGCCCATCGTGCGGCTGAACGGCATTGCCGGCAGGATGGCGGAGCTGGACTTCCACTGGTCCTGCGGGGAGACCCGCCGGGACGAGATCGGCCAGCTGGGCCGGAGCCTGGACGCCATGGCCCGGCGGCTGGACACGGCCCTGCGGGAGCTGGAGGCCGCCAACCAGTCCCTCCGGGGCGAGGTGGAGCGGGAACGGGAGCTGGACCGCCAGCGGATGGCCTTTTTCAACGCTGCCTCCCACGAGCTGAAGACACCGGTCACCATCCTGAAAGGCCAACTCTCCGGGATGCTGGAGGGTGTGGGCGTCTACCGGGACCGGGACAAGTACCTGCTGCGCTCCCTCCAGGTGACGGGGCGGATGGAGGCGCTGGTCCAGGAGATGCTGGCCATCTCCCGGATGGAGACCGGCTCCGTTCCGGTGCGGCGGGAGCCGGTGGATTTGGCCGCCCTGGCGGAGCGTCAGCTGGCGCTGGACCGGGAGCTGCCGGAGCAGCGGGGCCAGCGGCTGGTGGCCGATCTCGTGCCCGGGATCACCGTCACCGGAGACGCCTCCCTGCTGGGGAAGGCCGTGGGGAGCCTGCTGTCCAACGCCTCCCTCTACTCGCCGGAGAGGGCGGAAATCCGGGTGTGGTGCGGCCTGCTGGAGGGTTGCCCCGCCCTGACGGTGGAGAACACGGGGACCCACATCCGCAAAGAGGCCCTGCCCCACCTGTTCGAGGCCTTCTACCGGGCGGAGAGCTCCCGGAACCGGGCCACCGGCGGCAGCGGCCTGGGCCTGTATCTGGTGAAGATGATCCTGGACCGGCACGGGGCGGTGTGTACCATCGAAAACACGGCGGACGGGGTCCGGGCGGCGGTGCGGTTTTCGCCCCGTCCCATCGGTGGACTTCCGGCCGGCGGTGTGGTACAATGAACCCAATATACCTGAATTGCCCGATTGGAGATGAGGGTCCATGGAGAAAATCATTCTGATCCACGGCTCCGGCCACAAAGCGGACAGCTGGGCGGAGACCGTTTCCCGCCTGGTGAACCGGGAGGCTGTCCTGTGCCCGGAGCTCTCCGCCCTGCTGGCGGGGAAGGCGGCCAGCTATCCCAACCTGTACGCCGGGTTTTCCGCATACTGCGGACGCGCCGGCGGGCCGGTCCATCTGTGCGGCCTCTCCCTGGGCGGGATTTTGGCCCTGAACTACGCGCTGGATTTCCCGGAAAAGGTGAAAACCCTGGTGCTGATCGGGACGCCCCACAAGGTCCCCAGGGCCGCCTTTGCCCTTCAGAATGTGGTGTTCCGGCTGCTGCCCAAATCCACGTTTGCGTCTATGGCCTTTGACAAGCAGGACACCTTCGCCCTGGGAAACTCCATGAAAAATCTGGACTTCAGCGGCCGGGTGGGCGCCATCCAGTGCCCGACGCTGCTCCTCTGCGGAGAGAAGGACGGCGCGAATCTGAAATCCGCCCGCTTCCTGGCCCAGAACATCCCGGGCGCGGAACTGCAAATCCTCCAGCATACCGGGCATGTGGTGAACGAAGAAGCCCCGGCGGTGCTGGCGGAGCATCTGAACGCCTTTTACGCCGCGCACTCCTGACGGCCTGATGGGCTGTCTGGGGGAATTTATCACCGCTGCGGGTGGCAGCGGTGTGGTTTTCAGTTAAAGGCCTCAACGGATTTTGAGACCCTGCGTGATAGATTGAACGTTGCATTGGAGTGGTTGCCAGTTGATGGAGCAGTATTTAAGAGAAACACCTCTGTTAGATTTTTCCGTTTCATCTATACAACAGTTAATAAAATCCAGAAACTGGAAGTCCTTAGACCCTTATCTTCGTATCCGGCGAATCTATGACTTTGTGCGTGATGAAATTCTGTTTGGCTATAACGCAGACGACAGTATTCCGGCCTCTGCTGTATTGGCCGATGGATATGGACAATGTAATACAAAAGGGACCCTGCTGATGGCATTGTTTCGCGGAACAGGAATTCCGTGCCGGATGCATGGCTTCACAGTTGACAAGCAGCTGCAAAAGGGCGCTATGACAGGTATTGTTTATAAAAGCGCTCCCAGAGAGATCGTCCACAGCTGGGTCGAGGTCTATTTAGAGGGCGTTTGGTATGAACTGGAGGCGTTCATCCTGGATCGGGCCTATCTGTCACAGCTGCAACGTCTAAACCCAGCTTGCACAGGTGCGTTTTGCGGATATGGCGTAGCTGTAAAGAATTTTCGTAATCCTATGATTGATTTCAACCGCAATAGCACCTATATCCAGAGCGAGGCGATTTGTCAGGACTTTGGCATCTATGATTGTCCGGATGATTTTTTCGGACAGCATCGCCAGCAGCTCTCGGCAATAAAGGGGCTACTTTATCGCAATTTTGGTCGGCATTTGATGAATTATCATATCAAAAAAATCAGAAATTCCAAGCAATAGATTTTCCGAATGGATGGAAAAAGCGGCAGGCTATCAGGCCTGCCGCTTTTCCTCTTTCACACAAATCACACATTCCCTCCAAACTGTCTCCACACAGCCCTGGTATCCTGTTCTCATTCCAAGCAGAAAGGAACAAGGCAATATGGAACTCAACATTCAATCCGTCAGCATGACCTATCCCAACGGGAAGCAGGCGCTGCGGGATCTGGACCTGGAACTGAAATCCCCCAGCCTCATCGGCCTGCTGGGGCCCAACGGGGCGGGGAAATCCACCCTGATGAAGCTGCTGGTGGCCGCCCTGACACCCACCGCCGGCTCCATTCTGGTGGACGGGCGGCCCCTGGCCAAGGCGGAACGGCAGCTGAAGGCCCAGCTGGGGTATCTCCCCCAGGACTTCGGGCTCTTTGACGAGCTGACCGTCACGGAATTTCTGGACTACATGGCCGCGCTGAAGGGGCTGCGACAGCCGAAGGCAGCCATCCGAAAGGTCCTCCAGGCCGTCAATCTGGAAGAGAAGGCGAAAGCCCCCATCCGCACCCTGTCTGGCGGCCAGCGCCAGCGGGTGGGCATCGCCCAGGCCCTGCTGGGGGACCCGCCCTTCCTGATCTTCGACGAGCCCACGGTGGGCCTGGACCCGGAGGAGCGCATCCACTTCCGCAACCTGTTCTCCCGGGCCGCTCAGGACCGGCTGGTGCTGCTGTCCACCCACATCATCGAGGACGTGCAGTCCGTGTGCGATCAGCTGGTGGTGATGGACCACGGCCAGGTCCTGTTCACCGGCACGCCGGAGGCGCTGATCCAGTCCGCCGCCGGACACGTGGGGGTGTTCTGGGAGCGGGAGGCCGGCCAGGAGGCGGGGCTCCACATCACCGCCCGGGTGAACACCGGCCGGGGCGTCCGGTGCCGGGCGGTGGCGGACACCCTGCCCGCCTACGTCCAGCCGGCGGAGCCGTCTCTGGAGGACGCCTACCTCTATCTCATCCATCTCCACACCAAGGAGGCGGCCCAATGAAAACCCTTCGCCTGTTTTTTCTGGAGCTGGGACGGCTGCTGCATGGCCGCCTGACCTGGCTCGTCCTGCTTCTGACAGCGGTCTCTCCGGCGGCGGGACTGGTCCTCTACAAGCCCGCTGACGCCGCCACCATGCTCTCCATGTACCTGGCCAACCCGGCCCTGGCCGGCGGCGCGGCGGGGGGCATCCTGTTCGCCCTGCTGACGGTATTCGAGCTGGACCGGGCCCGCCGCAGCCGGACGGAGGTACTGACGGACGCAGTGGTCTCCCCCCACGCCATGGCTCTGGTGCGGCTGCTGGCGATGCTGACGGCGGCGGGGCTGGCCACGGTCCTCACCATGCTGGTGTGGTTCCCCGTCAGTCGGTGGCTGATCGGCGCCGTCTTTACTGGGACGGACTACGTACTGGCCTACCTCCTGTTCCTGGGCCTGGCCCTGCCCCTGGCCATTCTGACCGCCGGGGCCGCCTATCAGTTTACCCGGCGGACAGACCTGTCCCTGGTGCTGTTCGCCGCCTTCGCCGGCCTGAGCCTGACGGTGTGGGCGGACGACTGGCAGCTGTGCTGGCTGAACCCCTGCGTGTGGGCCATGTCCGACGACTTCACCAACTTCCGGCTGTTCCGCACGGCGGCCTATGTGCGATTGACCTGGCTGGGCATTTTGGCCGGGGTGTGGGCCGTGTCCTACCTGTGCATCCGCCGGTATGGAAAGGGGCCGTTGGGCTCCCTGGCCCGGAGCGTCCGGCGGGTCTGGCGGCCCGTCATCGCCCTGGCCCTGCTGGCCTGCTCCGGCACCGCCTATGCCGCCCAGCCCTTTTTCGACAACAGCAACCCGGACCTCAGCGCCATGCACCTCTACGAGCTGGACTATGCCGAGGGCGTCACCTTTCTGGACCGCACCGTCCAGGTGTACCCGGACACCAGGGCCGGGACCCTAGAGGGCCGGGCCGTCTATCGGTTCCAGAATACCTCCGGTGAGGCGTGGACCGTTTATTTTGGAGTGGACCCGGGCTATGATCTGACGGCCAGCGTGGACGGGGCGGCGGTCCCCGCCGTCCGCACCGGCTATGAGGAGAGCAATATGGCCCTGTGGGAGATCGCCCTCCCGGCGGACCAGGAGATCGAGCTGACCCTGGAATACGGGGGCTTTCCCAGGGACTGGAACCTCTCCTCCACCATGCAGGGCGACCCGGAGATCAGCGAGATCTACCTGTGCCTGGAAAACCAGCGGCTGTTTCCCTACCTGTTGAACGTGCTGCCCGGCGAGGAGGGATACCCCACCACGGTGGAGATCACCCTGCCCGGCGCCATGCTGGCCATTCCCTTCGGGACCAGCCAGGCGGAGGTGGTGGCGGAGCACGCGGACGGCACCAGGACCTGGCGCTATGCGTCCAACAGCACCGGCGGTATCCTCTACGCCGGGGACTATGTCCGCCAGGATATTGAAGCCGGCGGCATCACCATCGAATTCTACTACGGCCGCAAGCATCAGGCGGTCATGGAGGCCGCCGGGGCGGCGGATGCGGTGCGGGCGGTGGTGGACTACTGCACGGAGCACTACGGCGCGCTGTCCTTCGGCACCGGCGACACCCTGAAGCTGATCCAGAGCCGGGTGGCCGGCGGCGGCTACGCCGTAGACGGGGCCAGCCTGCTGAACGAGGATAACTTCACCACCGTCAACCTGGACGACCGCAGTAAGGGGGCCGTCCCGGGAGAGACCTTCATCCATGAGCTGGTCCACCAGTGGTGGGGTCTGGGCAATATGTTCGACGTGGGGGACGAGACCAGCCCCTGGTCCTCCGAGGGCCTGACGGTCTACACCACCTACCGTATCGTCAAGGAGCTCTACGGGTCGGACTACGCCCAGAAATACTACGTGGACCAGTGGCAGCGGGACGTGGACGACTACTATCTGAACTTCTATGTCCGCCACCCGGAGTACCTGGAGAAGCTGCCGGAGACAGAGCGGCTGAACATTGCGGGCAGCCTGTCCGGCGTGCGCCACTACAGTGAGATGCCGCTGAAACTTTTGAAGGCGGAGCAGCTGGTGGGCGGGGAGGCGGCCATGGATCAGATCCTCCACAACCTGTTCAACCGGGAGATCGACCCCATGTACCCCTACCTGACCTATCAGGAGTTTTTGGATGCCTGCCATCTGACGGAGGAGGAATTGGACCTTGGGTAAGATTTTTCGATACGAGTGCAAGCGGCTGCTTTGGAACAAGTTTTTCGCGGGACTGCTGCTGGTGCTGCTGTTCTACGGCTGGCAGGTGCTCACCGGCGCCACCATCCTGGGGGTGTCTCACACCGCCCCCTTCTCCCCTTGGAGCTTTGGGGACTATCTGAGCCGGATGGTGCCCCTGCTGTGGATCGGGAGCCTGTTCTTCCTGACCTTTTTCACCTCGGGCAAGGCCCGGCGGGCGGCGGTGCTCACCGACGCCGCTCCCATGGAGTCCCGGCGGTATGCCCTGGTCCGGTGCGCCGCCGCCCTGGCGGGGACAGCCCTGCTGGCCCTGGCCGTCCTGACGGAGGCCGCCGTGTTCTACGGCTGGTACTTCGGCTGGCACAGCTGGGGGGAACTGGTCCTGCCGGCTCTGCTGGCCCTGGTTCCGCCCCTGGTGTTCGCCCTGGGCAGCGGGTGGCTGTTGGGTCGGCTGCGGCCCTGGCTGGTATATGTGTGGATGCTGATACCCCTCGCGCTGCTGGCCCTCCCCCTGCCGGATGCCCTGAGCGTATGGAACGGCCGCTTCTTTACGGAGTTTCCCCTGGCTCTGGGGACTCTGGACCCGGACTTCGTGCTGCCGGCATCGGTCCTCACGGTGCAGGTCCTGCTGCTGGCCGCCGGGCTCCTGCTGCTGTGGCGCCGGCCCGGGCTGGCGAGAACTCAGCGTCGGAACCTCGCCGGAAAATGAAAACCGCCGGAACGTCTCTGTGGAGACGTTCCGGCGGTATATTTATGTGTCCGGGCGGTCGGCTCTTCCTAACTCCCCGGCGCGCTGGGCCAGCAGACGGGCCAGATAGCGGTCCTCCGGCTCCCGGATGCCCACCCGGGCCATGTGGCCGGAAATGCCGAATTTCCGGTAGAAATGCAGCTCCTGCCGCAGCTTCCGGCGGTCCTCGGCAGGCACGTTCAGGGCCCGGTTGACCACCAGCCCGGTCACAGTCGTAGCACAGCATAGCCAGCAGGATCTGCAGATCCTCCGCATAAATCTCCACCGGAAAGGCAATTCCCTTTACAGAGGAACACAGGATGCTGCCAAAAAAATGGCGGATGTCCAGCTTCAGCACACAGGGCTTTCCTACATGGGGCGCGGCATTGCGCAGGGTGCTGCCGCCGTACCGGTAGGCCGTGGCGTATGGGGACGCAGGCAGATGGACCAGCAGCACCTGGAGGATCCGCCGCTGGATGTGCTTCAGCAGCGGGTCCGGGACGGAAAGCTCCCGTACCCCGCCGGAGGACTTGGGGATCCACCTGCGGAGGTAGTGCCGGTCCAGCGTGTTGCTGACGGCGTACAGCGTCCCGGAGGGGATGCCCAAATCCCGCACAAGGGAGAAGCGCTCCCGATAGACGATCAAGTGCCCTCCCCCCCTTCTCCAGCCTGCGGAGCGATACAAATTGTGTATGGGGAACCGCGCCGCGGTATCTGATTGCACACCCCCAGTGTGTGGAAATACCGCAAGCGGACTCACCTGCGCAGCGCGCATATACGCCAGAAATCAGCCGACCGGCCGCGACGCGCGGCCGGTGCCCGAAAGGGACTGCGGCTATCGCCCCTGTCAGCAGGCACGGTGCTGACTTCATCTGCGTTACAGCATTCGGTCCGCCGCTGTCAAGAGGCGCTGGGGAGACTCAAACAAGGGTGCTACGTG
>DWYU01000061.1 GCA_019118505.1 Candidatus Oscillibacter excrementavium
GCCAAAGGCAGTCCCCCTTTTCTGCAACTGTGGATGACAAAGCGGGCGCATCGCGCGGCCTGCCCACAGGGGCTCTTCCCGCGCTGAACTCTCCAAAAAAGATCCCCGCCGGCGGAGCCGGCGGGGATCCCACAGGGATTACTGCATGAAGGTGCCGTCCATCATCTGGTCCAGATAGCCCTGATACTTCTCCTGGACATCGGCGGGCACCAGGTCGCTGAGAGCGCCGGCGGACAGGGCGCCGTTCTGCAGCGTGCCGTAGATGACCTCGCCGCCGAAGGAGCCGTCCTCCACAGCCTGCATGCACAGGCCCACCAGAGAGGCGTTGTCCGTCACCTGGCTGCCGATGATGCACTCGTTCTGGCCCAGCAGGTCAGAGGGCTGTGCGATGTCGTAGATGGTCACGGAGCCGTTGGCGGCGTTGGCCTCGTCAATGGCCTGCCGGGCGCCGGAGTCCACGGCGGAGGCGTCGCCGAAGAACACGTCTGCCCCCTGGTCGATCATGGCCTTGGCGAACTCGATGCCCTTGTCGGTGGCGGAGAAGTCACCGGAGTAGACGATGTCCAGGGTGTTGACGGTCTTGCCCTCCTGCTCGCCCACATAGGCGGCAGACTCCTTGAAGCCGGCATACTTGCCCAGGGTGGTGTCCAGCTCCATGCCGCCGATGAAGGCGATGGTGTTGGTCTGGGTCATCAGGCCAGCCAGGGCGCCGGCGATCCAGCCCACCTGCTGGGAGTTGGGCAGCAGAGAGGTCACGTTGCCGTTGGCGGCCTTGGCGGGGGTGTCCTCGCCGCCGTTCAGCAGGGCGAAGGCCACGTCGGGATACTCCTCCGCCGCCTGGAGCACGGCGTCGGTATACTGGTTGCCGGGGGCGTAGATCAGATCATAGCCCAGGTCGCAGTAGGAGACGATGGTGTCATAGTAGGAGGACTGGGCGATGCTGTCGGAGACCTCCGTGGCCCAGCCGTACTCCTCGGCGGCGTCCACCATGGCGTTGTAGCAGGACATGCCCCACCCGCCGTCGGAGATGCTGGAGTCGCAGATCATGGCCACCCGATAGGTGGCCTCGCCGGGGGCATCGCCGCCGGCATCCTCACCGGAGGCATCCCCGCCGGAGGTGTCGGTGTCCGTGCCGCCGCAGGCCGCCAGGGACAGGCACATGGCCAGCGTGAGAAGAAGCGCAAGCAGTTTTTTCATGTTCTTTCCTCCAATTTCGTCAGATGTTGTGGTTGTGGGTTCCGTCTATCGATAACAGCCGCTTTTGGCGGCGATTATCCTCAGCGTTCCTCCTTGAGATAGGGCTTGCCGGAGCTCTTGGGGCCGGCCTTCTTCATGCCGATGCTGGCCAGCACCACCACGGTGGCCACGTAGGGGATCATCTGGAAGAACTGATAGGGCACGCCGAAGCTACTGACCTGCAGGCGGATCTGCAGGGCGTCGCAGAAGCCGAAGAACAGGCACGCCAGCAGCACACCGGCACCGCTCCACCGGCCGAAGATCACCGCCGCCAGGGCGATGAAGCCGCGGCCCGCCACGTTGCCGTCCACATAGGTGTTGGCGTAGCAGGTGGTGAGATAGGCGCCGCCGATGCCGGCCAGGGCGCCGCAGATGACGCAGGCCAGGTACTTCACGCCGATGACGTTAATGCCCAGGGTGGCCGCCGCCTTGGGATACTCGCCCACGGCCTTGTAGTTCAGACCGGACTTGGTGCGGTTGAAATAGATCACCGTGAAGATCACCAGGCCATAGGCCAGATACACCATGGGGGTCTGGTCCAGCAGCAGCCGGACCAGGAAGTTGTCAGAGGTGATGCCCAGGGAGGCGGACAGGGTGTTCATCAGCCCCACCTGCACCAGCTCGGACCCGGCGCCGAAGTACACCCGGTAGATGAAGGCCGCCAGGGCCGGGGCGAAGATGTTGATGGCCATGCCGTAGACGATCTGCTCCGCGCAGAGGGTGACGGTGGCATAGGCGAAGATCATGTTCACCAGGATGCCCACCGCCGCGCCGGCCAGCACTCCCAGCATGGGGCTGCCGGTGATGAGGCTCACCAGAAAGCCCACCAGGGAGCCGATGGAGGCCAGGCCCTCCAGCCCGATGTGGACCAGGCCCGCCCGCTGGGAGTACAGCTCCGCCAGCGCCAGGAAGATCAGGGGCGTCGCCATGCGGACGCTGGAGAGAATGATGTTCATGACGAATTCCATATTACGCGGCCTCCTTCCGTCGCTCCGTCAGCCTTCCCAGGAATGCCTTGAACTCCGGCAGCTTCACCATGGCCAGGCCCGCCACGGTGAACACGATCACAAGGGCCTGGATGATGTCGGACACGCTGGTGGGTACGCCGGTGGCCGCCTGCATGGTGGTGGAGCCCACCCGCAGCGCCGCGAAGAAGATGGCCACCAGAATGGTCGCCAGGGGATGGAGCTGGCCGATCAGGGCCATGGCCACGCCGTCAAAGCCGTAGCCGTTGCCGAAGCCGTTGATGAGGCGGAACTGGGTGCCCAGCAGCTCGGCGCTGCCGCCCAGCCCGGCGATGGCGCCGGAGACGATGAAGCTCATCAGGATGTACTTCTTCACCGCGAAGCCGTTGAACTCCGCCGCCGTCATGTTCAGGCCCACGGCCCGCAGCTGAAAGCCCTTGGAGGTGTAGAACAGGAAGTAGTACACCAGCAGCCCCACCACCAGGGCGATGACAAAGGCGGAGGTGACCCGCAGGCCGAAGAGGCGGCTGAGCTTGGTGGCGTCCGGCACGGCCTCCGTCTGGGGAACGCTGCCGTCCCGCAGCCAGTTGGTATAGACCACGCCCATGAACAGGGTGGCCACATAATTCAGCATGATGGTGATAATCATCTCGTTCTGGCCCCGGTACACCTTCAGCACACCGGCGATCAGGGACCAGATGCCGCCGGCCGCGGCGCCGCCCACCAGGCACAGGAGGATGGCCGGCAGGCCCTCGATCCCGCTCTGGGTGGCGATGTAGCAGCAGACGATGGAGCCCATCAGGAACTGGCCCTCACCGCCCAGGTTGAACACGCCGCAGCGATAGGCGAAGCAGGCGCACAGGCTGGTGAAGATCAATGGCGTGGAGCGGGCCAGAGTGGTGCCCACGTTCCGCAGGCTGCCGAAGGCGCCGATCCACAGGGACTGCAGCGCCACAAAGGGGTTGGCCCCCAGCACGGCCATGATGATGCACCCGATGACAAAGGCCAGCAGGATGGAGATGATGGGCACCAGGAAGCTGACCAGTTTTCCGCTGTTTTTCATGCGTTCGCTCCCTCCTCACTTGCCGGCCATGGCCAGGCTGATCTCCTCAATGGGCGGATTCTTGCCGGAGAACACGCCCATGATCTGTCCCTCGAACATGACCACGATCCGGTCGGAGACCTCCAGGATCTCGTCGAAGTCCGCGGAGATCAGCAGCACGCCGCAGCCCTTGTCCCGGGCGTCGATCATGGTGTCGTGGACAAAGCGGGTGGCGCCGATGTCCAATCCCCGGGTGGGGTGGACCGCCACCAGCAGGTCCGGCTCGCCCTCCAGCTCCCGGGCCAGGATGACCTTCTGCTGGTTGCCGCCGGAGAGGTTTCTCGTCTCCTGCTCCACGGAGGTGCAGCGGATGTCGTACTTCTCTTGCATCTTCAGGGCGTAGTCCCGGATGGCCTTCTTTTTCAGGAAGTAGCCCTTGGCGCTGGAGAACTCCGGAGAGTCCGTGGCCTTGAGCACGATGTTGTCCTTCACGGACATATTGCCGATGAGGCCCATTTTGTTCCGGTCCTCGGGGATGTGGGAGACGTTTTCCAGAATGAAGCCGTTGGGGGTGAACTGGGCCACCTTGGAGCCCTTCATGTCCACCTCGCCGCCGTCCGGCGTCAGCACGCCGGTGACCACCTGGGCCAGCTGGCTCTGGCCGTTGCCGTCCACGCCGGCGATGCCCACGATCTCCCCCCGGCCCACGGTCAGGGAGACGCCGTTGAGTCCCGCGTGCTTGGAGGCCTTGTGGTAGTCCACGTTCCGCAGCTGGATCACCGGGTCCCCCGGCTCCTCCACCTTCTCATAGTGAGAGGGCGTCAGCTCCCGGCCGATCATCAGGTTGGCCAGCTCCTGGCCGTTGGTCTCGGAACGGTCCAGGGTGGTGACCACCTCCCCGGCCCGCAGGATGGTGATGCGGTCGGAGATCTGCAGCACCTCCCGCATCTTGTGGCTGATGAAGATGACGCTCTTGCCCTCCTCCGTCAGCTTGCGGATGATCTGGAACAGACCCTCCACCTCAATGTCCGTCAGGGCGGCGGTGGGCTCGTCCAGGATCAGCAGCTCCGCTCCCCGGTACAGTGTCTTCAGGATCTCCACCCGCTGCTGGGCGCCCACGGCGATCTCCGTGATGGGCTTGTCCAGCTCCACGTCCAGGCCGTACCGCTCCGCCAGCTCCAGGATCTCTTTCTTCCGGGCCTCCTTGTCGATGAAGATCCCCTTGGTGTTCCGGTCCCCCAGAATGATGTTCTCAAACACCGTCATGGCCTCCACCAGCATGAAGTGCTGGTGCACCATGCCGATGCCCAGCTTCACCGCCTGGGCCGGGGAGTCGATGCGGACCTCCTTCCCGTTGAGGAAGATCTTCCCCTCCGTGGGCTGGTACAGTCCAATGAGGACGTTCATCAGCGTGCTCTTTCCGGCGCCGTTCTCCCCCAGCAGGGTATGTACCTCGCCCTTGCGGACGGACAGGTTGATGTCCCTGTTGGCGTAAAAGTCGCCGAACCGCTTGCTGACGTGCTCCATTCTCAGTAATTCCTCCAAAGAATCAGCCCCCTCCTTGCATATGGCGCTTTCCCATGCGGGCAAGCATCAGCTCTTTTTTCTCCAGCAGTGTATAGACCATGGGCTCCGCCCAGGAGTACTGCCCCATGAACTCCCCCTGAAACTGGCAGATGGCGTCCTCGTCGCCGCCCATGAAATCCTGAAAGTCAGAGTCCGCCAGGTCCATCCGCACCCGCAGGCTCCCCCGGCTGCGGAGGAACATCTCCTCCGCCCCGTAGTCCCGCAGGGTATCCGCCAGCTCCTTGATGGTGCGGCGGTATCCGGCGCCGTCGGCGTGCTCTCCCCAGAGCTTTTCCACGATCTCGTGGATGGACACCGGCCGCCCGTTCTGATAGACGCACAGGGCCATCAGCTCCTGGGCCTTGCCGGAGCGGAATTTCACCGGCTCCCCGTCCACCAGCATATCAAAATTCCCGAAGGTGTGAAAGAAAATCCGCTTGCGCTGGCGGCGGCGCAGCAGCTTGGCCCGCTCCATCACGTCGGCGATGTCCTCCCGATCAAAGGGCTTGAAGATGATGTAGTCCGCCTTCATCTTCAGGGCCTCCACCGCGAACCTGGGGTGGGCGGTGGCAAAGACGATGATGATGTCGCTCCGCAGCCGCCGCAGGGCCTGGGCCAGCTGGATGCCGTCCATCCCCGGCATGTCGATATCCAGCAGGGCAAAGTCCACCACATGGCCGGAGGCGTACTCGATGGCTGCGTTGGGGTCGGTGAATTTCCCCACGATTTCAAAATCGGGGAGATCCGCGCACTTGAGCTCAAAGAGCTGCAAATCCAGCAGCATGTCGTCCACCAGGATGGTTTTCAATCGCGGTCCCCCCCTATTCAGCTCTATTCTTATATTATATCAGATGAAGCGTACAAAAACCGTACTCTTTCACGGGGATCGTGAAAGATTTTCAGCCGCCTGCGCCTGTTTTCCATAGAGCAGCACGGCCTGGGTGCCGGCGCCCACGGCGCTGGTGATCCGCAGCTCGCTGCCGGGGAACCGGGCCATGCGCCGCCGCACGTTCTCCAGACCGATGGAGCCCGTCTCCCGGACCGCGTCCAGGTCGAACCCCACGCCGTCGTCGCTGACAGTGACCTTCCAGCTGTTGGGCAGCTCCTCCAGCCGCAGAGTGACGGTCCCGCCCCCCACTTTGGGCTTGATGCCGTGGAGGATGGCGTTTTCCACAAGGGGCTGAATGGTCAGCAGGGGGATGGGAAAGTCCGCATCCGGGATCTCATAGACCATATGCAGCCGGTCTCCCAGCTGCTGCTGGTTGATGTCCGCGTAGGCCCGCACCGCCCGGAGCTCCTCCCGGAAGGAGCCGATCCCGCCGTCGGCGGTGACGGAGTCCAGGGTGAAGCGGAGATAGCGGGCGAAGTCCCCGGCCATCTTGTAGGCGGCCTCCGGCTTCAGGACGATCAGAGCCTGCAGGGCGTTGAGGGTGTGGTAGAAGAAATGGGAGCGGATCTGGCTCATCAGCATGTTGCCCTGCTCCTGCTCCAGCTGCTCCTGCAGCTGCTGGATGGCCCGCCGGGACTTCTCCTCCTGCAGCTGCCGCAGCCGGCCGGCGTAGTAGATCCCCGCCGCGGCCAGCAGCGCGATCAGCAGACTCACCGCCGCCTCCAGCCACAGCCCGGCGCGGAGATACCAGGGCTGCAGCGGCGCCAGGGAGACGGTCCAGACAGAGTTGAACAGCGCCTGCTGGTGGTCCACGGTCCGCGCGCCCTCCGGCAGGGGCCGCTCCGACTCCAGGATCACCTGCTTCTGCCCGTCATCCGGGTTGATCCGCCAGATTTGGCAGGCGAAGCCCTGCTCATTGATCCGGTCCAGGGAATTGCCCGCCAGGGCCTGGGGAAAGTCCAGCGTCACGGAGACGATGCCCCAGAAATAGGAACTCCCGGCCGCATCCGTCAGAAAGACCGGCAGCCGCCCGGCAATGCCGAGGCCGCCCTGAATGAGTTCAAAGGGCCCGGCGATGTACAGCTCCTTCTTCTCGATGGCGGCCCGGGCCTCCAGGTTGCCGGCCCCATCGTCATACATGTTCAGCCCGATGACGGCCTCGTTCCCCTCCAGAGGATAGACACCGGCCACGATCCCGTCCGGCGCAAAGAGAACGTTCCGCACATAGGCCTCCCGCAGCAGTACGTGGGCGACCCTGCCGAAATCGGAGTAGTCCCCGTCCGTCTGGATGAGATAGGCCTCCAGCACCCGGGTCTTGCTCATCTCGGAGAGCAGGAACTCATACATCTCCGCGCCGATGCCGCTGGCGATGTAGCCCATGCGGTCCCGCTCCTGCCGGCGATGGCTCCACTCCATACACCCTGTCAGCACCAGTCCCGCCAGCAGTACCAGGACAAAGGCGCGGATGACCTGGGCCAGCACCGGCCGCTCCCTCCTCATGGCAGCACCCCCTTTTTGTGGCCTTTTTTCCAGAATACCCCCAATTGCCCGGTAATGCAAGCAGGGATGTCATCAAAGGCCCGGATTCCGGGCCCGGCACCAGGGAGACCTGCGCCCGGGGCTCGACCCTGACGGATGCCGGGCGGCATCCGGGTGACTCCGGCGTCCCGCAAATGGGAACGGCCCCAAAAAAACTGCCAGAAGAAAATTGCCGCTTTTCCGTCAGAAAAGCGGCAATTTTGTGATTGCAAGAGCTGTATTTGCACCGACGACTGGCCGTGGGCTGCGGCGGGGGCGATCACTTCTCAGCTGGGGGCCAGCGGCGACTCAGCTTGCGCGCCATCTCCCGCACCAGCAGGGTGAGCTTCTTCTCCGGCGGCAGGTCTTTATACAGGATGCCGTAGGGAAAGTCCTCATTTTCCAGAATGGGGATGCAGCTCAGGTCCAGCACCTCAAAGTACTCCGGGATCCGGTAGCCCGGCAGGACCGCCGCGCCATATCCGGCACCGGCCAGGCTGAGGCACACCCGGTCATCTTCGATGAAGAAGTCCCGGTGATGGAGCCGGTGCAGGTTTACCAGATCCCGGAGGGGGTTGTCGCTCTGAAAGGGGATCAGCTTGCTGTGGGGGAGGATCAGCCGCTCGTTCTCCAGCTGGGAAAAGCGGATCTCTTTCTGGCCGGCCAGGGGATGGGAACGGGCCACGATGGCATAGGATTTCATCTTCACCAGCTCCAGGAAGGAGAAGTCCGTCCCCTTGCGCATATGGCTGCTGGCCATCATGAAGTCGATCTGCCCGGCTCCCAGCATCATCAGCAGTTTGTCATAGGTCTCGATCTCCACCACGGGCTCCATATCCGGAAACGCCAGACGAAATTTCCCCAGCACCTCTGTCAGCATGACCAGCTCCGCGTTGGAGGTGCAGCCGATGCTGATATGGCCGTGGCTGCTCTGCCGGGTAAGGCTCTGCGTGGCAAGGTCCTGCTGGCGCAGCATCTCCTTTGCATAGGGATAAAAGGCGGCCCCCATGTCGGTGAGCTTTACCAGCTTCTGATTGCGGATGAAAAGCTGGGCCTCCAGCTCGGCTTCCAGCTGCCGGATGTGGTGCGTCACCGAGGGAACGGAAAAATACAATTCCTGGGCTGCTTTTGTGAAGCTGAGCTTGTCCGCTACAGCCACGAAGCACTGAAGCTGCTGTGTGTTCATACCTCTCGTCCTTTTCTGCGCGCTGCCTGCATAGCCCGCAGCACGGGTGTTAAAGATCCTCTAATAGTGTTATAGATTATTATACACCACGCCCGCTGGTTTGTGGTAGTATTTTTGTGAAATATGCCGACGATTCCAATCGCTGCGGATACCGCCGGCGGATACAGCGCGACACAAATGATTTGGGAGGGACTTATGAAAAACTGCAAGGATCTCACCGTCATGGTGGTGGGTGCCGGCACCATGGGCCTGAGTATGGCCCAGGTCATGGCTGCCCATGGCATCAAAACCTACATGACCA
The DNA here is from genome assembly GCA_019118505.1 of Candidatus Oscillibacter excrementavium. Taxonomy (GTDB): domain Bacteria; phylum Bacillota; class Clostridia; order Oscillospirales; family Oscillospiraceae; genus Oscillibacter; species Oscillibacter excrementavium. The sequence continues at coordinate 8,704 of DWYU01000061.1, forward strand.
GCCGCCACGAGGCCACGCTCCAAAGCGCCCGGGAAAAGATCAATACCGCCATTAACGGGCTGATCCGGGAGGGGCTGGCGGACGAACGCTACCGGGAGCAGGTGGACCAGCACCTCTTCCCTGTCACCAACGACAAATTCCCGGAGATCGGGAAGGAAGTGGACGTGGTACTGGAGACGGTGGTGGAGAACGCCGACTCCAAGCGGGCCATCTACCAGCAGCTGAACGACTGTTGCCGCCCGGACTGCATCATGGCCTCCAACACCTCCGGGATGGACATTTTTACCGTGACAGAAGACGTCCTGTCCCATCCGGAGCGGCTGATCATCGCCCACTGGTTCAATCCGCCCCATCTGATGAAGCTCATCGAGGTGGTGCGGGGAGAAAAGACCTCCGATGAGACCACGGAGTGCATCCGCACCCTGCTGGAGTATGTGGGGAAGAAACCGGCGGTTCTCAACAAGTTCGTGCCAGGGTTTATTGTCAACCGCATCGCCACGGTCATCAACCGGGAGCTCTATTACATGATCGAGCAGGGCTGGATCAATGGCGAGGACGCGGAAAACGCCATCCGGTACACCGACGGCCTGCGCTATGGCTTTGAGGGCCCCCTGGGAATCTGGGATTTCGTGGGCCTGGAGATCCCCATGACCGTGGCAAAAGACGTGCTGCCCACCCTGTGCAACAGCGCCGACCGGATGCCCCTGGGGGACAAGCTGATCGCCGAGGGAAAAACCGGCGTCAAGGCCGGAGAGGGCGTTCTGAAATACGGCCCCATGGACGAATATGTGGAGAAGCGGAACCGCCGGATCATCCAGATGACCAAGATCATGGACCAGTGGGACAGAGAAGATCAGTGAGAGGGAATGAAAATGGAACAGACAGCGACGCGTACCGCAGAGTTTGAAACTTTTGACAAAAAGCGCAGGCGCTTTCTTCTGGTCTGCCTCATCGGCGCCTTCGTGGTGGGCCTTGCCTACACCTGGGCCGTACTGCAAAACCCCTTTATTCAGCAGATGGGGGGAGATGCCGTGACCTCCACGGTGGTCCTCTGCTATACGGTCACCGTGGTGTCCTCCTGCATGTCCCCCTCTGTATTCGGGGCCTTCACCAAAAAGCTGGGACCGAAAAAGACCATCCTGCTGGGCACACTGATGTTCGGCCTGGGATACATCGTCTCCGGACGGACCTCCAGCATGGTGCTCTTTTTCATCTCCTTCGGCCTGGGTACCGGCATCGGCTCCGGCTTCATCTACCCCACCATCATGGGCTATATGGCCACGGTTTTCCCGGATAAGCGGGGCTCTGTCTCCGGCGCTGTGGCAGGGGTCTACGGCGGCGCCTCCATTGTCTGGTCCCCCCTTCTGGCGGGCTGGATTGAGAAAAGCGGCCTGGCTGCCGCCCTTTTGATCGTGGGCGTCATTGCCCTGGTGTGCATCGGCGCTGTTTCCTTCCTGATCGAGCAGCCGCCTGAGGGGTATTTGGAGTATAAGAGCAAATCGGCCGCTCCCTCCGGGGCCGGCAAGGCCGTTAAAAAGACCAACCTGCCCGACCTGACCCGGGGACAGATGGTCAAGACCAGTATGTTCTACGTGGCCATCATCGCCTTTGCCTTTGGCTGCACCTCCGGCATGATGGTCATCTCCCAGGTGTCCTCCATCATGCAGAAAGGCTTTGCCATGACAGCGACCCAGGCGGCGGTCTATGTGTCCGTCACCTCCTTTATGAGCATGATGGGACGCTTTATCTGGGGATGGGTGACGGATCACTTCAACAAATATGTCACCCTGAGCATCATCTGCGGACTGCCGGTCATCACCATGGGACTTCTGGCGGTCTCCGCCTCCATGCCCCTGACCGTGGCCTGCCTGGCCGTTACCGCCCTGTGCTACGGCGGCTTTGGGAGCACCATTACCCCCATTACCGCCGATCTCTTTGGCTCCAAGCACGTCACGGAGAACTACGGGGTGATGTATCTGGCCTTCGGCTTTGCCGGACTGGTGGGGCCCCAGCTGGCCGTCAACTTCAGCAGCGGCGGGGACTATACCACCGCCTATCTGGTAGCGGCGGTCATCTCGGCCATTGCCCTTGTCATGGCCTTGCTCGTTCGGAAAAAGGTCCTGTCCAGCTATACCGACTAGGGACCCGTCCGCGGTTCCGCAGGGACTCGCCGCCCAACGCCTCGGGGCGAGGGCTGCGCCTGCTTCCGACAGTCCAAAGTCCCCGCGGCGCCGCGTGCCAGGGCGGCGGGGGTTCCGCGCCGGCCATCTGACATTGCGCGGAGCGGGCGGATATAATTGGAAGCTCTGCGGCAAATGCCATCTGATCCCGCAAAAGGCCAAGCGGCCCGGACGCGACTCCCCGGCGTCCGGGCCGCGGTTTTGCCCCGTATGGGGCACGGATTTGAGCCTGGAGACAGCGCCTCCGGGCAGCCGCTTCCAGGACCCCAGAACGGCGGGGACGCGGATGAAATCGAAGCTCGGGCAGTCTGGCGGCCGGGGCGGGCGGATGATCTCCCGGGCGGCTGCGCGGCTGTGGAACCCCCGCTCCATCGGCTTTTTTCGCCGCCGGTTCCCGGCGCGGGACCCGCCGCCCGAAGCGGGACCGCTTTTTGCCGCTGGGAAGTAAGGAAATCGTGTGAAAAGATGAACAATTGTTGACAAACTGTAAACTCTTGGTAAAATAGGCATAGGCCTTTTCAGGCTTATGAAAAATGGGAGGTTAGTATGAAAAGAGTAATCAGCACCCTGCTGGCAGCCGTCATGCTGCTGGCACTCACCGCCTGCGGTGGGAACAGCGCGGAATCCACGCCCAGTGACGGCGGTTCCGATTCCGCCAGCGATACCTTCAAGATCGGCATCGTCACCGGTACCGTCTCTCAGTCTGAGGATGACCGCCGCGGCGCCGAGGCATTCCAGGCGATGTATGGCGAGGATCGGGTCGTCCTGGCCACCTATCCCGACAACTTCACCGATGAGGTGGAGACCACCATCCAGAAGATCGCCGGCCTGGCTGACGATCCCGACATCAAGGCCATCGTTGTCAACCAGGCTGTCCCCGGGACCACCGAGGCGTTCCGCCAGATCAAGGAGCGCCGGCCCGACATCCTGTGCATCGCCGGTGAGTCCCACGAGGACCTGCCCGAGATCGGCTCCGCTGCGGATCTGGTCTGCAACAACGACTTCGTCGCCCGCGGCTACCTGATCATCCGCACCGCCCACGAGCTGGGCTGCACCGACTTCGTGCACATCTCCTTCCCCCGCCACATGGCATATGAGACCATGAGCCGCCGCGCGGCCGTCATGCAGAAGGCCTGCGAGGAGTTCGGCATCGCCTTCCATCAGGAGACCGCTCCCGATCCCACCTCCGATGTGGGTATCGCCGGTGCCCAGGCCTATATCCTGGAGAAGGTGCCCGAGTGGGTCCAGACCTACGGTGAGAAGGCCGCCTATTTCTGCACCAACGACGCACACACCGAGCCCCTGCTGAAGCAGCTGTTCCAGTACGGCGGCTACTTCATCGAGGCTGACCTGCCCTCTCCTCTGATGGGCTATCCCGGCGCTCTGGGTCTGGATCTGACCGAAGAGGCCGGCGACTTTGAGGCGATCCTGGCGAAGGTCGAGGACGCCGTGGTGGAGGCCGGCGGCGCCGGCCGGTTCGGCACCTGGGCTTACTCCTATGGCTATACCACGTCCGCCGGTCTGGCTCAGCACGCCATGAACGTCCTCAACGGCGAGAGCGATCTGACCGATATGGATGACATCGCCAAGGCCTACGAGGTCTTCTCCCCCGGCGCGGAGTGGAACGGCTCCGGCTACACCAACGCCACCACCGGTGTGAAGTCCGACAACATCTTCCTGGTGTATCAGGATACCTACATCATGGGCGATCCCGGCTACTACATGGGTTCTACCAGCGTGGAGGTTCCCGAGGAGTACTTCACCACCGCCTAAAATATTTCTCCAACAGTTCATTCAAAACAGCAGGGGGAGGAACTCTCCCTGCTGTTTTCGGAGAAGGAGAAAGGTAAGGATATACTATGGAAAACAACAACGCTCCTTTGTTGGAGATGCGAAATATCAAAAAGGACTTCTTCGGCAATCAGGTCCTGACGGACATCAACCTCACGCTGCAGGCAGGTGAGGTCCTGGGCCTTGTGGGAGAAAACGGCGCCGGTAAGAGCACGCTGATGAAGATCCTCTTTGGCATGGATGTGATCCGAGAGACCGGCGGGTATGAGGGAGAGGTTCTGATCGATGGGCAGGAGGTCAAGTTCTCCGACCCGTTTGACGCATTGGCCGCCGGCATCGGCATGGTCCACCAGGAATTTTCCCTGATCCCCGGCTTTACCGCCGCCGAAAACATCCTGCTCAACCGGGAACCCACGAAAAAGAGCATCGTCGCCGAGGCCTTCGGCCCCCGGCTGAATACGCTGGATTATAAGGAGATCCAGGAGCGCTCCGCCAAGGCCATCGACAAAATGGGCGTCAAGATCAGCGGAGACATGGTCATCAGCGATATGCCGGTGGGCCACAAGCAGTTTACGGAGATCGCCCGGGAGCTGAGTAAGGAGAATCTGAAGCTGCTGATCCTGGACGAGCCCACCGCGGTCCTGACGGAGAAAGAGGCCGAGGCACTGCTGCAGTCCATCCGGAACATGGCGGCCCAGGGGATCTCCGTAATCTTCATCACCCACCGCCTGCAGGAGATCCTGTCTGTCTGCGACAAGGTCGTCATCATGCGGGACGGCTATGTGGTCAAGGACAGCCCGGCCAAGGACCTCGATGTGCCTGAGATCACCAGATGGATGGTGGGGCGGAACGTGGAGTCCGCGCACACCACCGAGGCACGGGAGCTTCCCGACGCCCGGACCATCATGTCCATCCGGAAGCTCTGGGTGGATATGCCCGGCGAGATTGTGCGCAATGTCGACCTCGACATCAAGGAGGGCGAGATCCTGGGGATCGGCGGCCTGGCAGGCCAGGGCAAGCTGGGCATTCCCAACGGGATCATGGGCCTGTACGAGGCGGGCGGCACCGTGGAATTCGACGGCAAGCCCATCCCCTTGAACAACCCAAGAGCGTGCCTGAGCGCGTCCCTGGCGTTCGTCTCTGAGGACCGGCGGGGCGTCGGTCTGCTGCTGGACGAGTCGCTGGAATGGAACGTGGCGTTCTCCGCCATGCAGATCCAGAACAAGTTCCTGCGGAATTTCGGCCTGTTCAAGTGGCGGGACGACGGAGCCATCCGCGCCGTGACCAACAAGTATATCGACGAGCTGAAGATCAAATGCACCGGATCCCGGCAGAAGGCCAAGGAGCTCTCCGGCGGCAATCAGCAGAAGGTATGTCTGGCCAAGGCCTTTGCGCTGGAACCCCGGTTCCTGTTCGTGGCTGAGCCCACCCGCGGCATCGACGTCGGAGCCAAGGCTCTGGTGCTGGAGGCGCTGAAGCGGTTCAACCGGGAATTCGGCGTCACCGTGGTGGTCATTTCCTCTGAGCTGGAGGAGCTGCGCCAGACCTGCGACCGGATCGCCATCGTATCGGGAGGAAGGATCGCCGGCATCCTGCCGGCCAGCGAGTCCTCCGAGGCGTTTGGCACGCTGATGGTCAGCCAGGTGATATAAGGAGGGCATCATGGGCAAAACGTTAGAGAATCAATCCACACTCCGGGGCTTTATCGACCGGTTCGGAATGCCCCGGCTGATCATCGCCGCGTTTGTCGTGCTGCTGTTCGTCATGGCCCCCATCGTGGGCGCCGACCTGACGATGCAGATCGGCAACGTGATCAACCGCTTCAGCTGGAACGCCGTCCTGGTGCTGGCCATGGTCCCCATGATCCAGTCCGGCTGCAGCCTGAACTTCGGCATCCCTCTGGGGATCCTGTCCGGTCTGCTGGGCGGCACGCTGTCCATCCAGCTGGGCTTCACCGGGGTCGCCAGTTTCTTCGTGGCCATCCTGCTGGCCACCCCCTTTGCCGTTCTGGTGGGCGGCGGCTACGGCTGGCTGCTGAATAAGATCAAGGGCGGCGAGATGATGATCGCCACCTATGTGGGCCTGGCCTCCATTGCATTCATGTGCATGATGTGGCTGCTGCTGCCCTACACCAGCCCCACCATGGTGTGGGGCCTGTCCGGCAAGGGCCTGCGTACCACCATCTCTCTGGATGGCTTTTACGACAAGGCGCTGGCCAACTTCCTGGCCATCCCCATTGACCCGGAGGACGGCCTGTATTTCCCCACCGGCAGCATCTTGTTCTTTGCTGTCCTGGCCCTGGGGATCTGGGCGTTCTTCCGCACAAAGACCGGCACGGCCATGACTGCGGTGGGTTCCAACCCGCAGTTTGCCAGAGCCGCCGGCATCAACGTGAACCGGATGCGCCTGCTGTCGGTGATCATGTCCACCTGGCTGGGCGCGGTGGGCATTCTGGTCTATCAGCAGGGCTTCGGCTTTATGCAGCTGTATATGGCGCCCAATAACATGACGCTGCCCACTGTGTCGGCGATCCTGATCGGCGGCGCCGCTGTCAACAAAGCGTCGATCCCCAACGTGATCATCGGCACGGTCCTCTTCCAGAGCATCGTGACCCTGACGCCCACCGTGGTGACGGCCATGATCCACATGGACATCAGCGAGGTCGTCCGCATGATCGTGTCCAACGGCATGATCCTCTATGCACTGACCAGAGTTATGAAGGGGGAGGGCTCAAGATGAAGAACAAACAGAAATTCAGCTTGGGCAGATTGCTGCAGGGCAACATCGTCCCCATCATGTTCATCGTGATCTGCATCATCTGCTTCCCCATGTCCGGCTATTCCCCGGCCTATCTGCTCAACGAGCTGGTCACCCGCATGGGCCGCAACACCTTCCTGGTCCTCAGCCTGCTGATCCCCGTTATGGCGGGCCTGGGCATGAACTTTGCCATGACGCTGGGCGCCATGGCCGGCGAGATCGGCCTGATCCTGGTGTCCGACTGGCAGATCTGGGGGATCCCGGGCATCATTCTGGCGATGATCCTCTCCATCCCCATCTCCATCCTCTTCGGCATCTTCTGCGGCAATCTGCTGAACAAGGCGAAGGGCCGGGAGATGATCACCAGCTATATCATCGCCTTCTTCATGAACGGCGTGTATCAGCTGATCGTGCTCTTCATGATGGGCCCCATCATCCCCATCCTGCATGACACCCTGAAGCTGCCCCGGGGCTATGGCATCCGCAATACCGTCAGCCTGCTGAATATGCGGCAGCATCTGGACAACCTGCTGGCCATCAACGTGGCGGGCATCAAGATCCCGGTGCTCACGTTCCTCATCATCGGTGTGCTCTGCCTGGTGATCGTCTGGTTCCGCCGGACCAAGCTGGGCCAGGATATGCGGGCAGTGGCGCAGGATATGGAAGTGGCCCGCAATGCCGGTATCAATGTGGACCGCACCCGCATCATCGCCATCGTCATGTCCACCGTGCTGGCGGGCTTCGGCATGATCATCTATCTGCAGAACCTGGGCAACTTCCCCACTTACAGCGCGCACACCCAGATCGGCACGTTCAGCATCGCAGCGCTGCTGGTGGGCGGCGCCTCGGTGGAGAAGGCCTCCATCAGCAACGCCTTCCTGGGCGTGTTCCTGTTCCACCTGATGTTCATCATGGCCCCCGCTGCCGGCACCGCTGTCACGGGCGACTCCATGATCGGCGAGTATTTCCGCACCTTTGTCTCTTACGGCGTCATCACCGTGGCACTGATCATGTATGAGGCACAGAAGCGCCGGACCAGAAGCGCCACCGGCCATCTGCTGGCTCTGGCGCAGCAGGAAGAGGAGGCAAGAGCGAAATGAAAAAACGCAATGTCATGTTCCTCTGCCTGCTGGCCCTGATCCTGGTGGGGATCGGCGCCATTATGATGGTCATTGGCCGTGGACACACGGTGTACTTTGACAACAAGTCCCTGGATTACGAGGGCAAGACCTACGAGTCCCCCTATAAGATCGAGATCTATCAGGGCGGCAATGCCGACGGCGAATCGGTCGCGAAGCTCTATGACGGCGAGCGCGGTTCGGCCACGCAGATCGGCCAGAAGATCACCGTCACCCTGGTCATCACCCAGGAGAAGGGCGGAGATGAGGCGGAGCCCGCGGTCTATACGATCGACCTTCCCTACAGTATGGACGGCCCCGTGATCAATCTCCCCGCTTACCTTGCGGGGCTGCCTGAGGAGGCCTATCTGTCTGAGTTTGTCCCCGTTGCCTCGGAGGAACCCGAGGAGGAGACCTCTGACGATGACCTGGGACTGGGCGACGATATGATGCTGGGCGATTTCTGATCCAGCGGAGGAACCCGCGTACAGCCCATGCTGCAAAGCATGGGCTGTACTTCGTGGAAACAGGACCCGCCGGCCATGCCGGCGGGCAAGAAGGAGGAGGCATTTTATGTCCGTTCTATCCGGCCTGAAACCGGCCGATGTGTTCGACTATTTTGAAAAGCTGTGCGCCGTGCCGCACGGCAGCGGCAACACCAAGGCGATCAGCGACCTGTGTGCGGGCTTTGCCCGGGAGCTGGGCCTGAAGTACCGGCAGGATGCTGCCAACAATCTGGTTATCTGGAAGGAGGCCTCTCCGGGCTATGAGGGGGCCGCGCCCATCATCCTCCAGGGCCACATGGACATGGTCTGCGCCAAGACAGAGGACTGCCCCAAGGACATGGCGGCGGAGGGGCTAGACCTGATGACCGACGGCCAGTGGGTCTGGGCCAAGGACACCACGCTGGGCGGAGACAACGGGATCGCCGTGGCCATGATCCTGGCCATCCTGGCGGACCAGACCCTGGCCCATCCCCCCATCGAGGCGGTGTTCACCACCGACGAGGAGACGGGCATGGACGGGGCTGTGGCCCTGGACTGCTCGGACCTGAAGGGGCGGAAGCTGCTCAACCTGGACTCGGAGGAGGAAGGGGTGTTCACCGTCTCCTGCGCCGGGGGCGTCCGGCTGGACTGCCTGCTGCCCGGCACAGCGGAGGGCGCCGCCGGCCTGGCGGGGTACGAAGTCCTTCTGGACGGCCTGCAGGGCGGCCACTCCGGCTCTGACATCGACAAGGGCCGCGGCTCCGCCAACCAGCTGATGGGCCGCGTGCTCTACTCCGCCATGGAGCGGATACCGGGCATCCGCCTGGCAGACATCCGGGGCGGCCGCTTTGACAATGTGATCTGCTCCAAGAACTGTGCCCGGGTGGCGGTGCCCCTGGACCGGAGCGCCGACTTTGAGGCGTTCATCCGCAGCTTTGCCGGCGTCCTGAAAAACGAGTACGCGGTCAGCGACGGGGGGCTCTCCCTGACCTGCCGGAAGGCCGAGGTGCCGGAGGCGATGGACGTTCCCACCACCGAGCGGATGCTCCATGTCCTGCTGGCTCTGCCCCAGGGCGTCCAGGCCATGAGCATGGACTTCCCGGGTCTGGTCCAGACCTCTCTGAACCTGGGGGTGATGGGCATGAGGGAGGACGGCCTGCACATGACCGTCTCCATCCGCTCCTGCATCGCCTCCCAGAAGGACATGGTGGTCCAGCGGCTGCGCTCCATTGTGGAGTATGCCGGCGGCACCGTGTCGGCACGGAACGACTATCCCGGCTGGCAGTATGTAAAGGAATCCGCTTTCCGGGATCTGGTGCTGGAGGCCTATCGGGATGTCAGCGGAAAGGACGGCGCGCTGGAGGCCACCCACGGCGGCCTGGAGTGCGGCCTGTTCATCGAGAAGATCCCGGGACTGGACGCCCTGTCCATGGGGCCGGAGCTCCATGACGTGCACTCCGTCCGGGAGCGGCTCAGCGTGCCCTCCACGGAGCGCGTCTATCGCATGGTGTGCGAGATCCTGAAAAGGAGCAAGTGACGGCAGGCCTTCCCCGATGCGCGGCCACTGGACATTGCGCAAGACAGCGCCACCCCTCTGCCACATGAGCAGAGGGGTGGCTTTTTCAAATCCTGGGGAAATGCGGGGGATGGAGACAGAACGCGGATGCGCGCTAACAGGCGGACACTGTTTGCCCTCTTGATGGATGGAGCAATCGATCATGCCGATCCACATAGCTTTTGAGTGCAAGCGCCAAAACAGCAGACAGGATCCGCGCAAACACCGTACTCCTCCAAATCATCACCTGCCCGCCCAACAGAGGCGGCAGAAGCAGCATCAGCACCAGCATGAGAACCGGCTCGACAAACGTCAGCACATAGGAGAGCGCACTTTTTTCCGATGCGTAAAAGCTGGCTGTCGTGACACGGGTGATGGCGACAAACGGCACGGATACAAGGAAGATCGGAATGATTTCGGCCACTTCGATATTGACCTCCTGTGACGCGCCGAACAGGAGTCCCAGACTGTCTCTGGTGACATATAGAAGGATACAGCCGATGACGGCCAAGAGCATGGCAAAGCCGTAGGCAAGTCTTCGGAAACTCCTCATCCGCGCAAAATCCTGTTCTCCATAGCACCGGCTGATGAGCGGCTGGCTGCCGTCGCCCACCCCCTGAAAGATCAGGTAGATGATGCAGATCATGTATGCGATGCAAGCGTAGGCCGCAATCGCCGGCTCCCCTCCGTAAGAGGCGGAAAAGCGGTTGATGATAATCGAAGAGAGATTGGGGGACATGGCCAGCCCGAAGGGGGCGATTCCCAACTTCAAAACGGCGGCCGAGACCGCCCTGGTTTTTGAAAAGGGGATCGCCAGGGTGAACTGCTTCTTTTGGATGAGATAGGCGAGGGCGATCAACATCGTAACGCCTTGCCCGATGACAGTCGCAATCGCGGCTCCGGCAACGCCTTGCTCCCAGACCCATACAAAGAGGTAGTCCAGGATGATATTGGTCACAAAGCCCGCGATCATGGCAGCCATCGCATAAACGGAACCGCCGAGGTTCCGGATCAAGGGCACAAGGCCCGTGCCGAAAATCTGCAGAATCGTGCCGAAAGTCACGATCACGATATATTCCTCGGCCAGGGACAGCATTGCGCCGCTGGCGCCCAAAAGCCGCAGCAGGGGATTGCAGCAGCATAGAATCAGGATGGTCAAAATGACGCTGAAAACAATCATCAGCCAGTTGGCCCCTGCTGTATACATGCGGGCTTCCGCTTCCCGCCTCTCCGCATTTTTAATGGAGAAGTAGATCGCGCCGCCCATCCCGATCCCGGTCCCGACCGCTTGGATGAACGCGACAATGGGATACGCGATGTTTACGGCGGAAAGCCCCACATCCCCTAAACTGTTCCCCACGAAGAAACCGTCTACGATCGCGTAAACGCCGGACAGCGCAAAGGACAGGATAGACGGAAAGACATATTGGAAAAATGTTTTTGTATTACGCATCTGCATCATTTGGATTCCTGCCTCCGGCCTCTTGGAAAAGTTTTATAAACAGCGCGCCGTCCTTGCTGAATCGGTGCATCCGTTCAAGCCCCATTTTTTGGATCACGGACAGTTCGGCTTTTCGCAATTCGGGCAGAATCGTGTCCGCATAGGCCCTCCCTGCCGCTGTGAATTGGATGCGCTTATTCCGCTTATCCCCCTGCATGGGGAGCAGTTCCACGAACTTCTGCCTTTCAAAATCCTTCAGGATCATATTGACGGTTTGCTTTGGGATCAGCCATCGCTGGCTGATTTTCTTCTGTGTGCAGTCCTCGCCGCCCTCATCAATGGCGGTGAGCGCCAGCAGGCAGCTGACCGAAATGCCATGTGCTTTCGCCCACTCTGTATAGACATAGTTGGTCTCCTGCCAGACCGCATAGTAGCGGTTCAATTCCTCCATCAGTGCAGCATGGTTTTCCATTGCGCGCCTCCTTGCTGAATTAGTACGGTTCTGTACCGATTTAGTATAGTCTGTAACTGTACTATTTGTCAAGAAGAACTTTTCTGTAAGGTTCCGATTTCCGGCTGAGCGCACAGCTTTGTAAAAATGGATGAGGTCCGCCTTCGGCGGGCAAAGACCTGGACCGTAATAGAGCGAGGCCCGGGCGCGGAAATACCGCGTCCGGGCCTCGCTTTTGAATTGCACGGGTTACAGTTTGGGCGATTCGGAGAAACAGGAACCGATTTCCCGTGACACAAACGCCGCCATCTGCAAGTGGCCGGATATGGGGAGGCGTGGATCGCCGCCCCGGCCGCTCAGGCCGCGGTGTCCAGCTCCAGTCCCAGGGTGCCCACCCACTGGGCCACCGCCTCCCGGGAGGCGGTGCCGGCAAAGCGCTGGCCGTCCAGCCAGGTGGCACCGCTGGTCAGACCCTCCACATTCCGGGCGCTGGAGCCGATGCCGCTGGAGCCGCTGGTGCAGAAGGGCACGATGGTCTTGCCGTCAAAGTCATAGCTCTCCAGGAAGGTGGAGATGATCTTGGGGGACTGTCCGTTCCAGATGGGATACCCCAGGAAGATCACGTCATACGCCTCCAGGTCCTCCACGCTGCCGGAGATGGCAGGCCGGGCATCCGGGTCCCGTCCCTCCACCTGGGAGCGGCTGCTGGAGTTGGTGTAGTCCAGATCCGCGGACGTGTAGGGAACTTCAGGCACGATCTCATAGAGGTCCGCGTCCAGAATGGACTGAAGGTACTCCGCAATGTGCTCGGTATTGCCGGTGGCGGAGAAGTAGGCCACCAGGACCCGGGCCGTATCCTCCGCCGGAGTGGATTCCTCCGGGGCCTCCGGCGCCTGATCGTTCAGGTAGCGGTACAGGATCACGGCCACCTGGGCGCGGGTGGCATAGCCGGCGGGATCAAAGCTGCCGTCGCTGCGGCCGGCGATGATGCCGTTGGCGGCCGCCCAGTTGACGGCCTGGACCGCATAGCCGGAAATAGCAGACGCATCTGTGAAATCAGCATCATCCTCCACGGCCTCGCTGCCGTCATACCGCCACAAAATGGCGGCGATCTGCTGGCGGGTCACCGGATCATTGAGGCCGAACCGGCCATCCCCGTACCCGGTGACAACGCCGCGGGCCGCAGCCCATGCGACGCCGTCCGCGTAGGCGCTGGCTTCCGGTACATCTGAAAAGTCCGGTGCACCGGAGACCTCCGGGCTGCCGGCGGCACGGTACAAAACGGTGGCCAGCATCCCCCGGGTCATGGTGCGGTCCGGCGAGAATGTGGCGGCTCCGGTGCCGTTCATGACGCCGTTGTCCCGGCACCAGACAGCCTCCTCTGCGTACCAGGCGCCGGTATCCACATCCGCGAAGCCGGTGTCCTCCACGGCGGCGAAGGCCGGGATGGAGATGGACAGGGACAGGACGGCCGCCGTGACAAGGGCGGCCAGTTTTTTCAGATTCCGCATGATGGGTCCCTCCTTCTTCCTTATTTTTCAAGATTTTGGTTCCCAGTAGACCACACGTGCTGCTCCTTGGCGGCGGCAGGGGTATTCTGGGCCATGACTCCCACCAGCTTGTGGGGGACGTAGGGCTCCTCCAGGTAAGCGCACTCCTCCGCCGTCAGCTTCAGTTCCACGGCCTTGGCGGCGCCCTCGATGTGGTGGAGCTTGGTGGCCCCCACCACCGGGGCGGTGACCTTCGTCAGCAGCCACGCCAGGGACACTTCCGTCATGGAGACACCCCGCTTGTCCGCCAGCTCCGCCACCCGGTCGATGATGACCTGATCCTGTTTCGCGGTGGCGTCGTACTTGAACTTGGCGTAGCTGTCCTCTTCCAGCCGCTTGGAGGTCTCCCCCGGGTGCTTGGACAGCCGGCCGCCGGCCAGGGAGCTGTAGGGCGTCATGGCGATGTTGTCCTTGGCGCAGAGCTTCGCCATCTCCCGTTCCTCCTCCCGGAAGATCAGGTTGTAGTGGCCCTGGATGGAGATGAATTTGGCAAAGCCCTCCCGCTCCGCCAGGGCGTTGGCCTTGGCCAGCTGATAGGCGAAGCAGTTGGAGATGCCGATGTACCGGACCTTTCCCGCCCGCACCACCCGGTTGAGGCCCTCCAGAATGTCATAGAGGGGCGTCTCATAGTCCCACATGTGGTAGATATACAGGTCGATGTAGTCCGTCCCCAGGTTCCGCAGACTGGTGTTCACCATGGTCTCAATGTGCTGCTGGCCGGAGACGCCCGCGGCGATCTCCTCCTGGGTGCGGGGGAGGAACTTGGTGGCCACCACCACGTCCTCCCGCTTGGCAAAGTCCCGGAGGGCCCGGCCCAGATACTGCTCGCTGGTGCCGGACTGGTAGCCGATGGCGGTGTCAAAGAAGTTCACCCCCAGCTCCAGACCCCGCTGGATGATCTCCCGGGAGTGGCCCTCGTCCAGGGTCCAGCTGTGCTGGCCGTTGTGGGGGTCGCCGAAGCCCATGCAGCCCATGCAGATGCGGGAGACGGTGAGGTCGGAATTCCCCAGCTTCGTGTACTCCATGGAACCCGCCCCCTTACTCCAGACCGTTGTAGGTTGCGTCCTCCACCGGCTCCAGCCACTCATTGGCCGTCTCCTCGCCGGGCACCTCCACGGCGATGTGGCTGAACCAGCTGTTCTTCTTGGCCCCGTGCCAGTGCTTTACATTGGCGGGAATGGTGATGACGGTGCCGGGGGTCAGGCTGACGGCAGGTTTCCCCTCCTCCTGGTACCAGCCCTCGCCGGCGGTGCAGATCAGCAGCTGGCCGCCGCCGGATTTCGCGTGGTGGATGTGCCAGTTGTTCCGGCAGCCCGGCTCAAAGGTGACGTTGGCCAGGAACACCGGGCACTTGCCCGCCTCCGTCAGGGGGTTCAGGTAGGAGTTTCCAATGAAGTACTGGGCGTAGGCGCTGTTGGCCTGCCCCCGGCCGAACACGTTGGCCTGGTCAAAGGATGCTTTGTCTTGGATACGCATGAGAATCTTCCTTTCTGCTTGTTTTTATGATTTATTTCCGCAGGGGCACGGTAAGCCCCGCCCGGAGCAGCCACGGTTGAATTTGCTCCGCCGCCTCGTCCGTCTCCCGGTCTAGGATGCCCAAGGGCTCCCCCACCTCCGCCCTGGGACAGAGGGTCTGGATGTCCCGCCGCAAATCGCAGGGGACGCCGCCGCAGTGGGCGTAGAAGGGCAGGATCCGCTTCCCGGACAGGTCGTTATGATACAGCCAGGAGGCCAGAGGTGGCGCCAGGGTGCCGCACCAGTTGGGGGTGCCCACAAAGATGACGGGATAGGGCCGCGGCGTATGGAAAACGGGGAGCAGCCTGGGGCGGACATGCCCCTGAATCTCTTTTCTGGCTTGGGAGAGCAGTTCCGGGAAGGCCGCGGGATAGGGCTGCCAGGGGTAGATCTCGCACCAGTCGCCGCCGGTGATCTGTTGCAGGGCCTCCGCCACCCGGTGGGTGTGCCCGGAGTAAGAGTAGGAGACGATCAGGAACCGGGGTTCGTTCGTGTGGTCCATGGCCTGTCGCCTCCTTCCAAACGCCGGGGCCGGTTTATGCCTGCTGCTCTTTTCCGTAGGACATGCACTTGCCCAGAACCTCCCCGGTCTTCAGATACTCATAGGTGGGCATCTCGAAGAGCACCGGCTTCAGGGCCCGATAGTCGATCTTCCCCTCGGAGGTCAGGACATTCTCCTCGGCGTAGGTAGCAGCGATGGTGCAGATGAAGCTCTCGAAGTTCGGCGTCTGGTAGATGTCCTCCACCTTGCAGGCCATGGTCACCGGGGCGTCGTCGATCATGGGGGCGCCGGTGGCGTCGTCGGCGTGCCAGGCGAACAGCTCGCTCTTGTCCTCCTTGTTACCGCTGACGCAGCCGGAGCGGTCCGCCCTGGGGAGCAGGGCCTCGTCCACGATGTTGATGGACAGGGCCTTCGTCTCCCGGATGCCCCGGTTGGAGTAGTGGGCGGCCACCATGCTGACCATCACGTGGTCGTGGCCCAGAATGCCCAGGTGGCCCACCAGGGTCCAGTTGGGCTTGCCGTTCACCATGGCCCCCACCACGACCAGCGGCGTGGGATACAGGGCCAGCGCGTTGCCAATGTTCTTTTTCATAAAGGTTCCTCCTAAAAGAAAATTACAGAATTTTGATCAGCGGATCTGCCGCTCTCCCCCGGCCCGCTTCCGCAGAAACCGGGCGGCATAGTAGGCCAGGAAGATACATGTGCCTATCATGGCCAGGTAGTCCAGATAGAACAAGGGGATGGGCTCGCTGAAATCAAAAAACACGAAGTGGGTCCGCGCCAACATATAGGTGATGAGATTCCGCCGCACAAAGGCGATGAGCCCATAGACCGCCACGCACCCGCCCAGAATGGACAGCAGCACCTGCCGGGGCCGGGAAGGCCGAAGATTTAGGGCCTTACGGGCCATCTCCAGAAACATCCCCCAGTGGAGCCCCAGGTGCAGGGCCATCAACACGAACCCCCAGTAGGAGGCAGCCATGTGCAGGAGACGGGCAAAGCCCATCCTGCCCCGAATGGGGAGAGCCGCGAACACATAGTTGGAGAGGATGACCCCGCTGATCATCAGGCCCGCCATGGACAGGAACACCAGCAGATCGATCACCAGCTGCAAAACCCGGACGGGGTTATATTTTCCCTGAAAGAGGCTCCGGTGCCAGCTTCTGTTCAGGACATGGTGGAGGAGGAACAGGACAAACATCCCCGCTCCCGCCCACTCATGGGCGAAATCTCCCCAGAACTGGTAGCCCATCAGGAACAGCAGGCCCAGGGTCAGGAGCACATCCACCGCGAGTTTCACGGTCACCTTCGGCTTCATGGGTTCACCGCCTTTCCGGTTCCTCAGGACAGCCCCAGGCCGTCCAGCCAGGCGGGCACCTCACTCTGGGCGTCTCCCAGGGTGCGCTCCGTGAAGGAGAGACCCTCCAGGATCGTAGCCCCTGCCGCGCTCCCGGCCAGATTGTCCAGGCTGCGGCCAAAGCCGCCGCTGGCGCTGGTGTTGAAAGGAATCAGCGTCTTGCCCGTCCAGTCGTAGGACTCCAGGAAGGTGTACACCGCCATAGGGGCGTCGCTCCACCAGTTGGGATAGCCCACAAAGACGGTGTCGTAGCGGCCCCAGTTCTCTACCTGGTTTGCCAGGGCCGGGCGGGCATCTTCGGACTGCTCCTGCCGGGCGATGTCCAGCAGTTCGTCGTAATCGTCGGTGTAGGGGACGGCGGGGGCGATCTCAAACAGATCCCCGCCAGTGGCCTCCTGAATGAGCTGGGCCACCTGCTCCGTGTTGCCGGACCAGGAGAAGTAGGCGATCAGGGTGCCGCCATCCTCTTCCGGAACAGCATCCCCTGTGGCCTCTGCTTCGGCGGCGGGTTCCTCCGACTCCGTGGTGGGCTGGGCGGTTTCTTCCTCCGTCTCCTCCGGGGCGGTCTCCCCGCCGCAGGAGGCCAGAGAGAGAACCAGGGCCCCGGCCAGGAGCATGGTCAGCAGTTTTTTCATAGCGTTCGTCCTTTCCAAACTCAAAGGCTGGTCAGCACCGGGTTGTTGAGATAGTCGTAGACCCGTTTCACTTCGCTGACCTTCCGGGTATCCAGCATGGAGGGTACGCCCTGGTCCAGGGCTGTGATCTTTTTCATATCCTCCTCGTCCAGGGCAAAGTCCCAGATGGACAGGTTTTCCTCCATCCGCTCTTTATGGACCGACTTGGGAATCACGATGCCCCCTGCTGGACATTCCAGCGGAGGATCACCTGGGCCGGCGTCCTGCCGTGCTTTTGCGCGATCTCCTGCAGGACCGGTTCCGTAAACATCCCCTTCAAACCCTCGGCGAAGGGGGCCCAGGCCTCCGGCTGCACGTTCAATTCTCCCATCAGGGCCAGCTCCTCCGCCCGCTGGTAGTGGGGGTGGCGCTCGATCTGGTTGATCTGGGGCTGTATTTTGGCGTTGTAGCATAGATCCAGCAGACGGTCCGGCAGGAAGTTGCACACACCGATGGCCCGAATCCTCCCCTCCTGGTACAGTTCCTCCAGCGCCCGCCAGGAGCCGTAGTAGTCCCCGAAGGGCATGTGGATCAGATAGAGATCCAGATAGTCAAGCCCCAGGTTGTCCAGGGACTCCTGGAAGGCCTGCTTGGTGTTCTCATAGCCCATTTGCTGGATGTAGGCCTTGGTGGTGATGAACAGTTCCTCCCGTGGCACACCGCAGCCGGCAATGGCCCGGCCCACGGCCTTCTCGTTCTGGTAGGAGCTGGCGGTGTCGATCAGGCGGTAGCCTGTGGAAATGGCGTCCCGCACCACCTGCTCACAGGTCTCCTCGGGAACCTGAAAGACCCCGAAGCCCTCTATGGGCATCTCCACGCCGTTGCGCAGTTTTACGATTTCCATTGCCGCGCCCCCTTATTTCAGCCGGTTACCCAGCTCATAGGCCCGCTGGGTGTAGGGGGAGTGCTTCGTCATGGAGGGGGAGCCGCAGCCCTTGCCCAGCACCATGCCCATGTCGGTGAGGTTCAGGTACCGCACCAGGGTCTTGTAGTGGGCCTCCAGGGCCTCAAAGGTCCAGCCGTCGCTGTTCCAGGCGGCGGCGATCAGGGCGGACTTCATGTGTTTGCCCTGAATGGAACTGTTGAAGGCGCAGAACCGGTCGACGAGAGCCTTTAACTGAGCGGACATCCCGTAGTAGTACAGGGGCGTCACGAACACCAGCATATCCGCATCCAGAATTTTTCTGCGGATGCCCTCCACATCGTCCTTCTGGACGCAGGGGCCCTCGTAGCCGCAGTGGATACAGCCGGTGCAGGGGTGAATATCAGCGTGAGCCACGTCGATGAGCTCCACGGTGTGGCCGGCCTCCTCTGCCCCCTGGCGGAAGCAGTCCGCCAGAATGTGGGTGGAGCCGTTTCGGTTGGGGCTGCCCTCTAACACCACGATCTTCATGGCTTACTTCATCTCCTTTTCCCAGTACCGGATCACGTTCACTCCGGCCTGGCCGCCCAGCTCCTCCAGCCGGGCGATCTCGTCGGCGGAGAGGGTCAGGGCCGCGGCCTTGGCAGCGTCCTCCACCTGGCTCACCTGGGTGACGCCGATGATGGGCAGGGTGCCCTTGGCGATGGCCCAGGCCACCGGCACCTGGGCGGGGGCAACACTGTGGCGGGCGGCGATCTCCTTCAGGGCGGCGTTCAGCTTCTCCAGCTGGGGCAGCATGGGGTTGTAGACCTTGGCCCGGTCACTGCCCTCCTGGAAGGGGTGCTGGGTGTCGTACTTGCCGGACAGGGCCCCCTGCTCCAGCACCATGTAGGCGAAGAAGGTGATGTTGTGCTCCCTGCAGTAGTCCAGGATGCCGGAGGTCTCGCTGGAGCGGTTCAGCAGGCTGTAGTGGTTCTGAATGGCGGAGATGTGCAGCCCCTCCTTCTCCAAAATGGCGGCGGCCTCCCTGACCTCGGCCAGGCTGTGGTTGGAGAGGCCGATGGCCCCGATCTTGCCGCTCTTGGCCAGGGGGATCAGCTTTTCCGTCCACTTGGGGGCGTCCATGGGGTTGTGAATCCAGTAGAAGTCCATGTAATCGGTGCCCAGCAGCCTGGCGCTGGTCTCAAACAGGTCGATCACCGCATTGTCCGCGCTGGGGTTCGCGCATTGGGGAGTGAACTTGTCGGAGATGAGCGCGCTGTCCCGGGGATAGTCCTTCAAAAACGCCCCCAGCACCTTCTCCGAGGCGCCCATACCGTAGGCGTAGGCGGTGTCCCACAGGTTGAGGCCTGCCTTCATGCCCGCGTCAAACACGGGGCGCAGGTCGGCGGCGGTGTGCTGGCCGCCGAAGGTTCCATCATTGCCCCAGGCCCAGGCGCCCAGCGCCAGCTTGGGGAGCTTCTTGTTCTGTGTCATGATCAATTCCTCCAAAAATTCGCTGTTCTCGTTTGAAATGCGGCAGAGGCGTCAGCCCTCCGCCAGCAGCTCTTTGCAGGTGTTCAGGGCGTTGAACAGACGGGGGATGCCCATATAGGCGCTGGCGTGGACCAGGGCGCACACCACTTCCTCCTTCGTGTTCCCCACCTTTAGGGCGCCCTCCACATGGCTCTTCACCTGCACTTCCGCGCCGCCCATGGCGGCCAGGATGATGACGGTCAGCAGCTCCCGGGTCTTGCCGTCCAGGCCAGTGCGGGTGTTGAAGTCCCCGAAGCAGTGTTCCGTCAGGAACCGGGGCACCGCCTCGTCAAAGGGCCCCGGCAGCCAGGTGTAGCGGTCCTTGATCTCGTCCCCGTACACCGGCTTCTGGATGGCCAGCCCCTTCTCGTACCGCTCACCCTCGGCCGCGGTGCCCTGCTTGGGCAGGGGCAGGCTGATCCCGGCGGCGGTGAGCACCTCGTTGAGCACGCCGATGGCATTGAGGGTCTTGGGGAAGCCAATGAAGGGCGCGCACTGGTAAATGGCCTCCCGCAGCTCCACCGGGGTGCAGCCTACGTTCAGGCAGGCCCCCAGATGGGCCTTCAGCTGGGGCAGGGTGTTCAGCACAGTCAGGACGGTGATGGTCACCAGCTCCCGCATCCGGTTGTCCAGGCTCCCGGTGTAGCACAGCTCCCCGAAGATATACCGCTGGAGGATCTGCATGAACTCCGGGTCGGTCCCCTCCTCCCCGGCGGCGGGGCTGTGAAACAGCTCCTGCATCTTCTGTCCCGTTCGTTCTTCTCGATTCATACGATCTGCCTTCTTTCCGGTTTTTACGCGTTCTCCGCCCACTGCCGCAGGGATTCCTTCGACAGGCGGCCGTTCAGCATTCTTCCGGTCTTGATGATGGCTCCCGGACAGCTGGAGGCGAGCTCTCCCGCTGTGTCGCCCAATCCGCTGCCGCCGGAGGTGGCAAACAGGATGATGGTCTTTCCCGTGAAGTCCGCGTGCTCCAGGAAGGTCCGGATGATGTGGGGCGCGGTATACCACCAGATAGGGAAGCCCAAAAAGATCCGGTCATAGGACGAGACGTTCGCCTCCGGCCCGGCCAGCGCCGGACGGGAGGCCGGGTCATTCATCTCCACGGAGCTGCGGGAGCGGCGGTCCTGCCAGTTCAGATCCGCCGCCGTATAGGGGATCGCCGGCCGGATCTCGTACAGGTCCGCCCCGATGGCATCCGCCAGGTTCTCCGCGGCCCGCTTGGTGGTGCCGCTGGCGGAGAAAAACGCAACTAAGGTTCTGCTCATTGTCAATTCCTCCTGATCGTTTCAAATTTATGATACAGCTGTTAAGGTGATTGTCCCGGACAGGCTGCCCACCAGCCCCCCCGCCGGAGACCACCTGCCCCAGTTCATACAACGAACTGCTGGCGTTATAGTCCCCATAGAACATCACCACGTCCCCCCAGGGGGCGTAGTAGGCCAGGGTACCGGTGCCGCCCTCTGCCGGCGGGGCATCCGCGGTGTCCAGCGCCTGGGGCGGGTAGAAGATCTTCTCGTTGGTGCTGTAGTCCTCCACCTCCACGGTGAGGGGAAGCTGGGCCAGCAGAGCGTCCGCGGCGGCGCTGTCATTCAGCTGATAGACCACCGTGCCGCCGTCAGACTGCACCTGGATTTGCCTGGCGGTCTGCGCTTGCTCTGTGTTGTCCGCCGGGCCGAATCCCAGTTCGTGGACCCACGCCTTGATGTCCGCCTCGGAAGAGGCGGCATCCTCCTCATAGCAGTCAAAGATACTGTCGGAGATGTTGGCCTCCGGCGCCGCCTCTGTGATGAGCTCCACACTCCGGGCCAGGCCGCCGGTGCCGTGGGAGCAGAACAGGTACACGTCCTTGCCGGACAGGTCGTTCTGCTCCAAAAAGGTCAGCAGCGCCATGGGGACACCGTACCACCAGTTGGGATAGCCCAGAAACACCGTGCCGTACTGGTCCAGATCCTCCACGTTCTCCATCAGGTCCGGCCGGGCGTCTGCGCCCCGCTCCTCATTGGCCCGGGCCAGGCAGTCGTCCCAGTCGCTGGGGTACGGGTCGGTGACCCGAATGGGGAACAGGTCGCCGCCGGTCTCCTCCCGCACCCAGCCGGCCAGCTGCTGGACATTCCCCGGCGCCACCACACTGGGAGAGGTCACCACATCCACATTCTCCGCCAGGACAGCGTTGTCCGCCCAGGAGAAGTAGGCCACCAGAATGCCCTCCTGGGTTCCACCGTCGCTGTGGCCGCCGTTGGCGGAAGGAGCCGCCCCGGTTCCCTCCACGGCGGTCTCCGGCGGGTCCCCGGAAGGGGCCGCCTCCTCGCCGGATACGCCGCAGGCGGCCAGGGAGAGAAGCAGCGCTGCGGGCAAAAGAAGCGAGAGCCATCGTCTCATGCAGGTTCCTCCTTGTCAGATGGGGAACACAAATGGCGCTCCCCGTCTCAGATCGCCTCCATTATAGAAAGAGGAGCGTTAAATGTCTAATACTTATCTTTTATCTTGAACCATACGTGAAACGCATGGATTTTTCCAAAAAGGGACCCCCAGCCCAAACGGACTGGGGGTCCCAGAGATTCCTAAATCATCTTGGCCCGGAGCATGTTGATCTCCTGAATGAACAGGGACACCGCCGGGGTGAACAGGTGGTTCTTCTTCCACACCAGCACGCTGCGGGTGGTGTGCTCCGGCGCGATGGGGATAAACCGCAGGTCCGGACTGCTGCGGATAGCCAAGGCGCCGTCCAGGCAGAAGGCGCAGCCCAATCCCTCCTCCACCAGCAGGACAGCGTTGGACAGCAGCGTGTAGCTCAGAGGGATGTTCAGATCCTTCTCCTCGGCGTTGAGCCAGTTCAGGATCTCCGCCCGCACCCGCTCCCGCAGGGGCAGGATCAGGGGGTAGGGGCGCATCTCCTCCGCCCGGAGGGTCTCCCGGTCGGAGAGCGGGTGGTCCGCCCGCATCAGGACGCCCCAGGTCTCCTTCTGGGAGAGGCGGACGAAGTCGTACTTGGAGGTGTCCACCGGCTCCAGCAGCAGCCCCACGTCGATCAGGCCCTTGTCCATCCGCTCCTTGATGTAGTCCGCCATCTCGTTGTAGAGATCGAACTTCACCAGGGGGTACTTGTCCGAAAACTGCTTGATGAGTTTGGCGAACAGGCGGCTGCCCACCGATTCGGTGGCCCCGATGGAAATGACGCCGCTCACCTCAGTGCTCCGCTCCACAAAGGACTGCTCCAGGCGATCCGCCAGCTCCACGATCTCCTCCGCCCGCTGGCGGAAAAAGAGGCCGTCCTCCGTGAGGGTCATGCCCTTTTTGCCCCGGTACATCAGCGTGGTGCCCAGCTCCCGCTCCAGGTCCATCAGCTGGCGGCTCAGCGTCGGCTGGGTCACATGGAGAAGCTCCGCGGCCCGGGTGATATTCTCCTCACTGGCTGCCGCCAGAAAATAACGTAAGGTGCGAAGTTCCATACAGCGATACGCCTCCCAATCACATTCCCCGCTGATTCTCGTTCAAAGGGACGCCGCATATCCGCCGTCATCCCTTCGCGGCAGTCCCGGGCTCCGTCCCGTCCGGCATGGGTTTGTCGCCGTAGTATCTCTGGTGCCATTGAAAGTCAAACTTCCTGCAGTAGTCCAGATCGGAGTCCACGCTTCTCCAGTTGACGATGATGCGGCTCAGGTAAATGTATGGAATCAAATCATTCTTATCCCGGAAGTGGTTATAAAACGTCTGACGGGACACGCCGGACTTTTTTGGATGTCGGCAATGGAGAGCTTGGCAAGGGGCTTTTCGTTGAATAGCTCCAGCAGTGCATCGGCAATCAGATTCTTAATATCGATGGACATATTTCAGATGCCCCTCTTTGTCCGGAATATAGCGCGCAAAACGTCAACCGCCGGTTGACAATTCTTCCCCAACTGTCTAAATACGGATCATTGAATCGGCCACGTCCACTTGTAGATAACAGCGGTGCGATTGAAAATGGCGACTCCTGACCAATACCGTTAAAATAGTAACATAACTTCCGTACAGGCGCAAGATTTTGAGGGGAAGATTATCCCCTCAAATTTTCTCTTGACATCACTACAACCATGTAGTACATATGAAAATATACTACATAGTTGTAGTGAATGAGAAAATGGAGGTGGATCGATATGGCAGCGTTTCAAAGCCTTTCGGAATCCGAGATGGAAATCATGCAGGTGATTTGGGAGACGGCCACCCCCGTAACCACCGCGTATTTACTGGAAGTCTTTGCCCACAAGGGTTGGAAAGGGCAGACAATCGCCACTTTTCTGACCCGCCTGGCAGACAAAGGCGTTCTGACTGTGACCCGGAAGGGGAAAGCGAACCTGTATGCCCCAGCCATATCCAAGGAGCAGTATCGTCAGAGGGAGGCAGCCAATGTCATCGACTCTATGTATCACGGTAGCCTTCAGAATTTTCTGACTGCCTTCTATGGTGGAAAGGAAATCAGCCAGCATGAGTATAAAGAGCTGATACAGTGGCTCGATCAGGAGGTGTCCCGTGACTGAACTCCTTTTTCTCATGAGTATGAGTGCCTCTGTGTTAATCCTCTTATGTTTTCTTTTATTCCGGCTCACGGAGAATCGGCTTAGCGCCCGCCAGCAGTATACGGCTATGAAATTCGTGCTGATATTTCTATTGCTTCCCATTGGACCGTGTTTGAGTTTTTTTAATGTAGTCTTGCAAGAAGCGGCGCAGACTCCTTCTTCGGAAATGATGCCAGTCCTGCCCGCAACATCTGGGCTCCGGCTTCCCGACGCAGTTCCAGGCGCTGCGCCGACGGAAGCGGCTGCGCTGCCGCAGCTGTCGATTTCCTCCGCCACTGGTCAAGCCTTCACAGCGCTATGGGGCCTGTGTGCAGCAGCCATCCTGATTTATAAATTTCTGCGCTTTACAAAATTCAAGCGGTGCCTGCGGCAAGCAGGACTGCTTGAGGTGTCGCCAGACACACAGCTTATATTCCGGACCTGTCTGCAAAAGCTGCATATCCGGAGGGCCGTCCGAATCCAGTTCAGTTCTGCAGTCCCCACTCCTTTCGCCACAGGGCTACTGAAACCCGCCATTATTCTGCCGAGCCGAAATTTTTCCAACCGGGAGCAGCAGTATATTCTTCTACACGAACTGACACACATAAAATTCGGAGATTTATGGATCCGCTGGCTCTCTATGTTTGCATCGGCGGTCCATTGGTGGAATCCGCTGGTCTGGCTGTGGAATCGAAAGCTAGTCGAACTCAGTGAGGCAAGCTGTGATGAACGGATTGTGTCGGAGTGGTCAACACAGGAGCGAATCGATTATGGTCGGGTCCTACTGAAAACGGCCTGCTATCGGGAAATGCCAGAAGGTCTGACGGCATCCATCTCTTCCGCAAGATTACTTCAAAGGAGGGTAACAAAAATGCTTCACGCCAAAGCACTTACGAAAAAGCAGAAAATGTTTTCTGTTGGTATAATTTTGGCTCTTCTGCTTTGCGGCTCGGCAGCAGCAGTGTCCATGCGAAGCCCTGTTGTCATTCAGGAAAATCCGAGACCGGCTGGCGTATCCGGACATGCTTCTGTCTCTTCGGGCCTCCAAAACACGCCCTCCAATGGGGCTCAGTTGAACGACCCGATTCTTTCTGCCACGCGAGAAGGTGACACCGGGAAAACGAATTGGACTTCGGGGGATTCTATAGCGGAAGTCGGCCAGAGCCAAGCGCGCGAGCCAGATATTTCCACGCTCACCCAGCCGCCTGGCGATGGGGCCGAAGATGAGGAGGCAGCTGAATATGCAGATCCCAGAGGCCAAGCAGGTCTCCCCCAAACATATCAAAACGCTCTGAGGGGGGATCCCACGCTGATTTCGGCCCGAGGCGGTACGCTGCTGCCAGACGATGACCCGGAGTCCTACTATTCCATTGACGGCACTTTTTATAAGCTCTTTGTGTCGAAAGACCACTATATGATGAGAGAATATGACGTTGGAAATTGGGATAGTTTGGATCCCTCCAAACAGCGGGCTGCCGCAGAGACCCTTGTAAACGGCGATTACCCCAGGAACAGTACCGGGGAGAGCTACGGCCCAAGCAGCTTGGCAAACTATGTAGGGTATAACCCCGATCTGACCGCGGCTCTCGGCACCCGCGGCGAAGCCGGATACGTCCGAGACGCCGACAGTGCCGCCCTGCCCAGCCTCCCCGCCGAAACATGTCCACATGAATTTATGGTTCCCCTCTACGACTCAGAGGGTACCGTGATCGGGGAATTCGTCGTCGGCTGCGGCGGGCATTTCAGCGGCGGCGCGACGGTGGACGCGGTGAAAACAGCTCTGGGGGAAAATTCCGCCCCATGAATCCAGGGAAGAACTTGTTGGGAGTGCGCCAATGATGTCATCTGATGGGAGTCCTCCCGACAAGCGCCGTCAGCAGGGCCTGCAGATGATCGGGGCCGGCGATGACTACGACGCTTTCGACAAGTTCCTGGACCATGAGTATCTGATGTTTTGCCACAGCCACGACAAGCGGATCGGGTGGGAGACCACCATCATGGGCTGCGTCTACGATCACGCCGGCCCCGAGGCCCTGTGGTCCACCATGGCCAGCGTCACCCCCCCACTATTGGCAGCACATGATCGACGTGACGCTGAACGGCACGTTCAAGGAGGCCGTTCTGGAGCAGATCGGCGGTCTGGAGACCCACGGCGAGCCCCTGGAGATCATGGAGGATGACGAGAAGGTGGTCGTCTGGATGCGGCCCTGCGGCTCCGGCCAGTTCCTGCAGGAGACCCGGCATGTCTGTGAGGCCCCTCAGAAGTGCGTGCTCTGCAAGGCCTGCCCTCAGACCTGGAACATTGACAACTTCCCGGTCTACTGTGTCCATGCCCCTCGGCAGGAGATCCTGTCCATCAAGCAGATCGGCTGGCTGGTCATGGTCAACTGCCCCCTGCCCGAGGAACGCGACGTCCCCGGCTACATGTTTGCAAAGCAGAGCTGCGGCTTCGCGGTCTACAAGGACCCCAACGACATTCCGGAGTTCGTGTATAAGACCCTGGGCTTCGAGAAGCCCGCCCATGTGGAGAAACCCGCCAAGTGGTAACAACTGCATCGAGGAACCACCCTCGCCCCTCGTGAAAATGAAGCCCTGTCAATTTGACAGGGCTTCATTAATAGGTGTTTGATATGCGCTGGTCTTGCCTAGAACGACTAACAAACGAAAACAGAGGAAAGAAAGCGGGGGGCCCGCAGTCTCCCCCGCACATAATGTCCCTCCCACAAGATACAATAAAGAAAAATCTTGCAGGAGGAAATCCAATGTATGCATGGAACATTTCCGGCGATCAGTTCGCCGCCTACAACGCCCATCTCTGCGGCGAGGAGCGGAGCGCCGGCACCATTGAAAACTATCTCCGCCATGTGAGGACCTTTGCCGCCTGGGCGGGCGGCAGACCGGTGACCCGGGAGCTGGCCGCCGAATGGAAGGCCCATCTGCTCACTCAGGACTATGCCCCGGTGACCATCAATGCCATGCTGGCAGCCCTGAACGGCTTTTTTCACTTCCTGGGCCGGGATGACTGCCAGGTAAAATTCCTGAAAGTCCAGCGCCGGCTGTTCCGGGACGCGGGCCGGGAACTGACCCGCCCGGAGTACGAGCGGCTGCTTGCCGCCGCTCAGTCCCGCGGTCAGGAGCGGCTGGCCCTGCTGATGGAGGCCATCTGCGCCACCGGCATCCGGGTCAGTGAGGTGAAATATATCACCGTGGAGGCCGCCCGGCGGGGGCGGACAGACATCTCGTTGAAAGGCAAGATCCGCACGATCCTGATCCCCGCCAAGCTGTGCCGGAAACTGCTGAAGTACGCCCAAAAACACAAAACCGCCTCCGGTGAGATCTTCCTCACCAGAAGCGGAAAGAGTTTATCGCGCCGCCAGATCTGGGCGGAACTGAAACGGCTTTGCAAATACGCCGGGGTAGAGCCCTCGAAGGTGTTCCCCCACAACCTGCGGCACCTGTTCGCCACGACGTTTTACAAGGCCTGCAGGGACATCGTCAAACTGGCCGACGTGCTGGGACATTCGTCCATCGAGACCACCCGGCTCTACCTGGCGGCCTCCGGCGCAGAGCACGCCCGGCAGATGGAGCGGCTGGGACTGGTGTCATAGGCAAAATCAATATTTTGCAGTAAGAACCGGGATAACCCTCCATTTTTTCCTACATAAAGTGGCTCAATTATAGCACGGATCGACAAAAAGCGCAAGAGAGTTCCTGATTTTGGGCGCACGAAACCGGGCCGGGAAGAAAATCTTTTTTCTCGGTCCCCTTTTTCATGCCCTGATAGGGCCGGGAGAGTGCTCGGACGGGGCGGACCCGCTCAAAATCCACACCCTCCCGGCCGATTTCTATCTGCGGACGTATTCAAAATATTGATTTTGTTGAGAGGGGGCTGAGAGATGCGCGGAGCAGGCGCGGCCCGCCAAAGGGCGGCACCGCTGAAAAAGACCGGCGTGGAGGTCAGCCAGGCGGCCATCCAGGCCTATCTGGCGGACCTGAGCGGCCGGGGCCGCCGGGAGGAGACCGTGCGGTTTTACGCTGCCAAGCTGAAGGCGTTCTACGACTACCTGCCGCCGGACAAGCAGGTCAGCCGGGACACGCTGGAGGCGTGGCGGCAGGCGCTGCTGGCGGAGGGCTACGCCCCGGCCACGGTGAACACCCATGTCTCCGCCGTCAACGGCCTGCTGGAGTTTCTGGACCGCCGGGACCTGCAACTGATCGGACAGCTGCAGGCGGCGCCGGAGCCGCAGCCGGAGTTGAGCCGGACGGAATATCTGCGGCTGCTGTCCGCCGCCCGGACGCTGGAAAAGGAGCGGACGTATCTTCTGGTGAAGGCCATTGCCCTGACGGGCATCCATGTCCGGGAGCTGCCCCAGGTCACGGTGGAGTCTGTTGAGGATGGCCGCCTGCTGGCTGGCTCCGGCGGGGAGAAACGGTGGGTCCAGCTGCCAGCCTGCCTGCGGGAGGAGCTGTTCTCCTATTGCCGGCGGCAGGGGGTGACGGCGGGGCCGGTGTTCGTCACCAGAAGCGGCAAGCCCCTGCGGCGGACCCAGGTGACGGGAGAGATCCAAAGCCTCGCCGGCACGGCCCGGGTGGCGCCGGAGAAGTGCAATCCCCGGTGCCTGCGGAAGCTGTACTTGACCACTCAGGCGGAGATCGATCGGAGCGTACAACTGCTGGCGGAGCAGGCCTATGAGCGGATGCTGGACACGGAACAACTGGCCGCCGGGTGGGAGAGGATAGATCATCTATGAAAGATGGATCCATGCTGCGAATGGGCGAAAATCCCTTTCAAGGATAGGCGAAAGACGGAAAACACCGTGAGGAAAGTGAGCCAATACCTGATTGAATAAAAA